>DASPRK010000083.1:0-2162 GCA_035624495.1 Methylomirabilis sp. (SeqCode) | reverse complement strand
GTCATCGACATCGACCTGAGCAGCTATTTCGACAATGTCCGGCATGATCGGCTGTTGGCGAAAGTGGCCGCGCGGGTAGACGACGTTGACGTGATGCGCCTGCTGAAGGTGATGCTCAAAGCCAACGGCAAGCACGGCGTTCCGCAAGGCGGGGTGATCTCGCCGCTGCTCAGCAACCTCTACCTCAACGAGGTGGACAGGATGCTGGAGCGGGCGAAGGAGGCCACGCGCTACGGCAAGTACACCGGCGTCGAATATGCGAGGTTCGCTGACGACCTGGTGATCTTGATCGACGCCCACCCGCGGCATGACTGGCTGATGGCGGCGGTGGAAAAGCGGCTACGGGAGGAACTCGCCGAACTACAGGTCCAAATCAACGAGGAGAAGAGTCGGATCGTGGATCTATGCCGAGGCGAGAGCTTCGGCTTCCTCGGGTTCGACTTTCGCCGGGTGCGCAGTCTGCGGGGCCGATGGCGTGCCCATTACACGCCCAAGCTCAAAAAGCGGACGGCGCTGCTGGCGAAGCTCAAGGACGTGTTCCGACGTCACCAGTCGCAACCGGTCGATCGGGTCATCAAGCTGATCAACCCGGTGCTGCGCGGCTGGGTGAATTACTTCAGGGCGGGACATTCCAGCGAGTGCTTCGGCTACGTGAAGGACTGGGTGGAAAAGAAGATCAGGCGCCATATGCTGCGAGCCCGCAAACGACAGGGCTTCGGCTGGACACGGTGGAGTAGGGACTGGCTGTACGAAACGCTCGGGCTATTCAACGGCTATCGAGTGGCGCAGGTAGCCCCGAAAGTCGCTCCGGCAGGATAGGTCCCATAAGCCTTGGGGCGAAGCAAGCAGGTGAGCGCAGTGCGAGGAAATCCGCACGCTGCGTTGTGTGTCCAGAGAAGGCTGGCGTGTTCAGCAGGAGTCAGTCCTGCCGGGGTAGAAGTCAGAACCCCGTAGTTTGGATAGCGGAGGAGAGGGAAACCGAACTTTCGAAGCCTATCGACAAGACCTCCCTAGGGGAGGTTACGAGTCACCGGGCCGTAACAAAAGTGAACGCATTGTGGCCTCGAAAATGCGTACCCGAGGGCCGAGCCTGCAACGTAGGGGCGAAGGCAGAATGGCTAGCCGAACACTGACCGATACGGCTGGTCACCTCGGCGGGGTGGAAGCGACAGCACGGTGACAAGGACATGCTGAGCAACTGGAGAAGCCCTCCTCGTCCCGGCGAGAAATCGCCGGAGCAGGGTAGGCCGTATAACCGGCGAAACCGGGAAGTCGGCCGAAGACGAGAGGGTGGCGGCTGGGTCCGTAGTAGCGAGATCCGCAATCTGTCGCCGGCGACGCAGCAATCCTACCTTTATGCGGTCTCGAAGTTCAGCCGATATTTTGGTCGCTCGCCGGATCGGCTCGGCGTCGAAGACGTGCGCGCCTATCTCGTGCACCTGGCGTCGAAAGGCTTCGCATGGTCGTCGCTGAACCAGACCGTGTGTGCGCTGCGGTTCTTCTACGGCGTGACATTGGGTCAGACGACGATCCTCGAGCGCATTCCTTTCGCTCGCGAGCCGCGCAAACTTCCTACCGTGTTGAGCGCCGACGAAGTGGTGAGGTTTCTGGAAGCCGTTTCGAGTCTGAAGGCGCGCGTGGCGCTGACGACGGCCTATGCCGCGGGTCTGCGGGTGTCCGAAGTCGCCGCGCTCAAGGTCAGCGACATCGACAGCCGGCGCATGGTGCTGCGGATCGAACGCGGCAAGGGCGGCAAGGAGCGCTACGCCATGCTCTCCGAGACGCTGCTCGGCATCCTGCGCGAGTATTGGCGGCTGGCGCGGCCGAGGCCGTTCCTGTTTCCCGGTCGGCCGGCCGACACGCCCATCGAACCGAGCTTGCTGGCATGCCGCCTGCCGATCGGCGACGGCTGCGGCGGGGCTCGACAAGCGTGTGAGCGTGCATGTGTTGCGGCATAGTTTCGCGACGCATCTTCTGGAGAGCGGCGTCGACATCCATCCAGGTCCTGCTCGGACATTCGAAGCTCGAGACGACGACGCGCTACGCCCACGTCTCGACCGGAGTGATCGCCGCTACGGCCAGTCCGCTCGACAAACTCTCGCTGAGCGTCACGCCGCCGAGATAGCGCGGTGAAGGTTCGGCCGGCGTTCGAACTGGCCGAC
>DASPRK010000014.1:0-3132 GCA_035624495.1 Methylomirabilis sp. (SeqCode) | reverse complement strand
TCGGCGGCCGCGTTCTGCACCGTCTGGTTGATCGCGCCGGGCTCGACGCGCATGACGCGATTGGCGGCGTCGGTTTCGAGAATGCGGTCCATGCGCTCGAGCGACAGCACCAGCCCGCCGCGCACCGGCACCGTGCCACCGGTGGTGTTGGTGCCGCGCCCGCGCGCCACGAGGGGCATTCCGTATTCGTTGCACAGGCGCACCGTTTCCACGACCTGGGCGCGGGTCGTGGCGAAGGCGACGGCATCCGGCGGCGCCTGCCGGCGCGAATTGTCCTGGCCGTAAGGCCAGCGGTCGGCGGGATCGGTCAGCACGTGATCCGCGCCTAGCGTTGCCCGCAGGCGCTCGATGAACCGGGCGGGGAGATCAGTCATGTTCGTCTTGCCATAAGAACTCGCCCTGCTCGCTAATGCTCGCTCGTCTTGTCAGACGACAAACGAATGCGGCGCAGCAGGCCGGTGGTCGAGCGCTCGAAACGGAAGGGAAGGGAATGCACCCGGCCGCCGTAAGCGCGGACGACGTCGGCGCCGACGATTCTGTCCGGCGTCCAGTCCCCGCCCTTTACCAGGTGGTCCGGGCGCACCATTCGGATCAGCTCGAGCGGCGTGTCTTCCTCGAACGGAACGACGAGCGCGACGCAGCCGAGCGCCGCCAGCACGGCCATGCGGTCCGCGAGCGGATTGATCGGGCGGTCGTCGCCCTTTTCCAGGCGCCGCACCGAGGCGTCGCTGTTGACGCCGACGACCAGGGATTTTCCCAGCGCCGCCGCTTCCTCGAGGTAGGCGACGTGGCCGCGGTGCAGAATGTCGAAGCAGCCATTGGTGAACACCACCGGGCGCGTGAGTCGCGCCACCCGCGCCGGCAGTTGCGCGGTATCCGTGACGATCTTGGACTCGCTGCCGGTCAATCCGTGTACTCGAACATCCGGACGACGCGCTGCACGCCGCTCACGTGGCGGGTGACATCGGTGGCGAGATCGGCCTGCGCGCGGCTGACGAGCCCCATGAGATACACCACGCCGTTCTCCGTCACCACCTTGACCCGAGTCGACTTCAGGTTTTCCGTGTCCAGCATTTTGGCTTTCACCTCGCCGGTGATCCAGGAATCGTGCACGCGGGTGGCGAAAGCCGTGGGCTCGGCGATGTTGATTTCACTCACGACGCGCTTGACGCCCTCGATGCTGCGCACGAGCGACACCACGATGTCGCGCTTTTCCGCCGTGGTCGCTTCACCCGAGAGAAGCACGGTGCCGTTGAAGCTGGTGATGTTGACGTGGACGTCGTCGCCGAGGCGGTTGTCGTCATTGATCTTCTTGCGCGCCGTGAGCTCGATGTTTTCGTCGTCGATCTGGGTGCCGAGGGTGCGCTCGTCGCTGGCGGCCACGGCGGCGGTCGCCCCGCCCGCGACCACGACCGGCGCGCACGCCTGAACGGCACCGAAGGCGCCGAGGATCACGGCAACGAGAAGGAATCGCCGGTACATGTCAGCCTTGTCCGAGCAACTGGTAATCGATCAGGTCGCACAGACAGTGAATGGCGATGCCGTGCACCTCCTGGATGCGCGCGGTGGACGATCCCGGCACGCAGATGTTGACGTCGTTTGCTCCCAGCACCGATACGATGCCGCCGCCGTCGCGGCCGTTCAAGATCACGCAGGTCATTTCGCGCTCGTGCGCGGCCTCGACCGCGCGGATCACGTTGCGCGAATTGCCCGAGCTGGTGATGCCGAGCAGCACGTCGCCGGCCTGGCCCAGCGCCCGAACCTGCTTGGAAAAGATGTCGTCGAAGTGATAGTCGTTGCCGATCGCGGTGATCGTCGAGGTGTCGGTGGTCAGAGAGATCGCCGGCAGCCCCGGGCGCTCGCGCTCGAAGCGGTTGAGCAGCTCGGCGGAGAAATGCTGCGCGTCGGCGGCCGAGCCGCCATTGCCGCAGACGAGCACCTTGCGGTCGGTCAGCAGCGCCTGGATCATGTGCGCGGCCGCCTGCGCGATGACCGGCGCCAGGTCCTCCATGCAGTTGCGCGTGGCCAGGATGCTTTCCTGGAAATTGTTCTTCACGCGCGTGATCAGCGCGTTGGCGTCGGGGGCGGGTTGTAAATTGGCTTTGGCCATGCGTGGCATCCTTGGTCAGAAAACGTCCCGTAGCCAGCGGAAATCACCGTCTTCGCCGTCTCCGGTAATCGCTACGATATCAAAACGGCAGGCTTTCTTGGAGGCCCGCGGGGTGTGCTGCAGATAATGCTCGGCAGTGGCGCGCAGTCGCGCCTGTTTGCGCGCGTCCACGGTCTCGGCCGGAGTGCCGAAGTCGGCGCTCGCGCGGTAACGCACCTCGACGAATACCAGCGTATCGCGCTCCTGCATTACCAGGTCGATCTCCCCATGCGGGCTGCGGTAATTGCGCGTGCTGAGCCGCAGCCCCTGCTTTTGCAGGTGGGCGCAGGCGCGGTCTTCCGCGTCACGACCGCGGCTGAGGTTGTCCGGGGGAGCCGGTGTCATCGATTTCGAACTGTCCCTTCTGCTTCAGAAACGTGTCCACCAGGCGCGGCACGCCGCGGCTGAACCGCGCCCACAGCAGCTGCCGCTGCAGGCGATTGTTGCGATCGAGCGAGAGCCCGCTGGTGACGCCGCTGAAGCGGGCGCCGGCGTCCATGCTGATGCGGTTGAGGTTCGGGATGATGGCGTAGCTGTCCACGCCGAGGGCGTACAGCCGGTCGAGATCGCTGTGCGCGTACGGCCAGCCGTGTTGCAGCTTGTCGCGTAGTTCCCGGATTTTGCCGTCGCCCACCAGCATCCACGGCATGTCGCCGAACAGCACGCCGTCGAGGTCGATATCCTGCGACGGATTGCCGGCACCGCTGAAGATGTTCGAGGTCGAGTACACCGGCACGTGCACAGCGTGGTAGAAGTTGAGCTGCGGCTTGATCAACCGGCCGTGTTTGGCGTCGGCGGCGAGGAAAATGAAATCGAGGTCCGCGCGCGGGCGCGACTCGAACTCCACCTTCTGACCGATGATTTTCGCGATCTCGCTCCGCCGCTGCTCGCTCTGGGTGATGTTGAGCAACTGCTTGATGGAGTCGGAGTAATCGCTGTCGGCCTCGTTATAGGAGGCGCTCGCCGCCACCACGCCGCCGAGC
>DASPRK010000057.1:0-10619 GCA_035624495.1 Methylomirabilis sp. (SeqCode) | reverse complement strand
CTTTCGCCAAGGATGCGGGTTTCCGCGACCCATTGCAAGCACTATACGCATAGTATACATGAAAAGTATAGTACAACCTGCGGAAAGTTCACCCATTTTAAGTACGCTTTTCGATGACTGCGTCGATCAAGCCGAACGTCTTGGCTTCTTCGCCGTCCATGAAATAATCCCGGTCGGTGTCTTCCTTGATCTGATCCATCACGCGTCCGGTGTGCCTGACCAAGATCTGGTTCAGGCGCTCGCGCACGCGCAGAATTTCCCGCGCATGAATATCGATGTCGGTCGCCTGACCCTGAAACCCGCCCATAGGCTGATGCACCATCATGCGCGCGTGCGGCAGGGCGAAACGCTTGCTGGCGGCGCCACCCGCCAGAATCAGCGCGCCCATGCTGGCCGCCTGACCGATACAAACCGTGCTCACGTCGGGCTTGATAAACTGCATGGTGTCATAGATCGCCAACCCCGCGTTCACGGCGCCACCGGGTGAATTGATATATAGATGAATATCCTTGTCGGGATTTTCCGACTCGAGGAACAGTAACTGCGCCACGACCAGATTCGCCATATGGTCCTCCACCGGTCCGACGAGGAAGACCACCCGTTCCTTGAGCATGCGCGAGTAAATATCGTACGCCCGTTCGCCACGACCGGTGGTCTCGATCACCATGGGGACCAGACCGAGCGCCTGGGGATTTACCGCACCTTCATATTTTCCTGTGTCTTTCATCCTGAGTCTCGTGTTGAAATGGGTCGATGTTAGCCGGCGACTGGTATCATTGGATTACCACGTCTATCTTGAGCAAGTCCTGAAAACCCATGGGTTTGTCGGCAACCTCCGCGGAAATCAGCAGGTCCTCGACAATCTTCTCTTCCATCACGAGGTTTTCAATCTCGCTCAGCCGCTCCGGTTTTTCATAATGCCACTGAATGAATTCTTGTGGCGATTCATAGTCACCCGACATCTCTTCCAGACGACGGCGCACCTGTGCCGGATCCGGCGTCAATCCACGGGTTTTGATGATCTCGCCTAATATGAGTCCCAAGGCTACCCGGCTGCGGGCGCGCCTTTCATAAGACATCGCGTCGGAAATCCCGGAACCGGTGGTCATATCACTTTTCTTCAGTCGCTGCGCTTCTGCTTCCAGCAGCGACTGCGGGACCTCGATGGGATTGGCTTCCAGCAAAGACCTCAGCGCCCGAGTACGGATCACGGCACGTGAGCGGCTGGCGGCTTCACGCTCCAGGTTGGCCTTGATCTCGGCGCGCAGCCGTTCAATGCCTCCATCCTTCACGCCCAGTTCTTGGGCGAAGGACTCGCTGACTTCCGGCAACACGGCCTCCGCAACTTCGTTGACCTTCACGTCAAAATCGGCCGCCTGCCCGGCAAGCGTGGCATGCCGATACTCGGCCGGAAACCTGACCGACACATTGCGCGACTCACCGGCCTTGGAGCCGACGAGAGCCTGCTCCAGGCTTTCGATCAATGTGCCGCTGCCCAGCACCACCGGGAAGGCCGAGGCGTTACCACCGTCGAATTCCTTGCCGTTCATCCGTCCGGTGAAATCGATGGTGAGCCGGTCACCCAGCCGCGCTTCACGATCGACCGGTTTCCATTGAGCGCGTTGCTTGCGGATGGTTTCCAATGTACGGTCAACGTCCGCGTCGGTAACTGTCACGACCGGCCGTTCGATTCGCACGCCGGCGAGGTCGAAACGTTTGACCTCCGGAAACACTTCAAATTCGACGGTATATTCGAGCTGTTCGCCGCGCACGAGCGGTTTACGTTGCACTCGCGGATCACCCGCCGGGCGCAAGCCCTGGCTTCCGATCGCCTCGTACATCGTTGTCTGGATGAGTTCACCTGCGACTTCTTCGATCAGACGCACGCCGTAGTGGGCCTCGACCATCTTGAGCGGAACTTTGCCGGGACGAAATCCGGGCAGCCGCACCTGCTTCGAGAGGCGCTGAAGCCTGGCACTGAATTCCTTCTCGACTTCATCCGCCGGCACGGCGACTTTCAAGCGACGCCCGAGCGCGCCGATGGTTTCAACGGAAACTTGCATTCAAAACCCCATGCTTAGAGCAATTTAAGATACTGATACGACAGTATTTTGAGTGAACATCATACCGAATTTGTCCCGGGCAGGCCAAGAAAAGTGAAAATTTCGCGGCAATCGGGGGTGGTGCGAATGGGGAGACTCGAACTCCCATGGGTTGCCCCACTGGAACCTAAATCCAGCGCGTCTACCAATTTCGCCACATTCGCAGCTATGACCCATCGCCACAAGTATAAACATGGGCTGCCGTCATCGCGACGGAGTCGCGGCAAACGAGGGCTACCGGAATGGCCGCTGGTCAGTTGATGAGGGGCGGTGAAATCGTTCCCACCATGAAGGAAATGGTGGGCCGTCCAGGGCTCGAACCTGGGACCCGCTGATTAAGAGTCAGCTGCTCTACCAACTGAGCTAACGGCCCGCATAAAGGGAACTGGGGTGAGCGATGGGATTCGAACCCACGACAACCGGAATCACAATCCGGGACTCTGACCAGCTGAGCTACGCTCACCATGAAGAAGTCGCCGGTATTATACCCGTTCGTCAAACGGCGCGCTCCACCCTGACTATGGCGCGCCCGGCAGGAATCGAACCTGCGACCACCAGCTTAGAAGGCTGGTGCTCTATCCAACTGAGCTACGGGCGCAAATTCGATTGCATCCGTTCCACCCATCCCTGGAGGGCCGCCCAGCTCGCTTCTCGCTCGGCGGTCACTGCGTCGCTCGAAGTCCACCCTGGCGATCCTGGCCTGACGCCCGCTGCTTTCCCAGCTCGTCCTGGCTCGCGTTCGCGGCTCCTGGGCCGGCCGCTCATCCAATTGAGCGACTGGCTCGGCACTCCGTCACGCATTACAGCCCAAGCGCCCAGCACATGCAACGAATATGGTCGGGGTAGAGGGATTTGAACCCCCGACACCCTGCTCCCAAAGCAGGTGCGCTACCAGGCTGCGCTATACCCCGGTCGGTACATCACGCCCGGCGCCGCCCGCCGGGCGGCGCGAGGCCGGAACTATACGCACCACCCCCGAACCCGTCAATGATGCGCGCCTTCATTATAGGCATGGAACACGCGCTGTGCTTGGCGCGCCGAGGCGGCGCATGCGATGATGCAAGAGCGATCAAACGCGGTCCGCACAATATGAGCGCACGCATCCTGGACGGAAAAAAACTCGCACAACAACAGCGCGCCGAGATTAAACACCGGGTGGATCAGCGTCTGCAGAAGGGCGGCCGGGCGCCCGGATTGGCGGTCCTGAAGATCGGCCACGATCCCGCCTCGGAGGTTTACGTTCGCAATAAGCGCCGCGCCTGCAACGAGGCCGGTTTCCGCTCCTTCGATTTCGACTTGCCGGTGGATGTCTCGCAGGACGAACTCCTGGCCCTTATCGACCAACTGAACAATCGTTCCGATGTCGATGGAATCCTGGTGCAACTGCCGCTCCCGGGGCACATCGACCAGACCACGATCATCGAGCGCATCAATCCCGACAAGGACGTGGATGGCTTTCACCCTTACAACATCGGGCGACTGGCACAGCGCATGCCGCGATTGCGCCCGTGCACGCCGCGCGGCGTGATACACCTGCTGAAATCCACGAATGAGACGCTCGCCGGCAAGGAGGCGGTCGTGGTCGGTGCCTCCAACATCGTCGGCCGGCCCATGTCGCTCGAACTGCTGCTGGCCGGTTGCACCGTCACCATCTGCCACCGGTTTACCCAGAACCTGGCAGCGCACGTCGCGCGCGCGGAACTGCTTGTGGTCGCCGTCGGCAAACCCACCATGGTCAAGGGGGACTGGATCAGGCCCGGCGCGATCGTCATCGACGTCGGCATCAACCGTCTGCCGAACGGCAAACTCGCGGGCGACGTCGAATTCGAGGCCGCCAAAAATCGCGCCAGCTGGATAACGCCGGTGCCGGGTGGGGTCGGGCCGATGACGGTGGCAACCCTCTTGTTGAACACGCTGGAAGCCGCGGAGTATCGGGACCGGAAACAGTAACGTGGAACAGGTCAGGAAGCTCGCGACTCCATATCTGAATCTGAGCGGTGCCGCCTCCGGGTAAAGAACCGCCGGGCCGCCGCCGCTTTCCGCGCATGGGATGGACAGACCTTTACCGGCGTCTTAAGAAAAAACGGGGCACCGTGCCCGAGGGCCTGTGGACTCGGACCCTGCAGACGTCCTCGTACGCCCGGGCGCTTCCGACTACCGAGCGTCGGCGTCTGCGCGAATTCATCGCGCGGTTTCTGGCGACCAAGTCCCTCGAGGGAGCAGCCGGCGTGACCATCACCCCGTCCATGCGCGTGCGGATCGCTCTGCACGCCTGTCTCCCGATCCTGAATCTCGGCCTCGAATATTATTCCGACTGGGTGTCGATCGTGATCTATCCCGGTGATTTTCGCGTGCAAGAGGAATACCTCGACGAGCTCGGCGTCGTGCACCGGGGAATGATGGACCTGTGCGGCCAGTCGATGGCGCAAGGCCCGATGGTGCTGTCATGGGAGGCGATGCAAGAGGAAGACCGGGCGCCGTCGGACCGGGATCTGGTGATCCACGAGTGCGCCCACAAACTCGACGTCCTCAATGGCAACGCCAACGGTTTTCCGCCACTGCACGCCGACATGAATCCGCGCGAGTGGTCGCAGGATTTTCAGGCCGCCTATGAACGTCTGTGCGACACCGTGGAGACCAACCGGTCCGATCGCATCGATCCCTATGCGGCCGAGAATCCGGCGGAGTTTTTCGCCGTGACAAGCGAAACATTTTTCACCGCGCCGCATCTGGTTCGAGACGAATTCCCTGCGGTGTACGCGCAGCTGCAACGCTTCTATCGCCAGGATCCTTACCGCCTCCTGCAACGGGAATAGCCAAGATCCCGTTACGCCACGACAATCCCACGACGATCAAACCGTCAGTGGCGATAAGCTTCATCGTCCTGTGTTCGCTGATTTTTCCATTGCGGCCGTCGTTGGGGAAGAACGAACCGCACGTCGCCATACCGCGCCTCGCCGTCATTCCCGCGACCCTTATCGGCGACAAGACCCTCCCGCCGGAGCTCGCGCCGGTGCCGCCGGCGCTGACCGTGTTCACTTCCCAGTTCCTGCACGGAAGCCGGATTTACCTGATCGGCAACATGCTGTACCGGTGGATCTTCGGTAACGACATCGGGGCCGCCATGGGCCATGCGCGCTTCATGTTCCACATATCCGTTGTGCGGAATCGCTTGCGCGCCGGCCCCGGTTCCCCCTGATCCGGACTTCAGGCTGTCCCTAATCGGCGAGCACGACGCTATCTCCGGCTTGCTCGGAGCGTACTTACTACTGCGTTCGCATGCGTGCGCTGGTGCTGATCGCATTCGAATTTTTACCCTCGCCTCGTGTATCTGCCGCACGTGCTGGTGCTCGGTTCCTGGTTGGTGCGGAAGCTCGTCAGTTCGGCGTTTGCCGAACCGCGCGCGGACAGCGTCACCGTCGATGCACACATCGGCGGCTTCATCACCGGCATGGCGCTCCTGCCGCTGTTCAAATCCCAGTGAATGCGTTTGCTTGCGCGGTGGCGTCGCCGGCGTGGAGATGGCTGCGCGCATCCGGCCGAGCAGATATACTACGCACGGCAATACGTTCAGGAAGCGGAGAACTCATCGCATGCGGCAATATCTCAACCTGATGCGCCACGTGATACATCACGGCGCGCGCAAGGATGACCGTACCGGCACCGGAACGCTTTCCGTATTCGGTCACCAGATGCGGTTTGACTTGTCGCACGGATTCCCGCTGCTCACCACCAAAAAGGTGCACACCAAATCCATCATTTACGAATTGCTGTGGTTCCTGCGGGGCGACACCAATATCCGCTACCTGAAGGAACACGGCGTCAGTATCTGGGACGAATGGGCCGATGAGCATGGCGATCTGGGCCCGATCTACGGCCACCAGTGGCGCTCCTGGCCAACGCCGGATGGCCGGCGCATCGACCAAATCAGCCAAGTGGTGCGCGACATCCGCGCCAACCCGGATTCACGCCGACTGATTGTGAGCGCTTGGAATGTTGCCGAGATCGAGCGTATGGCGCTGCCACCCTGCCATCTCCTGTTCCAGTTCTACGTCGCAAACGGGCGGCTGTCCTGTCAGCTCTACCAGCGCAGCGCCGATATCTTCCTGGGCGTGCCCTTTAACATCGCCTCCTACGCACTGCTGACGCTCATGATGGCGCAGGCGACGGGTCTCAAGGCGGGTGAGTTCGTGCACACGCTGGGCGATGCGCATCTCTACCTCAATCACCTGGAACAGGCGCGGACCCAGATCGCGCGCGAACCGCGGCCGCTGCCGACGATGCGGCTCAATTGCGAGAAAGCGTCCCTGTTCGACTTCGACTACGACGATTTCGAGTTGCTGAATTACGATCCGCATCCCGCCATCAAGGCCCCGGTGGCGGTGTAATCCCGTGGATCGCACCGGGCGCGTGTCGTTGATCGCCGCCATGGCGGAAAACCGCGTCATCGGCGTCAACAATACGTTGCCTTGGCGATTGCCGGCAGACCTCAAACACTTCCGTCAAATCACTACCGGTCATCACGTGATCATGGGGCGGCGCAATCACGAATCTATCGGCAAGCCGCTGCCAGAGCGCACCAACATCGTCGTGACGCGCAACCGGAATTACCGCGCCCCGGGTTGCGTCGTGGCGCATTCGCTTGAGGAAGCGCTGGAGCGGGCGCAAACCGACGCGGAGATCTTCGTCATCGGCGGCGCCGAGATTTATCGTCAGGCGTTTGCGCGCGCCGACCGGCTCTACCTGACGCTGGTGCACGCGAACATCGGGGGGGACACCTGGTTTCCGGAATTCGATACCGACCGTTGGGATGAAATCAGCCGCGAACGGCACGAATCGGATGACAAAAACCCCTATGCTTATAGTTTCCTGGTGTATGACAGGCGTGAATCAGAATGAAGCGGGGAATTTTCTGGATGTGGTTGCTGTGCACACCGGGCCTGGCTCAGGCTGCCACTCCCTTGATGACAGATGAGCCCGATCGAACCATCGATTTTTCGCTGTATTTCACGCGCTCCAAGGCGCCGTTCGATTACAGTGACGGGCATACCTACGACACCACCAGTCGCTGGATAGGGTTGGAGTTTCGCGAAAAAGTGGCGCCATCTCTGATGCTCGGCATGCATGGCGGTTATACCTTCGTCACCCAGACCGCCAATCCCTTGACCTCCGGCATGGAGCTAAACGGTTATCACTTCGGTCTCTCGCTCTATGGGGCATTCTTTGAGTCGCGGCGCGCCTCGTTGTACTACGCCTTCGACTACACGTATCAACAGGTGGAAAACAGCAACGATAGCCAGTCAGTCACGATAGAGTGGAGCGAACCTACTGCCCAGCTCGGCGCAAGCATCATGCTTAGTAGCCAGTTACGACTCTATGGTGGCGGTGGCTACGGTCGTATCAACGGGGAAGAGCGCGCCAGCGGAGATGTAAGCCACACGACGGATTTCAGCCGATCAGCGCGAGCACTCGGGTTTCTCGGGCTCGATCTGAACCTCGGCCCGAACGGTTACATCGGAGTGGAAGCCGGGACCGGGCTCACCCAGAGCGCAGAGATTTACTTCAAACGGAGTTACTGAACCCGGCCGGTTCAGGCGATCTGCGTCGACAGCGCCTGAGCCTGCTTCTTCTGCGCGTCGCTGCCTTCTGCCATGACTTCCTGCAGGATGCTGCGCGCGCCTTCGGCGTCGCCCATGTCGATGTAGGCCTTGGCCAGATCCAGCTTGGTTGCGGTCTCGTCCCACTGTCCGGACACCGGGGCTTCGCCCGCCGGCGCCGCGGCCGCCAGATCGACTTCGGCCTCGGCAGCCGCCGACGGTGCGGCAGCCGGCGTCGGCTCCCATTTGATTTCGTTCTCGGTTCCCGCCGGCGCTTCCGTGCCCCCGTGACCACCGGCCCCGCTCTGGCCCAATTCAAAATCGAGCGCGTTGTCCGCGGGCGCGCCCAGATCCAGCGACTCAAAATCCGAACCGCCTTTGTCGCCCGCCGGTGTCGCGGCAGTGAAGTCTTCCGTATCAGCCGTCGCGGCCTTGGGCGCGCCGAAGTCGAGATCGAACCCTGTCGCGGGCGCCTTCTCACCAGCAGCGGTGGGCGCCTCCATATCGAAGTCGAGACCGCTGACCATTTCGGTCTTGGCGCTTCCGACGGCGGTCGCCGCCTTGCCGATTGCTGCGGCGGCGGCCGCGGCTGCCGGCTTGGCTGCGGACAGTATCGCCGGCTTGGCTGCCGGTGACGACGCTTTAACCGGCGCCCCGCCCCGGAACATCGGATTTTCAGGATTGAGCTTGCGCCCCATTTCCTCGACCTTCTCCCAGATCTTGCCGCCGCGGCCGCCCAGTGCGGCGTACAGCTCTTCCGCGAGCGTCTCGAACGCCGCCACGTCGTTGCGCTGATGGTAAATTTCCAGCAGCTTGAGCTTGAGTTCTTGGCGATCGGGATTCTTCACGACCGCATCTTTGAGAATTTCCTCGGCGGTTTCATCACGTCCGTATGCCAGGTAAACCTCGGCTTCGGCAATCGGATCGACTTCGTCCGTATGGATGTTGCCCATGCCGCCCTGACTGAAGTCGCTGAGGAATGACGTATCGCCACCGGTGGTCACGGCCGGTTGCTGCGAGGCGACCGTGCCGGTGGTTGCCGGCTGCTCGGTGCTGATGGCGTCGGCGGAGAGAATGCTTTCCTCGAATTCAGCAATGGACTTCTGGCGCCGGCGGAAATACACCAGCGCAATACCGCCGCTCAGCAGAACCACGATGCCGATTACAACGGGCATCACCAGATCGCTCTGCACCGCCTCGAGTACGGTCGCCAAGAATCCCTTTTCTTCCTTCGGCGCCGGTGGCGGCACCGCCCGCTTCTTGGGGGCAATGGGTGTTGGCTTGGGTTTCTCCGGAACCGGCGCCGGGGTGGTTTCGGCTTGCGCCTTTTGTTGAGGCGGTATCGCCGCCGGTTTTTCGACCGGCTTGGCCGGCGTTTCCGCGGGTTTGGCTTCGGGAGCCCTCTGAGTCTGTTGCGCCAAGCCTTCGTTCTCCAGCGCGATCAGGCGCGATTCCTTCTTCAGCTGGGAACGCACGATCCCCACCTTCTCGCTCAGATCCTTGTTCTCCATCCGCTTGGATTCGATGGATTCCTCCAACGCCGCGGCGCGGTCGGCCAGGGCCTGTCGCTCTTGCGCCCCCGATTCCTTGGCGGATTCCTTTTCCGCCACACCCTTCTCCGGCGTGGTCTTCTGTTGCTCCAGCGTGCTGCGCACGATCTTGAGCAGTTCATCCTGGCGGCCCTTGTCCGTCGCGCTTGGGGCGGCGGCAGTCGACGGCTTGGTTTCCGCTTTTTTCGGCGCGACCACTTCGGCCGGCTTTTCTACGGGTTTTGCTTCAGCAGCGGACGGTGCCGTTTCCGGCGCTTCCGTTACCTTGATGGCGCCGGCGGCCGCAGCCAGCTTGAGCTTGTATTCCTGCCACGCGTCGTACTGTGCGCGGAATTCGTGCCACGCCTGTGGACCTGCCACGGATTCCACGTCCTCGCGCTCCGGCATCCTGAGTATTTTGCCCGCCTTGAGGTTGTTCACGTTGTTGCCGAAAAACGCATTCTTATTGCTACGATAGATTGCGAGAATCACCTGTTCAGTGGTCAGCTCTTGGTTGCTGCCGCGCGCCTTCTCGGCGATGCGCCACATCGTGTCGCCCTTCTTGACGTCATACTCCGACATCGTGGCCCAGGCCGGGGCCGTCGTCGTCGCTTCCGGCGCAGGCGGAGGCGGGACTTCCGCCTTGGGTGTTGCCGCGAGCGGTTCGACTTTGGGGGCGGCAGATTCCTCCGCGACCGCGCCAGGCGCCGCTGCTACCGAGACATCCGGAGGACCGAGCGGCTCGGGTTGGGTCGACGCGGTTTCCGCGGGCGCCGCTTCTGCTTGCTTCGGGACCTCCTCCTTCGACGGCGCTTCTTCAGCAGCCTTGGGTTGCTCAGGCGCCTTGGCTTCTTCCGTTGGCGCGGTCACGGCAGGTGGCGTTTCTTCCTTGGGCGCTTCCGCCTTGGCTGCCTCAGGGGCGGGTGTCGGTGCGGGTTCTACCACGGCTTCCGGTGCGGGAGGTGTCACGACCGGTGTTTCAACCGGCGCCGGCTTGCTGGCGATCTGGTAAGGCGGATCGATCAGCGCCGTGTACTCGCGCACCAGCCGTCCACCGGGCCAGTCGACTTGCAACAGCAGATGCAGGAACGGCTCGTTGATCTGGTCGTCGGTGCGCAACTGCAGGAAATAGTGCCCGTCGAGGCGACGCGACACCATGAATTTGATCTGGGAAAGAAACGACGGACGATCCACGCCCGCGGCGTCGAAATCGGCGCGTGAAGCCAAGGTAACCGCGAGACCTTTCAGTTCCTTGTCCGTAACCGAAGTGAAATCGATCTCGGCGTTGAGCGGCTCGTTCAGTGCCGAAAGCACTTTGAGCTTGCCGAGCGCCAGTGCGTGACTGGCGATCGGGAACAGCGCCAACATGCATACCAATACCCACCGCGAAA
>DASPRK010000027.1:0-13197 GCA_035624495.1 Methylomirabilis sp. (SeqCode) | reverse complement strand
GCACAATCCGGACCTGCTCGCCGCGCGTGAACAGGTCAGCGCCTCGGGCGCGCGTACCCGCGCGGCCAAAGGCGCGCGCCTGCCCAGTCTCGGCGTGTCCGCCAGCGCGCGAGCGAGCGACAACCCGCTCGATGCCTTCGCGGACAAACTCAACACACGACAGGTAACGACGTCGGATTTCGACCCGGCGCACCTCAATCACCCCGGTACCAGCGACCTGTACATGACGCAGCTGGCGCTGCGACTTCCCGTATACAGCGGCGGTCGGTTATCGGCGTCGGTCCAGGGCGCTGAGGAGATGGAGAAAAACAGCCGGCTGCTGTACGAACGCGCGCGCGAGATAACGGCGTTCCGGACCATGCGCGCCTATCTCGAGGTGCGGGCGGCGCAGGAGGGGCTCGCCATCGCGGAGGACGCGGTCGCCGCGGCGCGGGAACACGCGCGTACCACGGCGCAGCTTTCACACGAGGGCCGCACGGTGGTGTCCGACAAGCTCACCGCCGAGGTGAACCTCGCGGCGGTGCAATCGAGCCGCGAGCAGTCGGCCACGCGACTCGAGTCCACGCGCAACCGAATGAAGCTCGTCATGGGTATGCCGCTCGACAGCGACATCACCCTCTCATCCGCCGGTATCAATGCGATCGCCGACGGCGCCACCCTCGCGGAGCTCGAGGCACGCGCGGTGGCCAACCGCAAGGACCTGGCCGCCGCGCGTGCCATGAGTCAGGCCGCCAAGGCGCGGGTGCAGGTGGCGCGCGCGGCGCACAAGCCGAACGTCGACTTCATCGCTACCAGCAACTGGTACGACGACAACCCCGGTTTCGACAGCCACTCGTCGAGCGTCATGGGTGTGGTGAGTCTCGATCTGTACGCCGGCGGCCGGCACCAGGACGAGATCGGCGCGGCGCTCGCGGAGGAGCGCGAAGTGCAGTGGCGCGTACAGGCGCTGGAACAGGCGGCGCAAAACGACGTGCGCGAGGCCTATGACAAGCTGCGCGAAGCCGAGGCGCGGCACGCGAACGCGGCCGGCAACGTCGAGCGCGCGCGCGAGAACGTGCGCCTGGTGAAGCAGCGCTACGGTCAGGGGCGCACGATTCTGATCGACCTGTTGCAGGCGGAACGGGCCTATACCGACGCCCGCGTCGAGGAGCTGACCTCGCGCCTAGATCAGGACATCGGCCGGGTGTCGCTGCAACTGGCGGCTGGGACGCTGGCGCTGCCAGCGGAAACCACGCCTTGAAGACGCCGCGCGGCCTGGTCCTCGCCGGCCTGCTGGCGGGACTCGCGCTCACCAGTTGTCGGGGGAAACCGCCGGTGCCGCCGCCGTCGCTGCCATCGCTCGAACGACCCGTACTGGCGCTGCAGATCAAACCGGACTCGCTGTCGGCGCTGACGATCCCGATTGAGGCGCTGATCGATCGCGGCGGCATTCCCGGCGTGTTCGTGCTGGAAAAAAACCAGGCGCGCTTTCGCATGGTGCGTTTCGGCAAGACCAGCGCGGCGCGAGTCGAGGTACTGAGCGGGCTGCACGGCGATGAAACGCTGGTGCTCGGCGATCTAACCAAGGTGCACGACGGCAGCCCGATTAGTATCAAGTAACCATGGATGCTTGGTTTCGAAGTTAACAATGGTTTTGATTCACCCATCTGCGTTCATCTGTGCTTTTCTGTCGTTCCAAAAATAATATGGACAAAAACAAGCACTCCGAACAACTGAATCTCGCCGGGCGCGTAGCCGCCCATTTCATCGACAGCAAGCTCACGCTGCTGATCATCCTGTTCGCGTTCCTCGCGGGCGTGTTCGCGTTCCTCGACACCCCGCGCGAGGAGAATCCCAAGATCGTGGTCCCGGCGGCCAATATCATCGTGCAGAAGCCAGGCGCCTCGCCCGAGGAAATCCAGCAGCTCATCATCAAACCCTTGGAGGCGATCCTCCAGGGTCTGGCCGGCGTCGATCACACTTATGGAATCGCCATGAATTCCGTGGGCGTGGTGACCGTGCAATTCAAGGTCGGACAGAACAAGGAAGACTCGCTGGTGAAGCTGTACGACCGCATCATGAGCAATCTCGACCGCATGCCGCCGGGGACCCTGCAACCGCTGGTCAAACCGGCGGACGTGGACGACGTGCCGATCCTCGCGATTTCGCTCGCTTGTGCCGGCGCGCAGGACTGTCAACTCCGTCACGTCGCCAACATCGTGCTCGAGGATCTGCGCCGCGTCGAAGGCACGTCGCTTTCATACGTGCACGGCGGTCGCCGGCGCGCCATCAATGTCGCGCTCGACCTGGAGGGCATGCATGCCTACAACGTTACGCTTGCCGATATCCGCCAGGTGGTCGAGGCGACCAACCTCGACGTCCCCTCGGGCACCTTCGTCGGCGGCAATCGCCTTGCGACCGTGCAGGCGGGCGGCGCGCTCAAGACCGCCGCCGACGTAGGCGATCTCGTGGTCGGCCTGTCGCAGCACCGGCCGGTGTACCTGAAGCAGGTGGCCGCGGTCACCGACGGCCCCGAGGAGATCGAACGTGTCACGCGCATCGGCTATGGTCCGGCGTACGCGGGTAAACGTCCCGCGGACTACGAGGTCCCGGCCGTGACCCTGGCCATCGCCAAGCGTGCCGGCACCAACGCCGTGACCGTCGCCGATGACGTGCTCGCGGAACTCGCGCGCATCCGGCCGACGCTGATCCCGCCCGGCATCGACGTCAATATCACCCGCAACGACGGCGCCAAGGCCAACGACGCCGTCAACACGCTCATGGAACATCTCGCAATCGCGATCGCCACGGTGGTGCTGCTGCTGGTGTTCTTTCTCGGCTGGCGCGCGGCCTCGATCGTGACCATCACGATCCCGCTGATTCTCTTCATCGCCCTCACGGTCGGCCTGATCGCCGGCCAGAGCATCAACCGCATCACGCTGTTCGCGCTGATCCTTTCGCTCGGCCTGCTGGTGGACGACTCGATCGTCGTGATCGAGAACATTTTCCGGCACTACGCCCGCAAAAACGCCGATCGCCTGCGCGACGCCGTGGCCGCGGTCAACGAGATCGGCAAGCCGACGAACCTCGCGACCTTCACCGTGATCCTCGCATTCCTGCCGATGTTCTGGGTTACCGGCATGATGGGGCCGTACATGGCCCCGATTCCGTTCAACGTGCCGGTGGCGATGATATCCTCGCTCGCGATCGCCTACACCGTCGCGCCGTGGGCGGCGTATCGTTTCCTGCGAGTCAAGGGACACGAACATGAAGGCGCGGCGCACGAAGGCCATCACGGTTTTCTCGAACGGCACTACGCCCGAATCATGGGCCGGTTGATCGGCGACGCTAGGGCGCGCCGCAACTTTTTCATCGGCATCGGCGTCGTCATGCTGCTGGTGCTAGCCATGCCTGCGTTCAATCTGGTGCTGTTCAAGATGCTGCCCAAGAACAACACCAATACCTTCCTCATCACCATCGACATGCCGGAAGGGACGACGCTTGAGGAGACCGACCGCGTGGCGCGCCTCGTGGCCGACGTGGTGCGGCAACACCCACAGGTGGAAACTTACGAAACCACGGTGGGCGAACCGGGCGTGATCGACTTCAACGGCCTGCTGCGCGGCGCCGGGCTGAAACAGGGCCCGCAGATCGCCGAGGTGCGCGTGAACCTGCGCAACCAGCACGAACGCGCAGAGTCCTCGATCGACATTGCACTCGATGTGCGTAAACCTCTCGCTGAACTGGCGAAACAGACCGGCGCCAACATCAAACTGATCGAGGACCCGCCGGGCCCGCCGGTGCGGGCGACGATTCTGGCCGAGCTCTACGGCCCCGATTACGGCAAACTGCGTCGGATCGCCAAGGAGCTGCGTGCCGAGGTGTTCGATAAGACCGACGACGTGGTAGACGTGGACGATTCCGTAACCGACGACCACACCGAGTATCACATCGTGGTGAACCGGGAAAAAGCGATGCTTGCCGGCATCGCGCCGGCCAGCATCGCCGAAACGCTGCGCGCCTTTCTCGCCGGCGTGGACGTCGGCACGGTGCACCTCGAATTCGAAAAGGAACCGGTGCCGATCCGGTTCCGCGTCCCGGCCGCCGACCGAACCGGGCCCGCGGACCTGTCCAAGGTGTTCTTCACCAGTCCGCAGGGTCGCCAGATACCGCTTTCCGACATCGCCCGCGTCGAACGGCATGTTGCGCCCAAACCGATTCTGCACAAGGACCAGTACCCGGTAGTGTACGTCACCGGCGAGCTCGCCCGCACCAGCCAGGTTTACGCCGTCCTCAAGATGTGGAATTACCTGCGCACCCACGCGCTGCCGGACGGGGCGAAGCTCACACAGTACTTCATGGCCGACCCGGACACGAGCGGCTATTCGGTGCGCTGGGACGGCGAGATGCGACTGACGCTCGACGTGTTCCGCGATCTCGGTTCGGCGTTCGCGGTGGCCATCATCCTGATCTACCTGGTGCTGGTTGGCTACTACCGCTCGTTCGCGATTCCGCTGATCGTGATGGGCGCGATTCCACTGACCGTCATCGGCGTGCTGCCGGGCCACGCGATCATGGGCCAGTACTTTACGGCCACTTCCATGATCGGCGTAATCGCGCTCGCCGGCATCGTGGTGCGCAATTCGCTGCTGCTGATCGATTTCATCCTGGAATATCGCCGCGCCGGCCACGGCCTGAACGACGCGGTCTTGCAGGCCGGCATTATGCGCCTGCGGCCGATCATGCTGACGGCGTTCGCGATCATCCTCGGCACTTTCATCATGGCCTTCGACCCGGTGTTCGGAGGACTGGCAGTCTCGCTCATCTACGGCACCTTCGCCTCAACTGCTCTCACGCTGCTGGTGATTCCGCTGGTCTATCTCGTGTACGAGCGCCGGCGCAGCCGGACTACGGAAATACCCTGATAACCGGTTTAAACTAAGGTCCGTCAGGCTCAACAAATTCTCTATGGACACACTGACACACGCGCTTTCCGGCGCACTGCTGGCACGCGCGACCGAGCCGAAACAGCCACGACCGGATCAGCTGCCGCGGCGCACGCGCCTGTGGGTTGGCTTCTGGGCCGCGGCGTTTCCCGACGGCGATTTCGTCGCGCGCTTGATCGATCCCCTGACTTATCTCACGAGCCACCGCGGCATCACGCATTCAGTGGTCATGCTGCCTTTGTGGGCGCTCGGGCTCGCTGTTGCGTTCATGTGGATTTACCGTCGGCGCTATTCCTGGCGCGCATTCGTGGGCGTGTGCGCACTCGGAATCGGCATCCATATCGCGGGTGATGTCATCACCGCCTTCGGGACCATGATCTTCGCGCCGATCTCACGCTGGCGCGTGGAGATGCCGACGACGTTCATCATCGACCCCTACTTCACCGCGATCATCGTCGCCGGGCTGATCGCCTCCGCGATCTGGAAGACTAAACGCCTGCCCGCTGTCATCGGACTTGCGCTTCTTGCTTCCTATGTCGGATTTCAGGGAGTGCTGCACCATCGCGCGGTGCTGGTGGGCGAGGCCTACGCCGCGAAGCATCATCTGCAAGTCCAGGAAGTCGACGCCATCCCGCAGCCGTTCTCACCCTTCAACTGGATGATCGTGATCCCGCAACAGGATGCCTATCACCTGGCCTACGTCAGCCTGTGGCGCGACACGATTCCCGAATTTCCTCCGCCTGACGCGGGCTGGTGGCGGCAGGTATATGTTTCGTATTATCCGAGCGACCAAGCCTTGTGGCAGCTCGTACCACGCTTCGGGGCCGCGGCGGAAACCCATCTGGCGGAACAGGTATGGTACTCCGAGGCACTCGCGCCCTATCGACGCTTTGCCCTGTTTCCCGCGCTCTACCGCGTGGACCGCGGAAAGGACCGGATGTGCGTGTGGTTCAACGATCTGCGCTTCGCGCTCGCGGGCAGAAACATGCCGTTTCTCTACGGGGGCTGCCGTAACGGCGCGGAAACTGCCTGGCATATTTATGGTCTGGCCAGCGACGGCAACAGCCGGGAAATACTCTACTACATACCGCACTGAGCCGCATGAGGAGGGAGTGAGGCGGGAACGGAAGAACGCCCATTCTTGACCAGCGTTCCCTCATGCATAACTTCTCATTTCTGACGCATCACGTCAGTACATATCCAACGGATCGACATCGAGCGACCAGCGCACCTTTTTGGCAAGCGGCGTTTTCGCCAGTTGTGCCAGCCATCGGCTCAGAAAACCATGTAACGACGCGCGCGCGGCCGACTGCACCAGTAACTGGGCGCGGTAGCGGCCGGCGCGCCGTTCCATCGGCGCCGGCGCCGGTTCCAGGATCTGCACCGCCGGTTCCAGCGGCAAATCCAGGCCGAGCGCGCGAGCGTCCGCGAGAAATTTCAGCGCCATGCCCGGGCGCGGTGATTCGGCGCGCAACAACGCCAAATGACTGTACGGGGGATAACCGGTTTCACGTCGCTCGGTCAGGGCGAAGTCGGCAAACCCGTGAAAGTCATGCCGCTGCAGGGCGGCGAACACCGGATGGTCCGGATGCCAGGTCTGGATCAGCACTTCGCCAGGTTTGTCGGCGCGGCCGGCGCGGCCGGACACCTGCATGATCATCTGGAACAGGCGCTCGCCGGAACGGAAATCGGCTCCATACAGTCCCTGGTCGGCGTTGAGAATACCGACCAGCGTTACGTTCGGGAAATCATGCCCTTTGGAGAGCATCTGGGTGCCGACCAGGATATCGGCGTCGCCGGCGTGCACGCGCTGCAATTTTTCCTCGAGCGCGCCCTTGCGCCGGGTGCTGTCGCGATCGATGCGCACGATGCGCGCCTGGGGGAAAAATTTCTCAAGCGCGCCCTCCACGCGCTCCGTGCCCTCCCCGAGCGGATGCAGGTTCTTGCCCTGGCAGGAGGGACACCGCGCGGTCACCTCCTGCTCCGCGCCGCAATGATGGCATAGCAGCTTGCCCCGTTTTTGATGCAAGGTCAGCTGGGCGTCACAACGCCGGCACGGCGCCAACCAGCCGCAGTCGTGACACATCCACACCGGCGCGAACCCGCGCCGGTTCAGGAACAGCAGGCTCTGTTCCTGTTTTTGCAGGCGCGCCGCGATCGCCTCGCGCAACGGCAGTGATAACCCGTCGCTCGGCTTGAGCCGGCGCATGTCGAGCAGGCGCACCCCGGGCATTCCGGCCCCTCCGGTACGGTCCGGTAATTCAAGCAATGTATAGCCACCCTCGCGCGCCCGTTTCAGGCTTTCGAGCGAAGGCGTGGCGCTGCCAAGCACGATTGGAATCTGCTCGCGCGACGCGCGCATCAGGGCCACGTCGCGCGCCGAGTAGCGGAACCCGTCCTGTTGCTTGTAAGAAGCGTCGTGCTCCTCGTCCACGACGATCAGTCCCGGATGCTTCAACGGAGTGAATACCGCGGAGCGCGTGCCAATAACGATACGGGCGCGCCCTTCGCGCGCCGCCAGCCAGGCGTTCAGACGCTCCTGGTCATTCAGACCTGAATGCAATACTGCGATCAGCACTCGAAAACGCCGTTCGAAGCGGTCGACCACTTGCGGCGTGAGGCCGATTTCCGGCACCAAAATCAGCGCCTGTTTCCCCTGCGCCAGTACTCGATCGATCACACCCAAATACACCTCAGTTTTGCCGCTACCTGTCACGCCGTGCAGCAGGTAAGGACGGAAACCGACCAGTTCTTTGGTGAGGATCGCGATTGCCGATAACTGGGCAGGATTGAGTTCAGGTGCTCGTCTCTGACCGGCATTGGACAGTGGTCGCGCATCCAATTGGTGACGGCTTACCCACTTCCTGGCCTGCAGGGCCTTGATGGCAGCGCCCCAGCGCGGCGAAATCGCCGCCAGCTGGGGCGCTTCCAGCCCCTGCGGGGCGGCGACCAAGGCTTCGAAAACGCGCTTCTGCGCGGGAGCACGTTTCAGGGCCTCCCGATCCACGGCTTGGCCCTTGCTCGTCAGCGTCCAGACCGCTATACCGACGGTGACGGCCGCGTAGCCTTGACGCAGACGCACCGGTAATGCCGTATGGATCACTTCGCCGATGGGATGATGGTAATAATCAGAAGCCCAACTCAGCAAATTCAACAGTGACGGAGCCAGCAACGGCTGGACATCGAGCGCTCGGCCAACCGGTTTCAGCCGCTCGCGCGGCAATTCGCTGTGATCGGTTTGTCCCATGATTACGCCTACCATATGCCGCGTGCCGAAGGAGACGCGCACGCGCGTCCCGGGTGTCAGCGTTGCGGTTTGAGGAGCGGCGAGATAATCGAAGGTGCGCTGTAGGTGGGTTGGCACAGCCACCTGGTAAATACATGTTGTCGCGGACATGGCGCGCACTGTATCACACGCGGTTACGGGCAATTGTCACGAGAATAACGTGAAACACTGTGCTCCACGTTAATATGTTTGTCACAAATTTTTTGTAAATACTTGTATCTAAAGGCCGTCAATATTATGAACAGATTCTGTGGATAACAATGTTGATGAATGGCTGGAAGGCAAATTAGCGCTGGAAAATTGCCGCGATTTTATTGGTTTGATTAAAAAATGGCCTAAACAATTAATATATGTATAATCAATACTTTATAATAAAAACGCGCGCAGTTTTCAGGGCATGATCGTATCCCTGCAACTGGGTTTTTTCGGTGCCTGACCATTGTGCATAAAGTAGGCAGGCGGCGGCCCATCGGCCCTGAAAAAATCGATTCTTCCGCCAACGAAGGCTGGAGAAGGCAGTGGTAAATACAAGACATCGCATGCCTCGGTGGCTTCGAGGGCGGTCATTTCTGGCCCTTCGGGCGATAGCCCCCCACTTCACCGAGGACCGCTTTTTAAGGAGGGAAATATGACGGCATGCAAATACGCACAACAATTCGGACCACTGATTGGACGGTTGCTGCTTTCGAATTTATTCATCGTTTCCGGGTTCAAGAAGATCACCGGTTTCGCTGCGACCACGGGATATATGGCGGCCATGATGCCGAGCCTCGATTCCAGCGTGGTCAAGATATTGCTGGTGCTCACCATCGCTGTTGAACTCGCGGGCGGTTTGCTGGTGTTGCTCGGCTGGCAGGCGCGGCTCGCCGCCACGGCGCTGCTCCTGTGGATGATTCCCGTGACCTACATCTTTCATGCCTACTGGGGTCTGCCAGCGGATCAGCTGCAAATGCAGTTTATTCAATTCCAGAAGAACATTGCGATCATGGGCGGCATGCTCTACATCATCGCCCAGGGCCCGGGACGTTACAGTTTGGGCAAGGACAATTGCTAGCGCGGCGACCCGGTTTACAGGCCAGAATCAATTGTGCAGGCGCAAGAGTTTGGGATTGCGCTTGGCGGGCCCCCAGGCGGACTGTTTGAGCCACTCGGTGAATTCATCTGTCGACAGAGGTCGGCTGATGTAGTGACCCTGGGCGGTATCGCAACCCAGCTCCCCCAAACGTTTGAGCACGTCTTCGGTTTCGACCCCTTCGGCCACCACTTCGAGTCCGAGGTTGTGTCCGAGGTCGATGCTGGTGCGGACGATGGCGGCGTCGTTCTCGTTGCGCGTCATTCCAATAACAAAGGACTTGTCGATCTTGATGGTGCTGACCGGCAGCTTTTTGAGATAAGACAACGACGAGTAGCCGGTACCGAAATCATCGATCGCGATCCTCAGTCCCATCGAGGAAAGGCGCGTAAGTACCTCGAAGGCGCGGTCCGGATCGGTCATCACCGCGCTTTCAGTGATCTCGAGCTCGAGCCAGCGCGGTGAAATTTGCAGCGCCTCCAGCTGCTCGGCAAAGGCGTCGGCGAGATATGGATCCTGCAGATCCCGCACCGACAGGTTCATGGATATGCTGATCGGCAACCCCTGATCCTGCAGTGCTTGCCCCTGCCGCAGGGATTCGTTCAACACCCAGGGCGTCAGACCGCGTATGAGCCCGGTCTGTTCCAACAGTGGAATGAAGATATCCGGCAGCACCAGATTCTCGCGTGGGTGGTTCCATCGCGCCAGCGCCTCGACGCCCGTGACCTGGTAGGTCTTCAGATTCACTTTCGGCTGAAAATAAAGCACGAACTGTTCCTGTTCCACCGCGTGCCTCAATTCGCCCAGCATCGTCAGGCGCGTCGGACTGTGGTGGTCCAATTTTCCGTCATAAAATGCATGGCCACTGTTGGAGTGTTTCGCGGCATACATGGCGACATCGGCGCGTTGGATCAGGAGATCGGCGTCCACCCCGTGGTCGGGATAAAGCGCCACACCAATGCTGGCGCCGACGTCAAGCGTTTGGTCTGCCACCTGAAACGGCGTACGCAGCGCCTGCAGCAACATGCGCGCCGCCATCGCTGCGTGCTTCTCGTTAACCATCGGCAGCAGCACAGCAAACTCGTCACCACCCATGCGTGCCAGCGTGTCGATGCTGCGCAGCTTGGTGCGCAGACGGACCGCGACTTGCTGCAGCAATTCGTCGCCGACTTGATGTCCGAGCGTATCATTGATGTCCTTGAAACGGTCGAGATCCATCAGAAACAGCGCAAAAGGCTTGTAGTCCCTCTTGGCATTCTCTATCGCCTGACGTAAGCGTTCGTGGAACAGCGAACGGTTAGGCAGTTTCGTGAGATGATCGGTAAACGCGAGGTTCTCCAGATTATCGTAAAGCTCTTTGAGCTGTGTCGTCATCTCGTTGAGACCGACCGCGAGTTCGGCGACCTCCGCATTGCCCTGCACCGATACACGTTCGCCGAAATGTTTCTTGTCGGTACGAATCTGACGCAGATGCGAAACCAGCATCTGCAACGGCGTAACGGCTATCCTGCTCAGGGCAAACCACAGCAGCAGCACGGCCAACAACGCAATGACTGTCGCCACGCTCGTAATTTGGCCCAGGGCATTCGCCAATTTTGCGCTCAGCGGCTGGATGTCACGGCTCACCGCAATATTAAGCATGGTCCGCGTGGGCATGCCAATGGCTATGGATTGTTCGGCCACAAGGTTATTTTCACTGTCTTCGTCCCGCGACCAGCCGGGAGAACGGTACAGCACCGTACCATCGCCAAGGGACAGCCGCACAGGCATGGAAAAAATATTGTCGGGCCCGATTAGCTTGGGCATGGCGTCCGTCGCCACGAGTACATATCCCGACGTCATGCGTTCGCCCAGAGATTCGATCAAAAAGTAATAAACATTCTTGTCCGCCACGCAAATTCCAGAAGCGGGCTTTTGGAGCTCTGAAATCTTGCGTTTCATGATGATGTCGCGTGCCATGCGGCAGGAGGACTGGCCAAGAACGGAATCGGCCACGCCCCGGGTAGAGGCCGCCACTTCATTGAGGTTGTCGTCGAAAACCTGGAGCTTGGCCAGTTTGATTTTCGAAAGTTCGGAACCGGATCGGTCAAAGAGGATGTCGAGTTGTCGCATCGCCAATCCGGCTTTCTTGCCTTCCGCCGCGGCGGTCAACATAGGTGCGGTTCGTGCCAGCATAACAACCTGCCGCGATTCAGCGTCGAGTTCGCGGCGCAGATCGCCGAGTCGCGCGCGCAGTTGCTCGCTCAGGGTGGTTCGCTGGCTGTCGATGAGAATAGTGCGATAAACGCCACCGCTCATCCATACCAAAAAAACTCCCAGCAGTCCCATCACCGCCAAGGCAATGACGAGACTCACGCGCACCGATAACCGATTAAGCTGCATCGTTGTTCTTAGTCACACTGTTCGTTCAAGACGTCTTGCCGTCGACACGGGCCCGGGGGCCTGTCGTCCCATCAGCTTGAACTGCCAATCACCCCCCGCGACTCCTGTTTCCCTGGGCAGCCGGCGCGCGCTTTTCCGTTATCCAGTGCCGGTATGCGGTAGAGTTGTGCAAATCTGATGCCACGACACGAATATTTACGAATCAATAAGTTACAAGGAGTTCGTGCTTGGCCTAAGGGGGCAATCGACGCAATTCCGCAAAAAGCGCCAAATTCGCGACTAAAACAGCGCGCACCGCCTCGGTAAAGCCTTCACACAACCGAGGGACTGCCTCTACATTATCTGATGCCGGAAACGGAACGCGGCCGGAACTGCCCCATGAATGACACATGGACCACCATTACAAAACGCATTTCCGAAGCCAGCGGCCGGCCGTTCACCGCCCGCGCGCGTCGAGAAGTGGGCGGCGGATGCATCAACAACGCTAGCGTGCTGCAGAACGGCATGCAGAGCTATTTTGTCAAGCTGAACGATGCTGGCCGCGTTAGCATGTTCGAGGCCGAAGCCGAGGGGCTGCGGGAAATCGCTGCCACGCACTCCGTGCGCGTGCCACAACCCCTCTGCTGGGGTCGAACCGACGGCACCGCGTATCTGGTGGTGGAATATCTCGAATTGACTGGGACCGATTCCCGCAGTCTCGAACAGCTCGGGCACCAGCTTGCGTGCATGCATCGCGCCACGCAGGATCGATTCGGATGGCGTCTCGACAACACCATCGGTTCGACGCCGCAGATCAATACGCCTTCTTCCGACTGGGTCGAATTCTGGCGTCGAAACCGGCTCGGCTATCAACTCGAACTGGCCGCCCACCGCGATTTCGATCTGGGCCGGAAAGCCGAGCGACTGATGGCGGAACTTGGGGAATTTTTCCACAGTTACCGGCCGGTGCCCTCGCTGCTGCACGGCGATCTCTGGGGTGGAAACGTCGGTTCCATCGCACATCAACCCGTGGTTTTCGATCCCGCGGTGTATTACGGCGACCGCGAGGCGGATTTAGCGATGACGGAGCTGTTCGGCGGTTTCTCGACGCGGTTTTATCAGGCCTATCATGAGGCGTGGCCGCTCGATGCCGGTTACAAGATACGCAAGACGCTCTATAACCTTTATCACGTCCTCAATCATTTCAATCTCTTCGGCGGCGGATACGGTTTTCAGGCCGAGCGCATGATAGATTCCCTGCTGGGCGAACTGCGGTAACCCAAACAAAATTTCCGTCACGCCATGGAATCGGAGACGAAGGCCCTCGACGATCGCGTGATCCTCGTCACCGGGGGCTCGCGCGGGATCGGCTTCGCCGTCGCGCTTGCCTTTGTAAAGCAAGGTGCGCGCGTGGCCATTTGCGCCCAGGAGGCGCCGCGACTGGCCGCCGCGGAAAAAGCGCTGACCAACTCTGGTACGGTGTTCGCGGCGATCGCCGATGTCGGCGATCGCCGGCAAGTGAACGCCTTGGTCGAGTCGACGCGCCGGCGCCT
>DASPRK010000232.1:0-6140 GCA_035624495.1 Methylomirabilis sp. (SeqCode) | reverse complement strand
AGCATCCGCGTCTTGGGGTCGAGTGATTTGCCCGTCTCCTTGAGAAACTTGAGATAGGCCGTCATGGCGTCGGGCCGGACCTTGACCAGATAATTCAGTGCGTCGCTCATTGTGCTGATTCCCCCGCGATCATTTACCGTAGGATATGAAAGGGCAATGCCTTTCGTGGATGCGTATTATGCGTAGCGCCCGCGTCTTGCGCCAGTCGCCCGCGCGGTGAAATGAGGTCGTCTCGTGTGGCGCACGACCGGAGCGAGACCGGCGGCGATGGCGTCAGGCGCCGAGGGGGATGTATTTGGTGGGGATGACGCCGTGCTCGCCGGGCGGCAGGACCTTGCGGATTTCCACCTCTCGTCCGGGGCCTTCCAAGGCTTGTTCCATCAGATCGATCACCTTGACCGGCTGGAACGGCGTTTTGTCCGGGTTGAGCACCAGCGCCACCCGGGGTTTCAGGCGACGCAGGCGGTTGACGGAAATCACGACACCGATGCTGCCGGTGCTCAATTCGACCACGCTGCCGATCGGATAGATGCCCATGCACTGGATGAACTGCTCAACCAGCAGTGGTTGGAAATCCTTGCCGCGCCAGGAATACATTTTGTTGAGCGCGTCATGCGCCGACATGCCGACGTGGTAGCAACGGTCGGAAGTGATGGCGTCGTAACAGTCCACGATCGCGCCGACCGAGCCGAACAGCCCGATACGATCGCCCTTCATGCCCGCGGCGTAACCGCCGCCGCCGTAACGCTCATGATGATACCGGGCGACGTCGATCGAGGCCGGCGGGATGCCATGGGTCTGTTCGAGGATCTCGACGCCGCGCGGGACGTGGCTTTTCATCAGCTCGAATTCCTCTTCGGTCAGCCGCCCCGGTTTGTTAAGCACATCGTTCGGCACTTTCATCTTGCCGACATCATGCAGCAACGCGCCGATGCCGAGCATATTAAGTTCGTCGTTCGAGAAGTCCAGGTGGCGGCCGAAGGCGAGCGCGAGCACGCACACGCGCAGGCTGTGCAACGCGGTGTATTCGTCCTTGTTCTTGAGCTGGTTCAGGCACATGAGCGCGTCGGGATTGCGAATGACGCTGTCGACCATGTCGGCGACGACTTTTTTGGCGGCCGTGGTGTTGATGCTGCGGCCAAGTCGGACGTCGTCCATGATGTCGTAAACCGTTTCGCGCGTGGCGGTGACGATTTCCTTGGCCTGGCCGATTTCCTCTTCGACGCTGGTGGCGTCGTGATATCGTGGGGGGTGGCGGTGTCCAGGACTGAATTCGTTCACGACCTTGCCAAGGTCGACCGTCCGCTGCTTGGGTTTGTCTTCCGGAATTTCGGTCTGGGAGGAGATAGGCGCGACCGGACGGAATCTCGGCTGGATGTCGTAGCCGACCTCGGTGTCGATATAGACATGCTGGCAATAGCGCTTGATCTCCTCGATCTGTTCGTCCGAAACGACCTCAAATCCCTGGAACAAGAAGGGCGTTTCGCGCCAGTGCCGGTCCAGTTCGGAAACGTACATGCCGGGGCGCAGATCCTGGACTGATATCTTTTTCTTCATATCCTCAAAGATAGCAGCAAGAAACACGCCAAAACGGCGCAAAACTCAGCCGGCCGTGGGAGGATGGGGCGACTGGCCGCCCAATGCCCGAGGCGAATGGCGACCCCGTGGGCGAAGCTCTCAAAGAGCTTGCGCGTCCGGCGGCGGCCTTTTCGGCAATCGCGGGATCAGCCGCTAAAGATTGTGGTTCCTATGAAGCTACTGCCGCGGAGTCCCAAAGTGCTGCGCCACGGGAACCGGCGACTAGCCTTTCTTTTTGTTTTCAAGCAGTTCCATGATTACCGGCGTGAGCACGATCTCCATGGCGAAGCCCATTTTTCCACCCGGGACGACGATCGTGTTGGGGCGCGACATGAACGATCCCTGGATCATGCTCAGGAGGTAGGGAAAATCGACTTTCTTGGGGTGGCTGAAACGGATCACCACGAGGCTTTCGTCCGGGGTGGGGATATCACGCGCGATGAAAGGGTTGGAAGTGTCCACCACTGGTACGCGCTGGAAGTTGATATGGGTGCGCGAGAACTGCGGCGTGATGTAATGCACGTAGTCGTACATGCGCCGCAGGATGGTGTCGACCACGGCTTCGGCGGAATATCCGCGTTCGGCGGTATCGCGCTGGATTTTCTGGATCCACTCCAGGTTGACGATCGGGACCACGCCGACCAGCAGGTCGACCCACTGGGCGACGTCCACGCCGTCCTTGGCGTCCACCGCGCCGCCGTGCAGGCCTTCGTAGAACATCAGATCGGTGCCGGCGGGAATTTCTTCCCATGGCGTGAAGTCGCCGGCCTTGAGGCTCGTGCCGAGACGCGTATTGTGTTCCGCCGCCTCGCCGTCACTGTGCAGGTAATAGCGCTTCTTGCCTCCGCCGGTCTGGCCGTAGCTTTTGAAAAGCTTTTCCAGCTCGCCGAACAGGTTCGCTTCCGGTCCGAAATGGCTGAAGTAGTGGTTGCCTTCTTGGCTCGCCTTTTTCATCGCCTCGCGCATCTCGACGCGGTTGTAGCGATGGAAGCTGTCGCCTTCCACGATCACCGGACTGATGTGCGTCCGCCGGAAGATATGCTCGAAGGCGCGCTTGACCGTGGTGGTGCCGGCGCCGCTCGAACCGGTAATGGCGATAATCGGGTGCTTTTTGGACATCGGAGATCCCCCAGGGGACGCTAAAAGCCGGACATTCTACATCAGGGGGATTTGTCGATACCACCATCGGCCGCGTGCGTTCGCGCCGGCCGCCGAGCGTGCTCCTCGGTTCAGACGGCGTAGCCGGGGTTGCCGGCAACACCCTTGAGATTCGGGACGTAGGGCCGCGTGATGTTGATGGTCTTCTTGGAGCGCAGATATCCCGCGACCACGTCCCATACGGGCTTGCCGGGCTCGATTGGCTGAACGCTGGCCCAGCCGGCAACCTTGTATTTTTTGCCGGCCTGTAGCGGTTTGCCGCGCACCACGATATCCTGGATGCGTTTGCCGTAGGTCTGGGTCAAGTCCATCGTGTATTGCAGGCCGCCCACGCGCACCATGTCGCCGCCCTGCTGGTAGTAGGGATCGACGTGGAACAGGTTGTCGGCGACGTCTTCCATGATGGTCTTGATGAACTCACCGGTAAAATGATTTACGGTCGCCGTGGGGTAGGTGATGGCGGTCTGATCCATCAGGTGTTCCATCAGGATGCTGTCGCCCGGGAGCAGGGTCGTGCCCCAGCGGAATCCCGGGGAGAAGGCGATTTCGGCGTCCTGCACCGCCAATAAGGCCTCGATGATCAGTTGGTCGAATGTCCCGTTGAAATTGCCGCGCCGATAGAGCAATCCGTCGGTGACGGCGAGTTTTTCACCGAGCTTGGCGCGATAGGGCGCGCGCGCTTTTTCGATGTAGGCCGACATTTCCGCATCCGGCGGCAGCAGGTTGGCGAACACCGGCAGCAGCTTGTAACGGTAGTCGGCGACCTTTCCGTTTTTGACTTCCAGATCGAGCACGGACAGGAATTTGCCGTTGCAGCCCGAGTTAATCACGAGCGTCTTGCCGGATTTATTCGCGACCGGGAAAGGCGCGGGCACGGCGTCGTGGGTGTGACCGCCGAGGATGGCGTCGATGCCGGTGACGCGCGAGGCCATCTTCAGGTCGACGTCCATGCCGTTGTGCGACAGCACGATCACTACTTGCGCGCCCTTGCCGCGGACCTCGTCCACCATTTTCTGCATGTGATCGTCATTGATGCCGAAGCTCCAGTCCGGGATCATGTAGCGCGGGTTGGCGATCGGGGTATACGGGAAAGCCTGTCCGATGATGGCAACTGGAATCTTGTTGACCTCGCGGATGGCGTACGGTTTGAAGATCAGATCGCCCCACGTCGCGTCGTTGACGTTCTGCGCCAGGAATTCGATGCGGCCTTTAAGGTCCTTGTCGATAATTTCCTTCACGCGGTCCGCGCCGTAGGTGAATTCCCAGTGTCCGGTCATCATTTCGATGCCGAGCAGTTTCTGCGCCTCCACCATGTCCTGTCCCCTGGTCCATAGCGAGGTGGCCGATCCCTGCCAAGTGTCACCGCCGTCGAGCAGCAGCGTGCGGTCCGGCCGGCTGGCGCGCAGCTTCTTCACGAGCGTGGCGATGTGCGCGAAGCCGCCGATCTTGCCGTAGCGGCGCGCGGCTTCCTCGAAGTCGAGATAGGTGAAGGCATGCGCCTCGATCGAGCCCGGCACGACCTGGAAATACTTGAGCAACGCTTCGCCCACGAGGTGCGGGGGTTTGCCAGCGGCGGGTCCGACGCCGATATTGATGTTCGGTTCGCGGAAATAGGTCGGTATCAGTTGCGCGTGGCAATCGGTCAGGTGCAACAGACTGACGTTGCCGAAAGCGGGCAGGTCGTAGAGATTGCCCGGATTTTTGTCGGCTGCGACCGCCTTGCGACCGGTGCTGTCGAAGACGAGGCCCGCGGCGGCACCCATCGCAATCATCTGCAAAAATTCGCGTCGAGAAATACTCATATTAGCTCCAAAGTGGCGGAATAACGGGGTGGCAGAGCGAGCACGTTGCGTTTAATGATGAACACATGTTACCGCGTAATTAGGACGCGTTACCGCTTGCCCCTATTCCGTAAAACCGTGCGCAAGGCTCGCACAGTGCCACAAATGAAAACCCGGCATATGGCCGGGTTTTCATGATGCCAGCGACAGCCTTTGCCCCTAGTTTCGCATGGCCGGCGCCGTCAGCGGCAAGCCGGTGCTCATGTAGGTTTCGTAGAACTGGAGATTGTTGTAAATCTCGCTTCCGTGCTTGAAGGGCTTCGCGCGCACTTGCGAGTTGCAGGTCTTGTAGCGCTGATCGATGGTCTCCAGACGCCCCCACTCCAGGCGCTGTGCTGGCCAGCCCACCGGATGCCCGAGGGCGGCGCTGAGCGGCTGGTTACCGCCGAAGTTCTTGCCGGCCAAGTCCATGTGGCAGTTGGCGCAGGAGAAATTCAGCTGGCCGCGACGTTGCCACCAGAACTTCTTGCCCTGCTCGTAGGCATGGACGGCACCGGGGCTCGAAATTTCGACCTTGACGCGCTGTCCCTTCGACAGGGAATAGAAGTAGGCGGTCAGTTCCGCCAGCCGCACTCGCGTCCCCTCGTCCTTGTCGAGGTTGGTGAACTCGGGCTCGCCATTTCGCTTGAGGCAGGCGTTCAGGTCCATTTCCGCGGTCCGGACCTGTTGGGTAGTTTCGTCCCAGTACGGGTAGCCTTGGGCGATGTTCTTGCCGCCGTTTTTGAAGCAGCTGGCGAAGGTCTTGCCGTTTTTGAACGGCGTCTCCCAGATCTTCTGGCCGACCGCCAGACCCAGTTCGTATGGCGGAAACTCGTTCATCTGCATCCACTGGTCCCGGTAAGTTTCGAATCCCGGGAGGGTGTAGAAGCCGTTGGCGTAATCGTCGAAGGGAACGGTAGGAAATTTTTTCTTGAAATATTCCCGGAACTGTTTCAAATCGGTCGCCGGATCGGCCACGGCCATCGGCATCGCGCCGGCGACCAGGCTCATGACGGCCAGAAGCATGAATATTTTTTTCATCGCGGATTCTCCTCTCTTGGTGATTTGGCGCACCGGGTCAGCGACGGCGCGATGCTCAGCCGATGGTGTGTTCCCCGCTGCCGCTCTCTCCTTTGTTGTCGCTCCAGGTAACCTTGAGCTTGTCGCCGGCCTTGGCGCCCTTCAGCTTGATGCCGAGCAGCGGGTCCTTGGAAACGCCCACGCCCAGATCGGCGACGGCCACTTCCTTGCCATTGAGGGAGAAGACCATCTTCTGAATGAAGTGCGGCGGGATTTTCTCCTTGGTTTTAGGATCGGTGCGCAGACCGGTTTCCATCGGGTGACTCACCAGTACCAGGACATCGGTTACATCGCCCTCGGTTTTGGTACGAATTCGCGTCTGTTTGTCAGCCATGTTGTCTTCCTCAGTGATATCGTTGGTACTGAATTACCCCCCGCATCCCCCCACCGTCACCTTCACCGTCTGCTTGGCGAGGTAGAGTTTGCCGGCGGACTTGACCACGGCGTAGACATCCGAGGTCTGGGCCATTTTCATGCGGGCGGAGAAGTAGCCCTCGGCCCCGG
>DASPRK010000215.1:0-2816 GCA_035624495.1 Methylomirabilis sp. (SeqCode) | reverse complement strand
TCGATGTTCGACCACGCCTGGGCGACGTTGTTCTTGAGGCGCACGAAGTTGTTGAACATGGTGACGGCATAGAGAAACAACGCGGCGAAGATGCCGAGAAAAACGAAAGTCGCGATTGACATGATTTCCCCTTACGTATGCCGGTGGTGGCTTCAGTAAAGGAGTATAGACGCGGGGCGAACCGGCGCTAGCGTGCGGGTTCTTCCTCCAGGCCGATGGGCACTTCCTCGATGACATGATTGCGGATGTGAAAACCGCGCATCTCCAGCACCCCTTTGGTGCCGAGCGAGACGATCAGATAAAGCACGTCCGGATATTCGTGCTGCTCGACGTCGGCAATCGAGGGCAGCGGCGGGGCATCGGGATGCGAATGATAGATCGCCGCGAGCTCCTCGCCGCGCTCGCGCATGGTTCGCATGGCCGCGATCTGACCCCGCGGATCGATGGCGAACAAATGTTTGCGGTCGCCGGCCGCGTTGGCCACCGGGTAGCATTTCCTGAAGCCGGCGCCATCGCGCGAAATGAGGCCGCAGATTTCCTCTTCCGGCGATTTCTGTGCCAGATGCAACAGTTGATTGACAATGTGGCGCGGCAGCCGGACCGTGTTCACGGCGAGCCGCATACCGGGCAGTGGAGGTCCTTGCGCAGGCGCATCTCGCGCCATTCCATGGCGAGCGCGTCGAACAGCAGCAGCCGGCCAGCCAGTGTCTGGCCGATGTTGAGCAGCACCTTGAGCGTCTCGACTGCCTGGATCGAACCGATGATGCCGGCGGCGGGAGCGAGAACGCCGAGTGTGGCGCAGGCTTCGTCGGGCCCGCCGCCCTCGGTGTACAGGCAGCGGTAGCATGGGCCGCCCGGCGGGAATACCGCGACCTGGCCCTCGAACCGCACCACCGCCCCGGAGATGAGCGGTTTGCCGGCGCGCACGCAGGCCTCGTTGATGGCGAAGCGGCTGGCGAAGTTGTCAGTCGTATCGACCACGGCATCGACTTGCTGTACCCGTTCCGCGAGCGCCGCGCCTTCGAGTTTGTGATTGACGGCGGTGATGCGCGTGTCCGGGTTGAGCGCCTGCAAAGTCTGCGCCGCCGAGGCAGTTTTGTCCCGGCCGACGCCGCCGGTCGTATGCACGATCTGGCGCTGCAGATTGGTGAGGTCCACCTGGTCGTGGTCCACCAGCACGAGCTGGCCCACACCGCTCGCGGCGAGGTACATCGCCACCGGCGAGCCGAGCCCGCCGAGGCCGATGATCAATACGCGCGCCGCGAGCAGTTTTTCCTGACCGCGGACGTCGATCTGTGGCAATAGGATATGACGGCTGTAACGTAGGAGTTGTTTATCATCCATGGCGCGGAAATCGCGATGAATTACCGCCGGCAGCCGGTAACGCGCGCGTGCCCGGCCAGGTCCGGCGAGCAAACGATATCATGATAACCGAGGCGGTGCAGAAGCCCGGAAACGGCATCGGCCTGGTCCCAGCCGTGTTCGAACATTAACGATCCGCCGGGCTTGAGATGGTGAACGGCGGCCGATGCGATATGGCGGATGGCATCCAAACCATCGGTGCCGGCAATCAGGGCCAGTCCGGGTTCGAAACGGACGTCGCCTGCTTCGAGATGCGGATCGGCGGCGCAGATGTAAGGCGGGTTGCTGACGATCATGTCGAATACTTCATTCGCGAGCGGGGACAGCCAGTCGCCATGGCGAAATTCGACTTGAGTCAAACCGAATCGTTCGGCGTTTGCGCGCGCCACCTCGAGCGCCGCGGATGAAATATCCGTGGCGATGACGCGGCAGTGCGGTCTTTCCCTGGTGATGGCAAGCGCGATGGCGCCGCTGCCTGTGCCGAGATCGGCGATGGTCCATGGTGCATCGCGCGGAACGCGCGCCAGCGCCATTTCCACCAGCAGTTCAGTTTCCGGCCGTGGGATCAGCGTCGCCGTCGACACGACAAAGTCCATGGACCAGAATTCGCGGATGCCGGTGAGGTAGGCGACAGGTTCTCCGCGCCGTCGTTGCGCGAGCAGTTCCTGCAATCGCCGTTTCTGTGCGTCAGTCAGTACCGTGTGGCCGCGCGCGATCAGTCCGCTGCGGTCGAGGCCGCAGACGTGCATCACCAACACCTCGGCATCGAGCCGCGCCGTGGGGCTGATGGATTGCAGCGCGCACGTAATTCCTTTGAGTGCGGCCCCGATGGTGTGCGACGTGTGGTTCAGGCTGGCGGCTCTCATGTTCAGGAGCTCAGCGCCGCGAGCTGATCGGCCTGATCGGCCGTGCGCAGCGCGTCGATGAGCTCGTCGAGCTTACCTTCCATGACCTGATCGAGCTTATAGAGCGTCAGATTGATGCGGTGGTCGGTCACGCGCCCCTGCGGGAAGTTGTAGGTGCGGATGCGCTCGGAGCGGTCGCCGGTGCCGACCAGGCTCTTGCGCTGCGCCGCCTCCTGCTCGCGCTGCTTGCGCTGTTCCGCCTCGAGCAGACGCGCCGACAGGATCGACATCGCGCGCGAGCGATTCTTGTGCTGCGAGCGCTCGTCCTGGCATTCGACCACGATGCCGGTGGGCAGGTGCGTGATGCGGATCGCCGAGTCGGTCTTGTTCACGTGCTGGCCGCCGGCGCCGGAGGCGCGGAAAGTGTCGACCTTGAGATCGGCCGGGTTGATGGCGATGGCGTCGATTTCCTCCGCTTCCGGCAGCACCGCCACGGTGCAGGTGGAGGTGTGAATCCGGCCCTGGGCCTCGGTTTCGGGCACGCGTTGCACCCGGTGCGCGCCGGATTCGAACTTGAGGCGGGAGTACACCCCCTGGCCCGCGATGCGC
>DASPRK010000203.1:0-4594 GCA_035624495.1 Methylomirabilis sp. (SeqCode) | reverse complement strand
GCAGATGGGACCGGAGTTCATCGAGAACCCGGATAAGGTCCAGCGTTGCCAGATTGCGGCCAACAAACTCCTGACCTCGCTGAGCGGCGCCAACGAAACGATGGTCACGCTGATGGCCGGGTACATAATCAAGCGGCTGCCAGGCGTCACCGGCATCCGCATCGATACCGGCGGGGAAATGCTGAACACCGAAATCATCTACGACGGACCGGCCGCGTCCGTAACACCCGCGCGCGCCGCCGGCGCGTCATCGGCAACAGCGCGCCGTCTGGGCAAACTCGAAGCCATGGAACAAGCCGGCAAGGACGTCACCAAGGTGTATCAAGTGGGCCGGAGTTACCGGTTCGCGGTGCGCGACGCGAAAACCAGCGAATGGATCGAGTCCGCCCCGATGGAAACCGAACAGGAAGCCTACGAACAAAGAATGCAGGCGTACAAGCGCCGCCTCGACGAGCTGACCGGATAATCCGGCCGGCATCGCCTCAAGGTATCGCCGCCCAGTACCGATACAGCGCCACTGTCAAATCCGTCTGCGTCACCATCCCTACTACGCGCCGGTCCTTGTCCACGACCGGAATGTGATGGATGTTCTGTTCTGAAAACAGCGGAATCAGCGAGACGATGTGCGTGTCCTCGCGCGCCGTGACCACGGGCGACGACATAATTTGTCCCACCACTTCGGGCTTGTCCGTAGTCAACGCCGTGGTGCGCCGGATGAACGTCCGCAGGCGCTCGACAAAACGCGGGTGGGCGTGGTGCGTCTTGCCCACGCGCTTGAGGAAATCCACGATCGTGACCATGCCGATCACGCGGCGCGCGCGATCGACGATGGGCACGCCCTTGAGTTTGCGGCGGCGCATCATTTCCCACACCGCCGAGAGCTCTTCGCCGTATTGTGCCGTGGCCACGTCGCGCGTCATGATGTCGCGGCAGTAGACCTCGCCCATCTTGCGGCGCATGTTGTGCAGCGATGCCCGCGTGTAAATCTGCTCGAGGTCCTCTTCGGTGACGTCGATGTAAGCGTTCATCTCCCGGAGCGCGCTTTCGAGGTCCTCTTTCGCCAGCGTCACGCGTCCGAAGGTGAGCGCCGGTGCCTCCGGCGGCGTCGCCGCAGGGGCGTGCGGCACCATGGGATAGCGCCGCCCGGGAAGCATATTGTTGAGGTACAGCGCCAGCACCAGCAACGCGACGACGTTGATGCCGACCGGCATGAGGACCGCGCCGTAGCCGAGAGCATGCACTTCCTGGCCGCTGATCACCATGGCCAGCGCGGTCGCGCCTCCCGGGGGGTGCAGGCTGTTCGTAAGGTGCATGGCGAAAATGGCGAGCGACACCGCGACCGCGGCGGCCACGAACGCGCCGGGGACGATTTTGTAACAGGTCACGCCGATTACCGCCGAGATCAGATGCCCGCCGACGAACGACCACGGTTGCGCCATCGGGCTGTGCGGCGCCGCGAACAGCAGCACCGAAGAGGCGCCCATCGAGGCAACCATAAGCGGAAGCGCGCTGTGGCCAAGGCTCGCGCTCAGGATTCCGGTAAACAGGATGCCGAAGAACGCTGTGATCGCTGATACGACCTTCTCGCGCACGCTGACGGGTGCAGTGGCGCGAAGGAAAGAGCCGATATGTCCTTTTATATCTTTGGGAGTCATGCGGCGGCCGGTTTGACGCCTGAAAAAGGCGCATTAAGATACTCATTAACTCGCCGGATTTGAACTGAAATCTCGCCGTCCCGCGCATGCGCGAAATCAAGCCGCACTCCTTCATCTACGAGGTCGAAAACGCCCTGCCCGCGGAGTCATGTCGTGAGATGATCCGCCGCTTCGAGGCCAACAAGGATCAGCAATATGCCGGGCGCATCGGTCAGGGCGAGATGGAGGCCAGCGAAATCAAGAAAACCACGGATCTGCGCATCAGCGGGCGGGCCGACTGGAAAGACGTGGACGCGACGCTGATGCAGTCGCTGGCGAAGGTCTTCAATGAATTCGGCCAGATGTTTCCGTTCTTCGCCGCCAATTCGTTCAAGGACATTGGTTATAATTTGCAGCGTTATTTACCAGGTGAGTACTACCATTGGCACGTGGACAGCGGCCCGGGCGTATTCATGAGCCGCCAACTGGTCGCCATCTGGTATCTCAACGACGTTGCCGGACCCGGCGGCGAAACCGAATTTCCGTTGCAAGAGATCCTGGTGAAACCTGCAGAAGGAAAGCTGGTGCTGTTCCCCCCTTTTTGGACCCACGTGCACCGGGCGGTTATGCTGCAAAAAGGCATGAAGTATATCGCAACAACCTGGATATGCTTTGTCTAAAAGATTGTCTTTTCTCGCATTTTTATCCGAAATAGCGCTTTCCGCGCTAATCCTTTAATATGCGCAGCAAGTTGAGTAGTTAATTAAGATCAATTTTCAATACGTTACTGTTGCCTTGCCGGCGACGAGGTTGGAGAGGTGAAATGGCTGAAGCAACATCTGCCGCCAGGAATAAGGCGATAGAGAGAGACCCGAGGCCATTTTCTTGCCAGATGATTGATTGTTCACCACCTGTTTTCCTTGACTTTGAACGGTTTTTTCCCGCGCCAGTGATTTATCAATGGCGAACGCTGCGCTTTGCGGGTCATGTCGTCGGCTAAGCAGGCGCAAAACAGGGAAGAAAACTCACGCAAAGGACCAAGGAAGGTTGAAGCGGCGCTGGCGCGCGGCGAGTGCACGTCGCTCGACTCCTGGATCATCGGCGCGGATTCGGATAATAATCCCGCTGCCTCGGACCCAACCGATTCTGTACATCACATGGCTGCGTGCGTTTTCAGCGCGTTGTTTTTTCGCCAGCCTGATCATCCGCATCTTTCGTCTTGGGCTGAACGCGCACGTAACAGCCTGGAAACCCTACCCTATCCGTCGCGATTGACGCTGGCGCGCCGGCTGCTGCGTTATTATGTCTTCTTCGGCCGTCCAGCCCACGCCATGCTGCTAATGGACACATTACGTGCACACGGCGTCGTCCAACGGCGATCGCCGGACGTACAAATTCAATGGGGCCTGTTGCAAGCGCTGCACTTTGACGCGCAGGGTGACCACGGGAACTGTCTCGAATCCGTCAACAAATCACAGGCCATCGCCGCCCAGCTTCCGGCGGGTCAATGGACCACCACGCTGTACGCCATGGAAATCAGCGCCTATCTCGGTTTGGGCGATATAGCGGCGGCCCATCGGGCCTGGGACAAATCACTGGCGCAACTGCCGTTACGCGGATTGCTAGGCGTGGCTCACCTTCATCGGCTGGGATCTCAGATCGCACTGAGTGACGGAAATGCCGCATTGGCGCTGGAGCACGTCGAAGCCGCGTTGCGTGCCGCCACGCAAGCGGGTGCGCCGCTGTTTCGCGCACTTACCTGTCTGGCCGCAACCGAACTACATCACGAGCGTGGCGCGCCGGAGGCCGCGACGGTCGCGCTGCGCCAGGCTGAACAAATCGCCGATGCCACGGGCAGTGCCCAGCTGGCCTGTCTGAGCGCTTTCATGCGGGCCTATGGCACGACGAAGTCGAATGCGCGCGCCGCTTCAGAAAATGACCTGCGTCTGGGCTTCGGCCTTGCCGCCCGGCACGGCTACCAGAATTTTTGCTGGTGGTCGCCCCGGTTGATGACGTCGCTCTGTGTGAATGCCCTGGAGCGTGGCATAGAAACTAATTATGTCCAAAGGCTGGTGCAATTACGCCGGCTGAATCCGTCGACAACTCCGACGCATGTCGAGGCTTGGCCATGGCCTGTCAGGATATACACGCTTGGTCGCTTTGCCGTCCTCATCAATGGTCAACCCGCGCGCGCCGGACGCAAGGCTCAGCATAAGCCCCTCGATTTGCTCAAGACGCTGATCGCCCAGGGAGGTCGGGACATCAGCGAGGATTACCTCACCGCCACGCTGTGGCCTGACGCCGAAGGCGATGCGTCACGCCAGGCCTTCGATACCACGCTGCATCGTTTGCGCAAACTGCTCGGGAATGAACAAACGGTACTTCTGCATGGCCGGAAAATAAGCCTCGACAGCCGCTATTGCTGGGTGGATAGCTGGGCATTTGAACGATTGCTGTCGGAATGCGAGACGATCCTGGCCCATCCGGCGACCGATCCGGACGGTGAAGTGCTGGCAAGTCTTGTTGATCGCGTCAACGCGCTCTATCACGGCCCTTTCCTGGGCAAGGAATTCAGTGCTGCCTGGTCCGTCTCATTGCGTGAGCGTTTGCGCAGCCGCTATCTGCGTCATATCATCAGCGTCGGCGCCCGTTGGCAACAACTGGGTCGGTGGGACCGCGCCATCGAATGCTACCGCAAAGGGCTTGAAATCGATGACCTGGCGGAGCAGCTGTACCAAAACCTGATGTTGTGCCATGACCGGCTGGGGCAATACAGCGAGGCACTGTCCGTATATCGTCGTTGCCGATTTATCCTGTCCGTCGTACTCGGTATCGCACCAAGCCCGTCGACTGAAAACCTGCATCAGCGTCTGCGCGCCAGCGCTTAATTTACTCTCCTGATCTTCGCTTCATTACGGGCGGCTCACCTAGCTGTCAATTCCTGAACCGCCCACATGCGG
>DASPRK010000193.1:0-11708 GCA_035624495.1 Methylomirabilis sp. (SeqCode) | reverse complement strand
GCCGCGAGCAGGCCGTCGAGGCGGTCGCGGTCGGCCGTCATGAGCGCGATCTCGGAGATGTTGTCGCCCAGCTTGAGCATCTCCCGGGCCCCGGCAAGCGTGACGAAAACATAGCTTTCCTCCGCCGCCTGCGGCTCGGCGTCGAAAATGCCGACGACGCGGAACCCACGGTCGGCGACGCTGTTGTTGACGTCCTGACTCATCACCACGACACGCCGCCCCACGCCGGTCTCGAGCCGCTCGGCCAGCTTGCGGCCCAGCAGAATGCCGGCTTCGTCCCCCGCTTCGAGATACCGACCTTCAGTGACGGCATCCGGGATGAACGACAGCCCGCGCTCGCGCGCGGGGTCGATGCCGACCAGCGTGACGCCGGCGGATTCGCGTTCGCTCGCGACCACCGCCGGCACCCGCACGCGCATCGCCCAAGTCGTGACCTCCGGCCGCGACAGCGCCGCCGTGAGCGCGGGAGAAGGCGGGCTCAGGCGGTGCTCGATCACGGGATCATCGCGATAACGGGGGGCGTGGATCTGAATGTGACCGGTGAGATTCAGTATCGCTTTCACCAGCTGTTGCTCCATGGAACCTCGGGACAGCGCGGCGAGGCTCACCATGGACCACACGCCGAGCGCGAGCGCGAACAGGATCGCCGCGGTGCGGCCCCGGTGGCGCCAAAGGTTGCGCCAGGCGAGGGTCAATAGCAGCGGGGATTTAAGCGTGGTCATGGCTAGACCGCGTGCATCGCTTCCACCGCGTTCAGCTTGCGGATGCGCAGCGCTGGGTACAGCGCAGCGGCGACCGTGAACAGGAAGATCACGCCCGGTCCGAGCGTGAAACCCGCGAAAGAAAGCTTTGGATAAATCACACCAGGCAGACCGAACTGGCCGTAAATCTCCTTCATGCCCGGGAACGTGAAGCCATGCCGATTCAGGTACACGGCGATGCCCCCGCCGACGACGATCCCGAGGACAATTCCCATCAGCGTGAGCAGCACCGATTCGAGCAGGACCAGACCGCCGAGGCGCCACGGCGTGGCGCCCAAGGCCAGCATGATACCGAACTCGCGCGTGCGCTCGAGCACCGACATCAGGAAGGTGTTCAGAATGCTGAACGTCACCACCACGATGAGAATGATGTAGGTAAACCAGTTCTGCACCATGTCCGCCTGGATCATCTGCTTGATGCCGGGCAGCAGCTTCTCCCAATCGAGCAGCACCAGCCCCTGCCCCGCCGGCAGCTGCGCGGCGATGCGCGCCTCGGTCTGCCTGATCTGCTCGATGCCGGGGCCGGCAATGACGATGGCGTGCGCCGCGTCGCCCATGCTGAAAACGTCCTGGAAGGTGCGCAACGGGATTTCCACCACGTGGCGATCCAGCTCCGGGTTGCCGCTGTCGAAGATGCCGACCACGGGAAGCATCGTGGCGGCGACCGAGCCGTCACGCCCGGAACCGAGCAGCGTCAGCTCAGCGCCGACTTCGAGCTTGAGATTGCGCGCGAGCGCGGCGCCGAGCACTGCCTCCTGCGCCGAGTCGTTCGAAAGATAGCGGCCCTGTTTGATCAGGCGCGGAAGCGTGGACACCCGCGGTTCGAAGGCCGGTTCCACGCCGATCACCGGCACGCCGTAGCTGCGCGTGCCGCTCGAGGCGAGCGCGAAGCCGTTGGCGCGCACCGCGATCGCTTCCAGTCCGGTCGCCTGCCGCAGCCGCGTGGCCAATGGCTGCGCCGCCGGGATGCTGGCACGCATCTGCGGCTTGTCGAGGTAGCCCTCGCGCTGGATCTGCATCTCGCCGGTGAAGACGCGCAGGCTGGTGTCGATCATCATGTCGTAGGCGCCGAGCTGCAGCGTGATCATGAACACCAGCAGCATGGCCGAGAACGCGATGGCCGACACCGTGAGCCAGGTGCGGCGCGGGTATCGCCAAAGATTTCGCCAGGCCAGCCGCGGGGTGATGGTCATTCGTACTCCATTATTTAGCCGTCATTCCCGCGGGTTGCTCAGGTTGGACAGCGTGAACGTGCTGGCCGGGATGGGAATGTTGAATCGGACCTCGCGCGTCACCACGTCGGTCCACTCCCCCGGCTTGTCCTCTTTCTCCATGCGCTCGCGCGCGGCGACCAGCTTGCCGCCCATCGGCCGGATGTCGGACGTGACGAGCTTCTTCACCAGCGCGTTCTGCTGGTCGTAGAAAGCGTGTTCCAGGATCAGCCAATCGTCGCGGATCGCTATTACCTCATGCCCCCAGACCACCGGCGCCGTTTCCTTCGGCGTGGATTCGATCACGTAGACCTTGTGGCCGTCGTGCGTCTCGGAGCGCAGCAGCTTGTGCGTATACTGCTCGATCAGGTCGTCGGCCTTGGCCAGGTCGTTGTTGGAAAAATCCGAACCCATCCAGCTCTGGCTCATCATGCTCGAGGGGATCTTGATCACGCGATTGATCTTGGGCGTGAAACTCCACATGTCGTTGTCGAGCAGCAATGTGGCGTTGCCTGCGTCCTTGGGCGGGGCGGTGACGCGCACCAGCGACTCCTTCTCCCCGCGGGTCCAGACGCGGATGGTCATGGTCCGCTCCCAGTCGGGGCGGTGGATGGTCATGTCGATGACGGAGTAGGACGACACGTCGCGCCAGTAGTCGATCGCGCGCTTGATGATCGTGGCGGCGTCCTCTTCTTGCGGCACCGCGGTCGCCGTGACGCACCACAGAAGAAATACCGCCAGACATTTCCATTTTCCGGTTAACGAAGAAGGCGGACGGTTGGTTCCCATGGCAACCGAGGCATTATGCCTGAAAAACTGGAGAACGTAGTCCGATGAGTCGGGTTTACAGGCCCCGTAGCGCGCGCCGAGTACCGCAGCCCCACCGGGAGTATTCAAGCGAGCCCGTGTTCGAGCCCGAGGCGCGTTGTTCAGCGCCCGGCGAGTTGGCGAGCACCCGGTGGGGCGAGGAACGCAAGGGAGGTGTCGTGCGCTCCGGGGTGTCTTTTCTTTTGGTGACTTTTCTTTGGACAAGCAAAGAAAAGTCACCTGCCGTGGGTCAGCCACCCACAAGTAGCTGTTAAGAATCGCGCGCGAGGTGCGCGATACCATTCAAGGCCTGGATTCCGGCTTACGCGGAATGACGGCGGGTTACGGCGACCCGCCCTACATTGATAACAACTTTTCATACAGCGCCTTATCCCCGGCACTGAAACAGCAGGCAATGATCTCATCGAACTTGCTCTCGTATTCGCGCATGATCGTCGCCGCAATCTGCGCGGCTTCGTCCTTGGGATAGCCGTATACGCCGGTACTGATGCCGGGAAAGGCGATGGTCTTCACCGCATGTTCGAGCGCGAGATTCAGGGAATTGCGGTAACAACCGGCGAGCAGTGTCGACTCATTGTGCTTGCCACCGCGCCACACCGGACCGACGGTGTGGATCACCCACTTCGCGGGCAACCGGTAACCGGGAGTGATTCTGGCCTCGCCGGTGGGACAGCCCCCGAGCGCGCGGCAATACGCCTTCAGCTCCGGTCCGGCGGCGCGGTGGATTGCGCCGTCCACGCCGCCACCACCGAGCAGGGACTCGTTGGCCGCGTTGACGATGGCATCGACTTTGAGCGTCGTGATATCGGCTTGAATGGCGCGAATCATCCGTTGACCGCCATTGCGTCAGCGAACGTCGGCACTGTCGCCGCTTGGCGAGGCCGGCAAGTCCTTGAGCGCCGGGACATTCTGCAATGGTGAATCCGAGCGCGCCGGTGCAACACGGCGCATGTTGCCGGATTCGTCCGGCCGCGGTGACGACACGCGGATATGGGGCGACAGTTTCACCGCGTCCAGTTGCGGCCGCTCGGCGCGATCGAGCCGGCCTTTATTCACGGTCGACTCGGCGGGCGCCGGCGGCGCCTCATCGGCGGCGCGCGATAACGGGGCAACCACGAATATCGCACAGAAGATCAGGAGCACTCTCGAGACGCGCATGGTCTACCTCCCGGTCAGGACCAATATTCTCAACTTAGCCCAAACTGGCACCGGTCTGAACCGGAGCAGGACGTTCAGCTATTTTACGATTCGCAGCATCGGTCCCTTGCCCGGCGGCTTGCCGTTCGGCGGATTGTCGTCGGGGCCCGGCTCGCTTTTGTCGCCGGACGGCAACTCCGGAAATGTAATGCCTTGACTGTTCTCGCGCGCGTAGATCGCGAGCACCGCCGGGTACGGCACCTCGACCGCGAGGGGGCGCCCGCCGAAGCGCGCGGAGAAACGCAGGGCGTCGGCGGCGAATTCGAAATGGGTCACGGCGCGCGGATGGACGTTCAGCACGATGCGGCCGTTTTCGACGTAATTAGAGGGAACCTTGGCGCCGGAATCAGTAGCGTCCACCAGCACCTGCGGGGTCAGGCCGTTGTCCACCGCCCAGTCGTAAACGGCACGGAGCAGGTAAAGCTTAATCGGTGTCATGCGCCGTGACAGCGCGAGGTTCGACGCCGGCGCGGGCGCGCGCTCACTTGCTCCGGCTGCGCATCGCCTTCTCCGCCTCGGTCAGCGAGAGCTTGAAGGACTTGCGCGTGAACAGCCGTTCGGCGTAGTCGAGGATGGGCTTGGCCTGGCGCGGGAGCTCGATGTCCCAGACGCCGAGACGCCACAGCAGCGGTGCGAGCGAGCAATCGACGAGCGAGAACTCCTCGCCGAGGGCGAAGGTCTGGTCCTTGAAGATCGGCGAGATCACCGTCAATCCGTCGCGCAGCGCGTGGCGCGCCTTGGTGGCGACCTTCTTGTCGCCGCCGGTGATGTCGTGAATGAGGCTGTACCAGTCGCGGTCGAAGCGCACCAGCATCAGGCGGGCGCGCGCGCGCGATACCGGGTCGACGGGCATCAGGGGCGGATGGGGCAGACGCTCATCCAGGTATTCATTGATGATATTGGACTCGTACAGCACCAGGTCGCGGTCCACCATGGTCGGCACCTGGTTGTACGGATTGAGCTCGCCCAGCTCGCGCGGTTTCTTGTTGAGGTCGACCTCGACGATCTGGCACTCGATGTCCTTTTCGAACAAAACGATGCGCGTGCGGTGACTGTAGGGATCGGTGGTTCCCGAATAAAGCGTCATGATGGGCTTGCGCGCCGCGGGCGTCGTCATCCCGGTGGCTCCCTCATGCAGTATTTTTCCCGGACCGCGATCGGTCGCCGTCCGGGAGTCGCGCCGTTCAGTCAGTGGATGTCCTTCCAGTATTCTTTCTTGAGCAGGTAGGCGAACAGTGTGAACACCGCGAGGAAGATCAGCACGTAGACACCTATCCGGTAACGCACCAGTTTGGCCGGCTCGGCCAGGTAGACCATGAAATTCACCAGATCGCGCATGGCCTTGTCGTAATCCTTCGGGCTCATGGTGCCGGGCTTATCGAGCTCGAAGCGTTCGAACACCTCCTCACCGTTCTCGTTCTTGAACACCGCGCGCTGCTCGCCTTGCCACTCGTACAGGACGTTCGGCATGGCCACGTGCGGGAATGCCAGGTTGTTCCAGCCCGATACCGACTTGGGGTCGCGGTAGAAGCTGCGCAGATAAGTGTAGATCCAGTCAGGATCGCGATAGCGCGCCTCGTCCGTGAGATCGGGCGGCGCCACGCCGAACCAGGCCTTGGCGTCGTCCGCCGGCATGACCGCGGTCATCGGGTCGCCGACCTTGTCGGCCGCGAACAGCAGGTTTTCCTTGACCAGCTCGTCGGAGATGCCGAGATCGTGACCCATGCGATTGTAGCGCATGTACGAGGCGCTGTGGCAGGACAGGCAGTAGTTGACGAAGATACGCGCGCCGCGCTGCAGCGAGGGCCTGTCGTTCAGATCGATGTTGACGTGGTCGAGCTTGGCGCCCTCCTCGGCGGCGAACGCCGCGAGCGGAGCGACGACGAACAGGAACGCGAGCAGAATCTTTTTCATTTCCACGTGACTCTCTCCGGTACCGGCTTGGTTTTATCGTAGGTCGTGTACCACGGCATGAACAGGAAGAACGCGAAATACAGGATCGTGCCGACCTGGGCGATGAACTTGTAGAGCCCGGACGCGGGCTTGGTGCCCACGTAACCCAGGGCGATGAAGCTCACCACGAAGATTACCAGCGCCAGCTTGTACATCCAGCCGCGGTAACGGATCGATTTGACCGGAGAACGGTCGAGCCACGGCAGGAAGAAGAACAGCATCAGCGACATTCCCATGAGGACCACGCCCCACAGCTTGGCTTCGAGCGTGAAGAAGCCAATGAGAATCGCGACGGTCGCGATGAGCACGATCGCCTTGGTCAGGAATTGCCGAACGCTGAACAGGGCAAGCAGCCCCAGCACGGCGAAGTAGGGCGTCAAAACCCAGGTCACCATGTCCGAGGTGGTGGCGCGCAGGATCGAGTAGAACGGCGTGAAGTACCACAGCGGCTTGATTTCGGGCGGAGTATGCAGGATGTTAGCCGGGACGAAGTTGTCATGCTCCAGGAACCAGCCGCCCAGCTCCGGCCCGAAGAACACCACCGCGCTGAATATTATCAGGAACACGGCAACGCCGACGATGTCCTTGACGGTGTAGTACGGGTGGAACGGGATGCCGTCGAGCGGCCGGCCCTCGGCGTCCTTTTTCTTCTTGATCTCGACGCCGTCGGGGTTGTTCGACCCGACCTTGTGCAACGCCACGATGTGTACGAACACCAGCGCCGGCAGGATCAGCGTCGGCACGAAGAAATGCAGGGCGAAGAAGCGGTTGAGCGTGGCGTCCGACACCACGAAATCTCCGCGGATCCACTCGGACAGCGACTGGCCGATCCACGGGATCGCGTCGAACAGCGAGATGATCACCTGCGCGCCCCAGTAGGACATGTTGCCCCACGGCAGCAGATAGCCCATGAAAGCGGTGGCCATCAGGGCAATGAAGATCACCACGCCGATGATCCAGATCAGCTCGCGGGGCTTTTGGTAGGAGCCGTACAGCAGGCCGCGAAACATGTGGAAATAGACGACGATGAAGAAGAACGAGGCGCCGGTGGAATGCAGGTAGCGCAGCAGCCAGCCCCAGTCGACGTCGCGCATGATGTATTCGACGGAGCCGAAGGCGAGTTCCGTGTCCGGCTTGTAATGCATCGCGAGGAACAGGCCAGTGAGAATCTGCATCACCAGCACCAGCATTGCGAGCGAACCGAAGTAGTACCAGAAATTGAAATTTTTCGGGGCGTAGTATTTCGACAGATGTTCCTCCCAGACCTTGGTCAGGGGGAAGCGATCGTCAATCCAGGCAAGCAGCTTTTGCATCAGGCGGCTCCTTCTTTCTGGTCGACCCCGATGATGATGCGGGTGTCGCTCAAATACTTGTACGGGGGCACTTTCAGATTGATCGGAGCCGGGACGTTCTTGAAGACGCGTCCGGCGAGATCGAACTTGGAGCCGTGGCACGGGCAGAAAAACCCTCCCGGCCAGTTGTCACCGAGGCCGGAGGGCGCGCCCGGCACCAGACGCGGCAGGGGGGAGCAGCCGAGATGGGTGCAGATGCCGATCAGCACCAGGTACTCGGGTTTTATCGAGCGGCCCAGATTCTTGGCGTACGCGGGCTGCTGCGAGGTGACGGTGGAATTCGGATCCGCCAGGAGATTCTCATCCTTTTTCAGCTCATCCAGCATGGCCGGCGTGCGCCGCAGGATCCAGACCGGTTGACCGCGCCACGCGACGGTCAGGAGCTGGCCGGGCTCGACCTTGCTGATGTCGACCTCGACCGGAGCGCCGGCAGCCTTGGCGCGGGCGCTGGGAAGCATGCTGAGCACGAAGGGGGTAATCGCAAACGCCGTTCCTACGACTCCTAATCCGCTGGTAATCACCAGTAAACGCCGTCGGCGCGGATTCATACCCTCTTCACTCATGTAACCCCCTCGTTCTTGGCGACGCGGAAAATAAAAAATCACGCGCAAAGGCGTAATTTGTTAAGGAGAATCAGGCGATTTTTCAGAAGAAACCCGTCATAGCGTCCAGTGCCCCTGGCGAATGCGCTTTCGGGAATGGGCCGCAGATAGCCGCAATGTGCGATGTCGCCATGAGCGCTACGGCCGCCGTCTCCGAAAGAGCTGCGCCACGGGATCCGGTGGCTAGCCCGAAAAAACGGCGCATAGGATTATATAACGACCCGCCTGAGTCAAGCGCTTAAATCAAGTCGCATGCCACTTTTTTAAGCTCCGCGGCGCGGTCTCGCGTCATTTCGCGGCACACGGACCGATTCTTCGATTAGAATGGCGCCCCAACACAAGTTTCCTGCACGCCATGCCCATGCGCCGCTTTCTGTCTTACCTGATTCAGGCCCTCGTCCTGGGGCTGGCCATCGCCTTCATCGTGACCTATCTGTGGCCGAGCCTGGTCAGTCGCGAAGCCCCGACTGTGGAAATACGCCAGAGCGCCCCGGTGCTCGCCAAGCGTCCGGCCAGCGGCCCGTATTCATATGCCACCGCGGTCGAAAAAGCCGCCGCCGCGGTGGTCAACGTGAACACCGCCAAAGTCGTGACCGTGCGATCGAATCCGTTCTTCAACGATCCGGTGTTCCGCCAGTTCTTTGGCAACGCCGACGATCTGATCGGGCCGCGCAAGCGCGTCGAAACCAGTCTGGGTTCCGGCGTCATCATGAGCGAACAGGGTTTTATCCTCACCAACCATCACGTCATTCAGGGCGCGGACGCGATCCAGGTGTCGCTGCAGGACGGGCGCGTGGCGCAGGCCAAGGTCGTGGGCAGCGATCCGGACACCGACGTCGCCGTGCTCAAGATCGACCTCAAGAATCTCCCGGTCATCACGCTCGGCCACTCCGAGGGCCTGCGCGTGGGTGACGTGGTGCTGGCGATCGGCAATCCTTACGGCGTCGGCCAGACCGTCACCATGGGCATCGTCTCCGCCACCGGACGCAACAGGCTTGGCATCAACACCTTCGAAAATTTCATTCAGACTGACGCCGCCATCAACCCCGGCAACTCGGGCGGTGCGCTCATCGACGCCGCGGGCAATCTGGTCGGCATCAACACCGCGATCTTCTCGCGCAGCGGCGGCTACCAGGGCATCGGCTTCGCCATCCCCACCAGCATGGCGCAAAGCGTGATGACGGAAATTCTGGAGCACGGCCGGCCGGTGCGCGGCTGGCTCGGCATCGAGGCACAGGCGATCACCCCGCAGATCGCGCGCGCCCTGGATCTCGACGACACCAACGGCGTGATCGTGGTCGGCGTGGTCCGCGGCGGGCCGGCGCATCGCGCCGGCATGCAGGCCGGTGACGTGATCGTTTCGATCGACGGCAAGAATATCACCGAGGCGCGCGAGGCGCTGGTGGCGATCGCGGGCCGCAAGCCGGGCGATCACGTGAAGCTCAGGGTGCGGCGCAACGGCAAGGAACTGGCGCTGGAAGCGACCGCCATCGAGCGCCCGGCGCGGGCGGCGTTGACGGAGTAAGACCGCAGGGGGCGACAGGGACAGATTCCACGTCAGGCGTTCGTATTCCGTTGTTTTCCGGATTCCGCCGCGCCACATCCGGGCTACAAGCTGGAGGAACAGAACGGCAGAAGCGGGAGAATCAGTTAGTTTCCCGGATACACTCTTTAATTATTCAGCGCCGTCTTTCTTGTCGAAGGCCTTTTCGTTCTTGCGGAACTCCGCCTCGATCTCGTCGTCGGTCAGGTCGCGCCGGCCGCTGTCCACGGCGGCCTCGGCGGCGCGCTTCATGCGCCGGGCGAAGAACACGCCAATCTCGTACAGCATGATCATCGGCACCGCCAAAAAGAACTGCGAGAAAATATCCGGCGGCGTCAGCACCGCCGCCACGATGAATGCCAGCAGGATCATGTAGGGGCGCTTCTGCGCCAGCGTGTCCGGATTGATCACCCCCATGCGCGCCAGCAGCACCACCGCCACCGGCACCTCGAAAGCGATGCCGAAGGCGAAGAACATGGAGAACACGAAATCCAGGTAGGAGCGAATGTCGGTCATCATCGTCACGCCCGGCGGCAGCGCATGCACGAAAAACCCGAAGGCCATGGGAAATACGACGAAGTAGGCGAACGCCATGCCGCCGTAGAACAGCACCGTGCTTGAAATGAGCAATGGCAGCACCAGGCGGCGCTCGTGCTTGTACAGCCCCGGCGCGACGAAGGCCCAGAGCTGGTACAGCAGGAACGGGATCGTCAGCACCACGGCGAGCGCGAGCGTGAGCTTGATGGGCGTGAGAAACGGCGAGGCGACCTCCGTGGCGATCATGGTCGCGCCCGGGGGCAAAACATTTATCAACGGCTTGGCCACGAGCGTGTACACGTCGCTCGTGAAAGGCAGCATGGCGCCGAACACCACGGCGATCGCGATGACCGAGTAGAGCAGCCGGTCGCGCAGCTCGAGCAAATGCGAGATCAGGCTGCCTTCAGCGGCGTGGGGTTCTTCGGGCTCCGCCATTTTTCCTTCCGGTACGGGATTTCTTCTTCGGTCTGGCGCGCGCGGGTTTCGCCGTCGGCGTATCCGCCGCCGGCGGTGTCGGCAGGCGTATTGGTTCCGACGAGGCGTTCGGGTGGATCGTGGGTTCCATGGAACCGGCCGCGACTTCGGTGAACCCCTTGACCAACTGGCCGGAGGTGTCCTGCATCAGGCTGCGGGTGGCGTCGAGCTCCTGCTTGAGCTTGCGCAGCTCGACGAGCTCCTCGTGATGGATCTCACGGTCGAGGTCCTGCTTGACCTCCGCGACGAAGCGGCGCAGCTTGCCCATCCAGCGGCCCGCGGTGCGCGCCACCTCGGGCAGGCGTTTCGGCCCCAGCACGATGAGGGCGATCAGGCCGATCACCACCAGTTCGGAGAAACCGACGTCGAACATCGCGCGCGTCCGTGGCGGTGAACGGAATCAGGACTTGTGCTTTTGCTTGGAGGTGACTTCGGCGTCGATCACGCGGCCGGACTTGCCCGGGATTTTCCTGGGCGACTCGGGTTCGGCTTCTTCTTCGGACTCCGGTTTCGCCGGCTCGTCGCCTTCCTTCATCGCCTGCTTGAAGCTTTTGATCGCGCCGCCGAGGTCGCTGCCGATATTGCGCAGCTTCTTGGTGCCGAAAATCAGCAGAACGATGATCAGTACGACGAGCCAGTGCCAGATGCTGAATGAACCCATGATGTTTCTCCGAAGTGAATCCGTTCCGTTGAATCGAGGCGCGACCGGGTCCGCCCGGCCGCCCTGTTTTACCGGCGCCCCTGACGCGCGGCCTTTTCATCCAGTCCGGACGTCCCGAAGCGGCGTTCCAACTCAGCCAGAATATCATCCGGCTTAACTCCAGTCTGCGCAAGCATAATCAGCGTGTGGAACCACAGGTCGGCCGTTTCATGGACGATCTTGTCGCGCTCGCCGGTCTTTGCCGCCAGCACGGTTTCGGTGGCCTCCTCGCCGATCTTCTTGAGGATCGCGTCGAGACCCTTGGCATAAAGATCGGCGACGTAGGAGCTCTGCGGATCGGCGTTACGTCGCGCTTCCAGCACCGCGGCCAGCTTGTTCAGGATGTCGGACATTATTCCTTACCGTAGATTTCGCTTTCGCTCTTGATGACCGGCTCCACCGTCACCCAGCGCTCGTCCTGCAGCTGCTGATAAAAACAACGCTCGCGTCCGGTATGACAGGCGATGCCGCCCTGCTGTTCCACCAGCAGCAGCACCGCGTCGTTGTCGCAGTCGAGGCGGATGTCCCGGACCCGCTGCACGTGCCCCGA
>DASPRK010000187.1:0-7560 GCA_035624495.1 Methylomirabilis sp. (SeqCode) | reverse complement strand
GCGTGGAGACCGAAGAGCACGTTGACTTCCTGCTGGACAACGGCTGTCACCTGGCGCAGGGATACAGGATCAGCCGGCCGCTGTCGGTGGAAGATTTCGTCGCGTATATGCGCGCGCGGCGCGACGTCAAGCGCCAATCCGTGCGATAAGGGCACACTGGAACGATTTGAAAATTAACTACCCGCGTGATGAGCGGGCGTATACTGCATTCGACGCCGATGGAAGCAGAAAGCGCGTCCGGACACGGAGGCAAAAAGCTATGAAATCGGATCTTCGTTTCAAAATCCGGGTCCTGGCCGGTCTGTTGAACGTCATGATCGTCTCCGGTTGTGCGGGTATGTCGTATGAAAACAGCGCGGCGCCGCCCGATTTTCACGCGCTCGTCGCGAGCCCCGACCGCTCGGCCGCCGACCGCGAGGAAGACGTGCGGCGTAAACCCGAAGGCTTGCTGGCATTCACCGGCGTCCAGCCCGGAATGAAAGTGCTGGAGATCGGCGCCGGCAACGGTTACACCGCCGAGCTGCTGGCGCGCGCGGTCGGGCCGCGCGGGGTGGTGTACGCGCAGAACGCCGCGTCGCGCGAGGCATTCGAAGCGCGCATGAAAACGCCGGCGATGAAAAACGTCGTGGCGCTGATCCGGCCGTTCGACGACCCGGCGCCACCGCAGGTCAAAGACCTGGACCTGATCACCGTGATCTTGATCTATCACGACACCACCTACCTGCCCGTGGACCGGGCCAAAATGGACCGGCGTTTCTTCGAGCTGCTGAAGCCGGGCGGTCATCTGATCGTGGTCGATCATTCCGCCCAGGCGGGCGCCGGCACCAGTGTGGGCAAATCCTTGCATCGTATTGAAGAGACGGCGTTGCGCCGCGAAGTCGAAGCGGCCGGGTTCAGGCTGGAAGCCGAGAGCAATTTCCTGCGTAACCCGGCCGATCCGCGCGATAATCCGTTTCGCGACATGACGATGCCGACCGACCGCTTCGCTTTGAAATTCGTGAAGCCCTGACCGACCGCTGCGAGTCGGAATAATGCGATGTTCCGTGGAACGCGCGCTTGCGCGCGTGCTAACAATTCCTTAAGCAAATCGTCACAAAACTGTCGCATGCGTGTAGCAATATGCGCGGCGTCGCAATTCTGTCGGCAGACTTCCAACCTTCAATCACACTCTGAGAGGAGAAAATCCTGTGGCTACGAGCTTGAAGCGAATTCGCGTTACCCTTGGCGCCGCCGCGTTGGCGGCCGCCGTGACCGCCGGCATCGGTGCCGCCGCGGCTGGCGACATCATCACCGGCGCCGGCAGCACCGCGGTCTACCCGGTGCTTTCCAAGTGGGCCGAAGCCTACGAGAAGAACCAGGGCGTATCGATCAACTACCAGTCGATCGGCTCGGGCGGCGGCATCAAGCAGATCAAGGCCAAGACCGTGGCCTTCGGCGACAGCGATATGCCGCTCAGGCCCGAGGATCTCAAGTCGTCGAACCTGGTGCAGTTTCCGGTGGTGATCATCGGCATCGCGCCGATTGTGAACGTCCCCGGCATCAAGCCCGGCCAGATGGTGCTGAGCGGCAAGGTGCTGGCCGACATCTACCTCGGCAAGGTCACCAAGTGGAACGATCCGGAGATCAAGTCGCTTAACAAGCATCTCAAGCTGCCGGCCACGGACATCACCGTCGTGCACCGCGCCGACGGCTCCGGCACCACCTTCTACTTCACCGACTACCTCTGCAAGGTGAGCCCGGAGTGGAAGGAGAAGGTCGGCAGCGACACCGCGGTGAACTGGCCGACCGGACTGGGCGGCAAGGGTAGCGAGGGCGTGGCCGCGTACGTACAGCGCACGCCGGGCGCGATCGGGTACGACGAGTACGCCTATGCGATGCAGACGCACCTGACCTGGACTAAGATGATCAACCGCTCGGGCGAGATCGTGTCGCCGACGATGAAGTCCTTCCAGGCCGCGTCGGCGAACGCCGACTTCACCAAGGTCGATGATTTCTACCTGATCATGACCGACCAGCCGGGCGCGCAGTCGTGGCCGCTCACGGGCACGACCTACTTCCTGCTGCGCACCGACGCCGACAAGGCCGACAACGCCAAGGTGCTCACCTTCGCGCGCTGGTTCCTCAACCACGGCCAGGAAGCGGCGGCCAAGCTGGACTACGTGCCGCTGCCGAACGCGACGGTGAAACTGATCGAACAGTACTGGCAGAAACAGCTCGGCGCCTGAACGCGGCGTCGATTCCAGTAACATGTGGCAAGCTTGAGGCGACGGACAACCGTCGCCTCTTTTTTTTCGGCCGTATGTCGGCCGCTCATGGCGAACGAACGGGCTCGATCCGTTTCCAGGACTTGGCGCCGACCCGGACACGCCGCATCGTGAAACCAATTTACCGGCCCTGAACGAAACCGGGCTTGAGCCATCTCTTCAAGCGGCGTGAATCGAATGCCGGTCGTGAGGCGGGCGCGAGTCGGCAATGCGCGGCCAGGGCTTATCGCGCGACGAATCACTTAAAGATCAGCCGGCTAGGATTGCCCGCCTTTTGCCAAATCGGTAATGAGGTATTTCAACGGGAACCGGGATGTGAAAACATGATCCCATGGCCGGTTTCCTGATACGTCTGCTGGTGGTCGCGCTCGGGCTGTGGCTCGCCTCGGAGCTGGTGCCCGGTATCGAAGTGCAAGGCCTGTGGACTTTGCTCGGGGCGGCCCTTCTGCTCGGAATCGTCAACGCGGTGGTGCGACCGTTGCTCGTCATTCTCACGCTTCCGATCACACTGCTGACGCTCGGCTTGTTCCTGCTGGTCATCAACGCCGCCATGCTGGGACTGGTGGCGTGGATGTTCGACGGTTTCGCCATCGCGGGTTTCTGGCCGGCGGTCCTCGGTTCGATCGTCGTGAGCCTGACCGGCTGGCTCGCCTCTTACTTCATCGGCCCGCGCGGGCGCATCGAGGTCATCGTCGTGCGGCGGCACTAGCCGCGGCGCGGTACTCGCCACGGCGCCTCCGGCTTTTCGGCCGGTGCCGCAAGTCCTCTTCGATGTTCGTCGTTTTGCCTCGAGCGCGAGAGATCATGCGCGTCGCGCTAGCGACCGCCACGGCCCAGGGTGGGCATTGCCTCGATCCATTTCTGGCGCCTGGTGTCGCTTCCCTCGACCATCCCTGTCAGGCTCGCCCGGATCGGCCCGATACCGGAGAAGGCCAGGATGTTGCGTGTGGGGCTTTTCAGTTTGTGAGCGCGGAAAGTACCAGCGATAGAAGAACGGCGGCATACCCATGGTGACGACGATGCGCGCACTCTTTCCCGTGAGCAGTTTGTTTCCCATCTTGCCCGGTTCCATCTTGAAGGTAAAACCAGGTCGGAAGGCCTGCTCGCAGAATGCCTTGAGGAGCGCCGGCACGTCGCCGCCCCACAGCGGATATGAGGAGCACAAGATGATCCGCCCGGGCGATGTTCTCCTCGGCCTGGCGAATCGGCGCAAGCGGGTCATCCTGCGCCGAATCCTCTTTGGTCCGCTACAGCGGAAAGTCGAGCTGCGCGATCTCGATGCGACGCACCTCGTGACCCGCCGCTTCGGCGGCTTGCGCGTAAGCTTCCGCCAGTGCGTGCCCGAAGCGGTTGCCGCGCGGGTCCGGATTAGCCTGGATGACCGCGATCCGGCTGGACACGGGCACCGGGCGCTAGCGGCTCCACGCGACGCGCAGCAAGCCGTCTTCGTCCGTGTAATGCGAGTCGAGCTCGCCGTGGTAGGCGTGGTGCAGCGCCTCGCCGATCCCGTGCACCAGATGTGAATCCGTGAAGGTGACCACGACGTGGTCGGCCTCTTCCTTTATGTCCATGATGCGTTCCAGGGGATGCTCGGCGCGCTCCTTCGACTCGGCGTTGCGCACGAGGTGCAGGATCTCCTCGCGGTGCTCGGCGAAGAACTTCCCGCTCAGCGTCAGCTGTCCCGCCGGGACCCGGTCGCGCATCCGCTGACACGCGGGACACAGGTGGCGTTCGGCCCCTTCCGGCGCCGCGCCCCACTGCCAGTGGCCGTGATGAAAGATCGCACCGCACTCGGGGCAGGCGGTCGGCTCCGGCCACTTGCCGCGCGCACGATAGGGATCGCTAACCCGCTCTGCATCCATGCGATCCCTTCTGGGCTGATGACTGTAATCTGTTCTCTGTCTGCGTCCGGTCATGATTCACCTCCCACGCATAGCGCGCACAAAATTCAACGGCCAGAATTGTTTCCTTCCCGACAACCTACAGACACATCTAGCCACGGGAAGTCGCGGGCTGCTTTGACGCGCGTCAACACGTATGTCGTTGATTCACCGGACCGCGGGATGACGACGGACTCAATCGTAGCCGTACAACCAGTGCGTGGTACTGGCGTGGATGTTGCGCACCGTGTGCGCCACCCCGCGCGGAATGAACAGTTCGTCGCCCGGTTCGAGCGCATAGCTCTCGCCGTGCATGCTCACCTCCAGCCGGCCGTCCACGACCGTGACCAGCTCGTTGGTGTCGTGCACGAAGTCGCGCCACTCCCGCCCGGGCGGATCGGTGAATCCGCGGCACGAGTAGCCGCGCGCGATCCAGTCGCGCACGACGCCGCTGTGATCCACCGGCCGCACAAACTTGTGGCGGGTAACGAGTCCGACCGTCGCCGCGACCGCCGGTATCCGGCCGGTGAGCATGCCGTACAGCCGGTCCTTGAGCCATACACGCTTGCGCTTCAATTCCTCGGTGTAGTCGTCCGACGGCGTCTCGATATTCTCGCCGATGCGATATAGTGCCTTGTCCATCGCCTGATAGTCGTCGTAGAGCCGCTTGAACGCCGGGCTCGCGAGCTTGAGCTCGTGAATGCGCTGCTTGAACTCCGGGAACTCATGCGCCAGGTCGTGGTGATGCTCGGCATCCATGGGGCTCGGTCGGACTTGGATATGGCATGAAGTCTGTACCGGTGGGGCGACGCCGGCTTTGTCGCAGATCAATAAAGCCGGAACGCGGCCATGCCGGGGCGGGTGGCGCGAACGTTCGACGGCTTCGGCATCTTCGCGTCGGGCCGGCGCTGCTCGGGTCGATCGTGGTAAACGTGATCGGGTGGTTCGCCGGTTGTTTCATCAGCCCGCGCGGGCGCTTCGCGGTTATCGTCTGGTGGCCGCGCCGATAGAATTAAGACACGATTCCGCCACGCCCGCCGGTCCGCCACGCCCGGTCCTTCGCGCCACGACGCGGATGCCGATCTGTTTTTTCCGGTATCCCATTATTGGCCTGCATTATGTCATCGCCGTTTTGCACCGCGGCCTCGGCTTCTTCGACGCTGGGGAAAATCCAGACCACGCGACCGCCTTCCGTCATCAGGGTTGCGGTATCGTCCGGCCATTCCTTGATATAGAAATTCATGACGCTCCTCCTCTGTGCGGGAGCAGGTAGATTCACCTCGCGCGTTGAATGCATCATGACGTTTTGATGATGGTTCGATGTCATATGATGAAGTACCACCGGATGAACCTCTATTAAGTCATTGAGTTCATTGAGCAGGTTCATGTGACGACGGGAGGGCTGACGCGAACGGCGTGCAGCAACTTATTTCTTTTGCCCCGATCCCTTACATTGTCTCAACGACATTCAGGAAAACGCCCGGGATCGCGGTGGCGGTGCCATCGGCCACAGGATCATGGCGATCGTTGGCGCCGGCCGCGAATGCAAATCATATCGAAAAATTATCGGGAACCTGTTCTTCAGCCACGGCGTATGTCATCGCGCTCCGCCATCACCATCATCGTCGTCGCCGAACTATTCGGTGCCTCGTTGTGGTTCAGCGCCAACGCCGTGGCTGACGCGCTGCACGCTGCCTGGGGCCTGACGCCGGCTGAGCTCGGTCACCTGACCAGCGCGGTGCAGTTCGGCTTCATCTCCGGCACGCTCGGCTTCGCCCTGTCCGGCCTCGCGGATCGGTTCTCCGCCAGTCGCCTCTTCGCCACGTGCGCGATGGTGGGCGCCGCCGCCAACGCCGTGTTCGCTTCGTCCAACGGGCTCGCGAGCGCCCTGCCATTTCGTTTCGTCACCGGCCTGGCGCTCGCCGGCATTTATCCGATCGGCATGAAACTGGTGGTGAGCTGGGAACCGGGCAAGGCCGGCCACGTGCTGGGATGGCTGGTCGGCATGCTGGTGATCGGCAGCGGCTTGCCGCATTTCGTACGCGGGCTGGACGTGACGACCGGATGGCAGGGTGTGGTCTGCACTGCCTCGGCGCTGGCGTTGGTAGCGGCCGCGATGGTGTGGTGGCTGGGCGACGGACCGCACCACGGCACGGCGCGCCGTCTGCAATGGGGCGGCGTATTGCAGGCGTTTCGCATTCCGGATTTTCGCGCGGCGTCGTTCGGTTACTTCGGCCACATGTGGGAGCTGTACGCGTTCTGGGCGGTGATGCCACTGCTGATCGCGCACCTGGGCGCCGGTGGCCACGCGGTGTATCTCGCGGCGGCGGGCGTGTTTGCCGCCGGCGGGATCGGCTGCATCGCTGGCGGTTCGATCAGTCATCGCTGGGGCAGCGGCCGGGTGGCGATCACGGCGCTCGCCGGCTCGGCGAGCCTGTGCCTGGCTTACCCGCTGGCGCAGGGCCTGCCCGGCATTGTCCTGCTGCTGATGCTTTTCGCTTGGGGATTTTTCGTGGTCGCCGATTCGCCGCAGTTCTCGGCGTTGGCGGCCAGGGCCTGCCCGGCCGAACGCGTCGGCAGCGCCCTGGCGCTGATGAACAGCGTTGGATTCGCGATTACCATCGTCTCGATCGAGCTGGCCACTGCTACTTGGGAAAGCATGACGGAGCACGTCGCCTGGCTGCTGCTGCCCGGGCCGGTGCTGGGGCTGGTCGCCATGCGGCGGATGTGGCGTGTGGACCCGGCTTAGAACGAAATGTAGCGAACCCGCGTATCTCAGCTTCGACAAGGGCGGCAAGGTTTCGGTGCCGGCGAGGCACCCGCCAGATAGTCTTCATGCTGCAGAAGATTCGATGCATGCGCCACCCTCAGAGCAGCACCTGCTCGATGCCGCCCTGTTTCGCGCGTTCGATGAAATCGCGCACCCAGGATTCGCCGAGGCGAGTCCGGGCCAGCTCGACCACGATGTAATCGGTGTCGAGGCCGGTGCTGTCGGCGTAGCGCGCCAGGCCCTGCTGGCAGGCGGGGCAGGAGGTGAGCATTTTCACATTGCCTCCGCGCGCGCGGGGTTCGCCGGTGAGTTGCACGATGCCCCGGCGCAGCTCCTCTTCCTTGCGGAAACGCACCTGGGTGGCGATGTCCGGACGCGACACCGCGAAGGTGCCGGCCTCGCCGCAGCAGCGATCGGACAGCAGCACCTCCTGTCCCATCAAGGCAGACGCGACCTTGATCGGCGCGTGCGTCTTCATCGGCGTGTGGCACGGATCGTGGTACAGGTATTTCACGCCCGGTACGCCCTCGAGTCTCACGCCCTTTTCCATCAGGTACTCGTGGATGTCGAGCAGGCGGCAGCCGGGAAAGATTTTTTCGAATTGATAGCGCAACAGCTGATCCATGCAGGTGCCGCAGGACACCAG
>DASPRK010000185.1:0-17336 GCA_035624495.1 Methylomirabilis sp. (SeqCode) | reverse complement strand
CTGAACCGGCGGGATGGGTTCGTATTACCGCGCCTCATTCGCGCGGCGCGGTGGAACGCCGACCCGCTCACGCCAGGCCAACAGGCGTGCGTGGGGCGACCATGAGGCGAACGCTCCGGCTAACGCATGTTCCCGGTGTGGCCAAGCGAGTAGCGACCCGGTTGCGGCCACACCGCGAGGCCGTGTGGTTCCATTCCCACCTTGATTTTCGTCACTTGGCCCGTGCTCGTGTCGATCGCGTACACGACGTCGTCGAAGCGCCCGGACAGCCATAGATATCTCCCGTCCGCGCTCACGTTACCCATGTCAGGGCTGCCGCCGTCCGGAATCGGCCAGGTGGTTTCGAGCTTGCGCGTGGCGAAGTCGATGACCGACACGCTGCCCGGGCCGTGCCGCGGCCCGTGGATCTTGTTGGAACCGCGGTTGGCGACGTAGAGCTTCTTCCCGTCGCGGCTCGGGTAGAGCCCGTGCGTGCCGACGCCGGTGGCGATGAAACCGATCTCGGCGAAGCGATCGCCGTCCACCACGAACACGCCATCGGCCATCATGTCCGCCACGTAGAAGACCTTGCCGTCCGGGGAGATTCGGATGTCCTGCGGCATGCCGCCCTTCGAAAGCTTGAGGTAACCGAGCACCTTGCGGTTGACGAAGTCGATCTTCGCCAGCCCGCCGTTGAATTCGCAGGTGAAGATGGCGTAGCGGCCGTCGATCGAGAAATCCGCGTGGTTGATGCCGCCGCATCGCGGCGTCGCCAATGACGACTGCAGCGCCATGGTGTGCGGATCGCGGAAATCGAGGCGTTTGTGCGCTTCCGCGACCACGATCGCCGAACGCCCGTCCGGCGTGAAATACATATTATATGGATCGTCCACCGTGATCGCCGGCCCCGGCTTGCCGGTCCGCGGATCGATCGGCGTGAGACTCCCGTCGGTGCGGCCTTCCGCGTTGTTGGCGACCCACAGCGTCTTCAGATCCCATGACGGCACGACGTGCTGCGGGTTGATGCCGACCTTGAAGCGATCCACGACCTTGAACGTGGCCGGATCGATTACGTACACGTCGTTCGATCTGACGTTCGGAACGTAGACCCGTGACAGCGCCCCCGTGACCGCCGGGCTGAACCGGTCGGCCGCGGCTTCGCTGTAGAGATTCGCCGGATCCGTCACCGGCGGCATTCCCGGCACGGTCGTCACCGGTTCAGTTGCGGTTGGCGTCGCCGCGCAGACGTCCGGGCCGAATACGGCAGCCAGGGTCAGCGCGAGACCGAGGATCATGGCGGATGAGGACTGACGGCGTAGAGGGTATGGCATAGGCGTTCTCGGGTTGGAATGAATCCTTAATGATATACCGTTAGCTCACGCGGGCATCGCGCGGCGTTTCCTGTCGTCAAGGGCGGGTCACGGCTTTGCGGATCGCGTCCACCGTGCGCGTCACGATGATGTCCACGCCCACCTGTCCCAGTTCGGCGCTGGCGCGGCGCGGATCGCCATACACGCCCGCGGCGCTCTCGTGTTCGCCGGCGGCGCGCAGGCGATCGGTGCGGACCAGGCGCGGATCGACCGCGAGCATCAGGGACGTATCGGCAAGCCCGGCGTGCGTGCCGATCTCCTGGTTCCGATAACCCCGGCTCTTTAAGGCCTGATCGTATTCAGTCTGGCTGGCGCGGTAGTATTCCTCGACGGCGTGCGCGCGCACCGGCGTCGCGGCCCATTCATGGTTCATCCGGTCCGCGACCGCTTTTTCGTCCGCCTGATAGCCGCCATGATCGCCCAGGAAAACGACGTCGCGAAAACCATTGTGTTTGAAGCTGCGCGCCGCGTATTCCAGGACCTGCTTGAACGTTGCATCCGGCACGGTGATGGTTCCGGGAAAGCGCATGTGCGCCGTCGGCGGATTGAGGCCGCCCTCCGGAACGTAGGCCAGCACTGGCGCCACCAGCGCGTTGCCCAGGGCGCGCGCGATCTTTTCCGACAGCGCTCGCACCCGCACGTTATGCTTGCCCAGCGCCATGTACGGACCGTTCTGTTCGGTCCCGCCGATCGGAACGATGACCGTCGTCTTCCCGGCTCGTATCTGATCCTGCAGCTCGGTCCAGGTCAGGTCCTCGAGGAACACCGTGTCGGGCGTCTGGGCGAAAGCGCTCGGAACCGCGAGCAAGAGAAAGAGGAATAACGGGAGGGATCGATCCATGATGTCTTTATAATAGGAAATCACGGCGGTCATGGCCAATCGGCTCGGCGGGCGAAATGTCGATTCGTCGGCCGTGAATACCGCCGGCGGCTGGTGGGCGCGTTCACACGAGACCGGCGCGCCCGACATATTAAAACCTGTCTCAAAACCAATTCCCCCCTCCCCTCGCGGGAGGGGGTTAGGGGGAGGAAAAAATTTTTCTGTATCGCCTGACGACGCGTTTCACCCCACCCCAACCCTCCCCCATTAAGGGGGAGGGAGTTTAATTTTGAGATAGGTTCTAGTAAGGAATCGCTACTTCTACGGCGTCGCTGACGCCTTCGCCGCAGACGAGTATCATGAACGCATCGCTGCCGCATACCTCGGGATCGACATGCACCTGCTCGACATTCTCACGGCCCGCGCCCACGAGTTGCTGTGGCGCCAGGAACTCGGCGCCTTGTCGCCGCTGCGGCGCCGGCTGATGCTGACGCTGCGCATGCTGTATGCCATCGTGCGCGATATCCTCGAGGGCGATCTCACCCTGCGCGCGATGAGTCTGGTGTACACCACGCTGCTGTCGCTGGTGCCGCTGCTGGCGTTGTCGTTTTCGGTGCTGAAGGCCTTCGGCGTGCAGAACCAGTTGCGCCCGCGGCTGCTCGCCTTTCTCGAACCGCTGGGCGACAAGGGAGTGGAAATCGCCAACCAGGTCATTGGGTTCGTGAACAACATCAGGGTTGGCGTGCTCGGCGCGCTCGGCCTCGGCATGCTGATCTACACCGTCGTCGCGCTGATGCAGAAGATCGAGCTGGCGTTCAACCGCGTCTGGCGCGTGAAGCGCCCGCGGCCACTGGCGCAGCGCTTCAGCCAGTATCTGACCGTGCTCATGATCGGCCCGGTATTGATCTTTTCCGCCATGGGCATCACCGCGGCGCTGTTCAACAGCGCCGCGGTCAAGGCCCTGCTCCAGATCGAGCTGTTGGGCAGCGTCGTGGAGTTCATCGCAGAGCTGGTTCCGTACCTGCTGGTGATCGCGGCGTTCGGTTTCATGTACGTGCTCGTGCCGAACACGCGCGTGCGGCTGGGTTCGGCGCTGGTCGGCGCCACGGTCGCCGGCACGCTGTGGCAGACGCTCGGGTGGGGTTTTGCCGCCTTCGTCGCCGGTTCCAGCCAGTACGCCGCGATTTACGCCGGCTTCGCGATCATGATCCTGTCGATGATCTGGGTGTACCTCAACTGGCTGATCGTGCTCGTCGGCGCGAGTCTGGCGTTCTACTTCCAGTATCCGGCGCAGCTGGCGTCGCCGGGGCGCGAAACGCTGCTAAGCAACCGCGTGAAGGAGAAACTGGCGCTGTTGATCGCGACCTTCATCGGCCAGAGCTATTACGGCAATGCCCCGGCATGGTCGCTCGATGCCCTGGTGGACCGCGTCGGCGTGCCCCATTCGGAAGTCGAGACCCTGCTGGGCGCCATGATGCGCGCCGGTATCGTCACCGAGACGGCCGACGATCCGCCCCGTTACCTGCCGGCGCACGCCTTCGAGACAATCACGGTCAAGACGCTGCTGGATGCCGTGCGCACCGCCGAGGAGGCGCCCGGCCTTCGCGTCGAGGCGCTGCCACGCGAAACGGAGGTGGATGAGCTGATCGCGCGGGCGGACGAGGCGGTGGACGATTCGCTGCACGGCCGCACGCTGCGCGAGCTGGCGCTGTCGGCCGAGCCTGCGCGCCAGGCCGCGCGCGCTTCCGCGGGCTAGCCCGAATTCCCGCGGCGCGGGGGATTCGCGCGACATTTCTGCCTTCTGTGCTAGGCTCAAATGACCAAGCGAAACGGAATTCCCGGGATACCGGCGGATGGCAGAACAATTTTCCTTCGAGCAGATCGTGGCGAGCGCCAACGACGTCATCATCGTCACCAAGGCGCAGCCGATCGATGACCCCGGCCCCGAGATCGTCTACGTCAACGCGGCCTTCACCCGCCTCACCGGCTACACCGCCGAGGAGGCGCTGGGCAAGACACCGCGCATCCTGCAGGGTCCGAAGACCGACCCCGAGACGCGCCAGCGCATCCGCGACGCGCTCGCCCATGGCCTGCCGGTGCACGTCGAGATCCTGAATTACTCCAAGACTGGCGGGGAATACTGGCTCGATCTCAACATCGTCCCGCTGCGCGACGCCGCCGGCCGGATCACGCATTTCGCCGCGATCGAGCGCGATTTGACGCAGCGCAAGCGCCAGGAGGAAGAGCTGTTCGCGCTCGCCACGACCGACGTGCTCACCGGCATCCACAACCGCGGTTATTTCCTCGAACGCGCCCGCACCGAGTTCACGCGCGCCGCGCGCCTCGGCCGGCCGCTCGCGGTCGTCACGTTCGACATCGACTGGTTCAAGACCGTCAACGACACCCACGGCCACGAGGCCGGCGACAAGGTGCTGGTGCGCATGGTGGCGACCGCGCGCACCGTGCTGCGCCAGATCGACATCCTCGGGCGCGTCGGCGGCGAGGAGTTCGCGCTGGCGTTGCCCGAGGCGCAGATGCCGGAGGCGATCGCCGTGGCCGAACGATTGCGCGCCGCCATCGCACGCACGCCGATCAACCTGGGCACGAAAAGTCTGACCGTCACCGCCAGCTTCGGCGTGGCCGAACGCCGCGCCGGCGACAGCGCGATCGAGGCGTTGATGGCGCGCGCCGACCGTGCGCTCTACGCCGCCAAGGCCGCAGGGCGCAATACCGTGCGCAGCCAGGTGGGCGCGGCTTAAAAATCCCCGCTGTGGAATCCCCGTTGCGCGGGGATGGAAGCTAATCGCCGATGTGGGTTGGGGTGAGCCCCGCGAACTTCAGCACAGCGTGGCCATCCTCGCCAACGTTGCCGCACATTTTATCCACCTCAACCGACGGGCTGCTTCATGCGGCACGTCACTGCGACATATCGTCGCAGTCGTCGTTCCCGCACGCATCGACATGGAACGCGCCTTCCGCAAACACCGCGGAAACATTGACGCCGCAGCGATCGGCGACGAATCGATAATTGACCGTTTCAGTAAATTACGATTTTGCTTTGTTGATTTCCCGGGACATGGGCGTAGCCTGTGTGTTGTCGATGACGGCGAATGGTGGTCACCAGCGAAGCAAGGCAAGGAGCGCGTCGTGCAACCCAGAACGGTTTTTCCGGCGAGCGTGGATCATCAGTCCTGGATCACGGTGACGATGGCACCTCTCCTCCAGTCGTCGTCGATGTGGTCAGGTAATTCTGCGCTCGTCGGTTTCGCGTTATTTGCCGCCGGCGGATGGGGACTTGGGCCGGCGGTTTTGTGGGCGCGTGCAACGCGCGCCTCCCCCTGGTGGGTTGGGCCGAGGACGGAGCCGGTGGTGGATGAAGAAGTGAAGTGGTGATGTCAGTTGCGGAGTCGTTAGCACAAGGAAGCAGATGTAAACCGAAGTAGGTGGAAGCAAACGGCTTCGTTGTTGTTCGGCCCAACCCACGCTGTATTTCATCGGGGACGAACCGACACCAACCTGTCATCCCTGCTCCCGGGTGTTCGCGCCGGGACAGGGATGACGAGCGAGGACGGCGCGTTCCGTTTCATTGGGCATAATCGATGTTGACGCCTTTCTCCAGCAGCTCCTTCCGGCGCGTGGCGTTGTATTGGGAGAAACTGTCGTAGCGCTTGTAGTACTCGCCGCTCACGTAACGCAGCAATTCCTTGAAGTGAAAGTGATACAGCATGCCGTCGAGTCGCGCTCTTTCCTTGCCTTCGTTGAACAGCACGATGCCCGGGCGATACGTGAGCCCGAGCCGTGCCGCCCATTGCTTCGGCGTGCTGCGCCGGCCGTCGATGTCCGTGATCGGCTGATCGGAGTAGGCGTCGAGCCGCACGACCGTGAACCGCGAGAGCTCCGGCAGCACGTCCGGGTGCGTCAGTACCTTGTCATGGAACTCATCGCAGTCGGTGCAGTCCTGGTCCTCGAACATCAGCGCCAGCGGCTGGCGGTAGCCTTTGAAATCCGTCATCTGCCGCAACATCGGCTCGGCGCGGAAGCGGTAGGGCGCCTGTTTCTGTCGCGCCACGAAACTCGCGAACGATTCATGGCGGTAGGCTTGCTGCTGCACGTAGTCCAGCTCGTGACGGAAGGTCTGGCGTTTGCGAAAGCCGTTCAGCCGCAGAGCAATCTGGCCCTCGGGGTCGATGAAAATAATCGTCGGTGTTGCATACACCTTGAGTTTCCGCGCCAATTCCTGTTCCGGGTACTGGCGGCCATCGAACCACTCCACGCTGCGGCTGCCGCGAATGTCGATGCCGATCACGTCGAAGTGCTGCTCGATGAACTCCCTGGTCGCGCCCTCGCGGAAATTTTCATTGAGCAGGCGCGCGCAGTACGGGCACTCTTCGAGATGCAGAAACAGCATCAGCTGCCGCCCGTGCGCCTTGGCCTCCTTCGCGTCGTCCGGCAGATCGAGGAAGCTCATCTTGAACCACGCCGGCAGGTCGTATTTCTGCCCGCCGGTCATCTTGCCGGGGGCCACGTCGGCCGCGGCCGGAACGCTGGCGGTGAACAGGGCCAACGCCAGTGCGGCGAAAAACAGTTTCATGCGACTATTCCTGCGCCCATGTTTCCGAGTTGGTCGTTTCGGACCGGTCCGACCGTTCGAGGGGAGATTACACTCAACAGGTAGACGCTGGTTCGAAGCTTGTCATTCCCGCCGATGAGCCAGGGAAAGCGAAGCGCTGGCGAAGAGCCCGCGATAGCCGGGGTAGGGGGACCCCGGCGTAGAGTCACTGTGGCGGTTCTCAGCCGCAGGACGGTCGCGGCCAAACGTCACGCCGCGCGTCCCGAGGGCGTTTGGCACACGGGACGTGCCAAACGTTTACTGAGGGCCGCGGCACTACGGGCCTAAGTCTTAATTTCCTCCGGCGTTATTTCCAGCTCCATCCGCTTCGTCCGCCGCAGCAGCTCGAGCCGCACCGACGCGCCGAAGGGCGACTCGGAAAGTCCACGATGCAGGTCATCGACAAACTGCACCGGCTGCCCGTTCAGCGCCAGAATCAGATCGCCCACGCGCACGCCGGCGCGCCAGGCCGGACCGCGGGGCTCGGCCGACATCACCTCCACCGCGCGCTCGGCCGGCAGATCGAGCGCGCGCACCAGCCGCCGTTCGATCGGTCGGTCGCGCCCGCCGATGCCGAGATAGCCGCGACGCACGCGTCCATGCGCGAGAATCTGCGACAGCACCCACTGCGCGGTGCGCGCCGGAATCGCGAAGCCGATACCCTGGGCGCGCGCGATGATCGCGGTGTTGATGCCCGCGACTTCACCGCGCGAATCGAGCAGCGGCCCGCCCGAGTTGCCCGGGTTGAGCGGCGCGGTGTGCTGGATGATGTTCTCGATCAGCCGGCCGGTCTGGCTGCGCAGGCTGCGCCCGAGCGCGCTCACCACGCCGGTGGACACGCTCGACTCGAAGCCGAGCGGATTGCCCATTGCGATCACCAGCTGGCCGGCGCGCAGCCGCGCCGAATCGCCGAGCGCGGCGTACGGCAGGCCCGAGCTCTGCGCGCGCAGCACTGCGAGATCGGTCGGCGCGTCGCTGCCCACGACCTCGGCCGCCACCGCCGCGCCGTCGGTGAACGTGACCTCGAAATGCGTACCCGCCTGCACCACGTGATGGTTGGTGAGGAGATAACCGTCCGGTGCGATCACCACCCCCGAACCGGCGCCGTGCGCAGGAGCCGATTCATTTCCCCTTCCGCTTCGCGGAGGAGAAAACTCATTTCCCCTCCCCCTTGATGGGGGAGAGTCAGGGTGGGGGTGAAAGTTATTTCGCGCCGCGCGTCCGACACGAATGTTCACCACCGCCGGTCCGACGTGCTCGACCACATGAATCACCGCGCGCGAGTAAGCGTCGAGCAACTCCGCGTCCGCTGGTGCGACATTGCGATCCATGACTGTCTTGTCGTCCATAGCTCCAAAACAATGGGGGCCGGCTGGGCGGGTTTCAAATCGGGCTGGCGCAGGCCGGTTTGGGCGTCATTGGTGTGACCGCCGAATGACCTTAGTTTTAGGGTTAGTATCGGCGCGCATCACGGTAAAGTTGGCGGTACTGCAAATGAACAAAACCTTCTGCGTTTACGTTGTCACGAACCGGCGCAATGGCGCCTTGTATATAGGGGTTACGTCTGATCTGCGGCGTCGAATCTGGCAACACAAACAGAAGGAAGTCGCCGGATTTAGCGCCAAGTATGGAACTGACAAGCTCGTTTACTACGAGACCTGCGAATCCGTCGACTCGGCGATCCGGCGCGAAAAGCAAATGAAGAAATGGAATCGTCGTTGGAAGCTCGAGCTTATCGAGTCGATGAATCCAGAATGGGGGGATTTGTATGAAAAGATTATTTAAAGTGAAAATCTCTGTGTAAATCCTGGATTCCCGCTTTCGCGGGAATGACAACCTTTCCCTTTTTTCGTCGTCATACCTATGGTATGTGAGTGTGACAATCAAAAAAAGAGAGTCGTCATTCACCAATAATAACTGTCATTCCCGCGAAAGCGGGAATCCAGGATTTATATGTAGATTCTCACCTCAAATACACCGATATCTTCCCCCGACATATATAATATGTACCCAGTCCGGCCTGACCCGGTTGGCAATTAATCCATTCCCGTAACAAACCCCATGCCCCTCCTGCGCCTCGACAAGGTTTCCCTGGCCTACGGCCACCGGCCGCTGCTGGAACACGCCCAGCTCGAAATCCGCCGCGGCGAGCGGGTGTGCCTGGTCGGCCGCAACGGCGAGGGCAAGTCGTCACTGATCCGCCTGCTGAGCGGCGAGGCCGCGCCCGATGACGGCAGCATCTGGATCCGTCCCGGCACGCGCATCGCGCACCTGGCGCAGGAAGTGAGCGCCGACAGCGACGAAACCGTGTTCGACGTCGTCGCCGGCGGGCTGGCCGAGCTGGGCCGGCTCATCTCGCAATACCACCACACCGCCACCGAGCTGGCGCACGCACCCACGCCGGCACTGGCCGAGCGGCTCGCGCAATTGCAGCACGCGCTCGAAGCCGGCGACGGCTGGCGCCTGGAGCAGCGGGTGGAAACGGTACTCTCGCGCCTGAACCTCGACGGCGATACCAGCATGCACGCGCTCTCCGGCGGCTGGCGCCGGCGCGCGCTGCTGGCGCGCGCCCTGGTGTTCGAGCCGGACCTGCTGCTGCTCGATGAGCCGACCAACCATCTGGACATCGACGCCATCACCTGGCTGGAGGATTTTCTCGCGGACTTTCACGGCGCGCTGCTGTTCGTCAGCCACGACCGCGCGTTCCTGAAGCGCCTGGCCACGCGCATCGTCGAGCTCGACCGCGGCGCGCTCACTTCCTGGCCCGGGAGTTACGACGACTACCTGCGCCGCAAGCAAGACCAGCTCGCGACGGAGGCGCAGCACAACGCACTGTTCGACAAGAAACTCTCCCAGGAGGAAGCGTGGATCCGCCAGGGCGTCAAGGCGCGGCGCACGCGCAACGAAGGCCGGGTGCGCGCGCTCGAAGCCCTGCGCGAAAAGCGCCGCCAGCGCCGCGAGCGTGTGGGCAAGGTCGACCTCCGGCTGGAGCAGGGCGAGTCATCCGGCGCACTGGTGTTCGAGGCCGAGCACGTGGATTTCAGCTACGGCGACACCACTGTGATCAAAGATTTCTCGGCGCGCGTCATGCGCGGCGACCGCATCGGCATCGTCGGCCCGAACGGCGCCGGCAAATCCACGTTGATCAAGCTCATGCTCGGCGAACTGGAACCGACGCGCGGGCGCCTGCGCCGTGGCACCAGGCTGCAGGTGGCCTATTTCGACCAGCAGCGCGCCGAGCTCGACCCGGACGCCACGGTGATGGACAGCGTCGGCGAAGGCAGCCAGACCGTGACCATCAACGGCCGCGCCCAGCATGTGGCCGGCTATCTGCAGAATTTTTTGTTTCCGCCGGAGCGGCTGCGCTCCCCGGTGAGCACGCTCTCCGGCGGCGAGCGCAACCGCCTGCTGCTGGCGCGCCTGTTCGCCCGCCCGGCCAACCTGCTGGTGATGGACGAGCCGACCAACGACCTGGACGTAGAAACGCTCGAACTGCTGGAAGAGCTGCTGCTCGAATACCAGGGCACGCTGCTGCTGGTAAGCCACGACCGCGCGTTCCTGGACAACGCCGTCACCAGCACACTGGTGTTCGAAGGCGGCGGGCGCGTCAAGGAATACGTCGGCGGTTACAGCGACTGGTTGCGGCAGCGGCCGAGCCCGCCCGAGTCCGAAGCGCCGGCCAAGGCCGCCAAACCCGCGCCGGAACCCCAGGCCACCAAAACGCGCAAGCTCTCTTATAAGGAACAGCGCGAGCTGGACACCCTGCCAGGGAAGATCGAGCAGCTCGAAGCCGAGCAAGCGCGCCTGCAATCCTCCGTCAGCCACGCCGGTTTTTATCAGCAACCCGGCGCGGCCATCTCCGCCACCCTTGCGCGCCTGCAAGCCGTGACCGCCGAGCTCGAAACCTGTTACGCCCGCTGGGAGGCGCTGGAGTCGCAACTAATTTAATGTAAGTTGGGGTGAGCGAAGCGACAAAATTGCCGGGAGCAGAAGTGGCGCAGGAGGAGTGGTGCATGGATGCGCCGATTGCGGAGCCGAGGACGCTATGCGCCGGTTACGGAGCTAAGGACGCAAATTTGGACAGCCGCAGGCCCGCCCGCGGGGCGGAGTCCAGGGATGGACTCCGCAAGGCCAGCGCAATATGGCCCGGTGCGCTCCCAATGTTGGGGTTGATTTCATTCACCCCAACATACGAGCTGAAGAAAGTGTGGTTGCACTTTGCAACCAAGCCGGGCTAAACTGTTTAAAGCCACATTGAGGCAAGAAACATGGCCACCCTCCACGTACGCAACGTTCCTGAAAAGCTCTACAAGCGCATCCAGAAGCTCGCGGAAGAAGAAAATCGCTCGGTGACGGCTGAGGTCATTCAGCTTTTGAGTCAGGGGCTACAGGCACGCGAGGCCCGCCGCAGCGCCGCCTCCGTCGTTGACCGCATCCGGAGCCGCACGCAAAAGCTTGTGCTACCCCGTGGTTGGACGGATTCAGTCGATCTGATTCGCGAGGACCGCCGCCGGTGAATCCCGCCCCGCTGCGGGCGGTAGTGGATGCCAGCGTTGCGGTCAAACTTTTCGTTCCCGAGGCATTGTCCGTCCAGGCGCAGACCGTCTTCGCGCGTTTCGCTGCGGAAAACGGCGCCGAGCTGATTGTGCCCGATCTTTTCTTCATCGAGTGCGCAAATGTATTCTGGAAGTGGGTGCAGCGGTCAGCCTATTCCGGCAAGAATGCCCAAGAACATCTACACGATCTCGCCACACTCGGTCTGACGGCAATCCCAACCCAGATTCTGGCGCATGACGCCCTGGGAATAGCTTTGACGCACAAGATTACGGCATACGATGCGTGTTACCTGGCCGCAGCATCCCAACTCAAGCTGCCATTAATAACGGCGGACGCGAAGCTGGCAACAAAGGTCACGAAAGGCTCTTGCGAAGTGATGTGGTTGGGCGATATCGAAGTGGCGGCGCGAAGGTAGCTCGGTAGGTTGGGGCGAGTGCCGCAAACTCCAACACAACATGGCTCGAAGCGCCCCAGACGTTGGGGTTCATTTCATTCGCCCCAACCTGCAGCCCCTGGGTTGGGGCGAGCACAGCGACAAAAGCGTCAGAAGCAGAATCGGAAAGTCACGGGTGCGCCTTCCGCTGGTCCTCGCGCGCGTGTCGCCGCGTTTCTCCTTCGTGGCGCGCACTCGTGCGCTCCTCCCGGCGATCCTCGCCGTCGCGGCGGTCGTCGTAGTGTTTGTACTGGCATCGGCAATTGGGCACAGTGCATTGGTCCAGCGGCAGACGCGGCGCCTCCTTCGCAAGAAATCTGGTGTTCGCCAGGGCCTGGACCGCCGGACAGGCGTCCTGGCCGACGCGGATGGTCACGGAATGAAAACGGTTGGAAGGGGGCGTCGGCTCCGCCATCGTGCCGACTCTTTGGCGGAACCAGAGGAACGCCGTGACGGCGGCGACGCCCACCAACAGCAAGAGCAGGAAACCCATACTCCCCCCAAGAAATTTCCCGGTGCCAATCAGTATAAATGGGAATGGCATGCACCTGAAAGACTTGGCTCCGGAACCACAGGAATTCCAGTTACGGAGTCATTCCCGAGAAATCACAAACGCGATCATTTCCGCGAAAGCGCTGCCTCGGTAGGTTGGGGTGGGCGCAACAGACCTCAACACGACATCGCTCGCTGTACCCCTGTCGTTGGGGTTCACTTCATTCACCCCGATCTCCCGAGTGGAATCCCCGCTAACGCGGGGATGACATTCAAACCCTGGATGCCCGCTTTGCGTCCTTAGCTCCGCAACCGGCGCATTGCGTCCTCGGCTCCGTAATCGGCGCATCCATGCACCACTCCTTCTACGCCACTGCTCGCGGGAACGACAACCAAACATCGGTATGCCGGCCGAAGCCTGCCCGTGAATGTCTCAGTCGGGGGCGGAATGATATTCAGATAATGACTGTCACCCCCGCGAAAGCGGGGGTCCGGGATGTACAGGTCATCCCCGCGCTGGCGGGGATGCGTCGCTACCTTTATATTTCAGGCGACACCATGCACCCGTCCACCCAACTCGCGCTATCCTTGGCGGCAACCCTCCTGCTCGCGGGCGCGACCGGCGTCACCGCCCGGGCGGCCGCCCCAAAACCCACGACCATGCATCCCGGCGATAACACGGTTGAACTGAAATTCGACGGCCTCGCGCGCCGTTACATCGTGCACGTGCCGCCCGGCTACGACGGCAAAACCCCGCTGCCCATCGTCATCATGTTTCACGGCGGGGGCGGCAAGGCGCGCGGCGCGATGAGCGAGACCGGCTGGTCGGTCAAGGCCGACAAGGAAAACTTCCTCGCGGTGTACCCGGAAGGCGTGCCGCACGACCCCGGGCGCTACGCGAGCTTCGTGCTCAATCCCCAGACCTGGAACGACGGCTCCGGGCGCGCGAACCTCCCGGCCGCGCAGATGCGCATTGACGACGTCGGATTCATCAACGCCATGCTCGACGACTTGAGCGCGCGCCTGCGCGTGGACCCGCGCCGCGTCTACGCCACCGGCTTTTCCAACGGCGCCTCGATGGCGTTTCGCGTCGGGCGCGAGCTGGCCGCGCGCCTGGCCGCGATCGCGCCGGTTGCCGGCAGCGACTGGCTGGACCAACCCACGCCCGCGCGTCCCGTCCCGCTGCTCTACATCACCGGCACGCAAGACCCGCTCAACCCGATCGACGGCGGCCCGATCTTCATCGGCAAGAAACCCGCCGGCATCAAACCCCCGGTGCGCGAGTTCATCCAGAAATGGGTGCAGATGCTCGGCTGCGCGCCGGAGCCGCACGTGATCTACGACCGCGACGGCGTGCGCGGCATCGCCTACGATGCCTGCCGTGAAAATGCCGAGGTGGAGCTGTACACCGTCGCCGGCATGGGCCACTTCTGGCCGGGCGGCACGAGCCACCTGCCGGAGCGCGTCGTCGGCAAGTCCTCCAACGCGATCAACGCCACCGACGTGATCTGGGAGTTTTTTCAGCGGCATCCAAAATAAATTCTGTCCCCCTTGACGAGGGAGGGCGAGGGTGGGGGTGAAAATCACTCCGTACGTGTAGGGCGGGTTGGCGCCGGTATCTGGTGCGTAACCCGCCGAATGTCTTGACGATGTTGGGATTCATTTTATTCATCCCAACCTGCGGGCCAGAAAGAATTTGTATCCCCCGCTGCGCGGGGATGACTTTCAAACCCTGGATTACGGGAGACACCCCTGTGTCCCGCCCTTGCGTCCTTAGCTCCGTATTGCGTCCTCGGCTCCGTAACCGGCACATCCATGTGCCACTTCTCGGCGCATTGCGTCCTCGGCTCCGTAATCGGTGCATCCATGCACCACTCCTCCGGCGCCACTTCTCAGGGCCAGCCTGGGGCTGTTCGACGTTTGTGCCCAGCGTGCAACAGAATTCGTTGCACCCGTTCGGCGGCGCGAACATACGTTAAGTTATGTTCGCGACAACTCCGCCTCACCCAGGCCATTTTCTGTCCCGCTTTCGCGGGAATGACAACCCTAATGAATGTGATCCCCGCGCCAGCGGGGATTCCTCAACCCCAACCCACGCCCCCCACCTTGAAAACCGTGCCCGCCGGCCCTAGATTTCTGCGCGGTAAAAACCATTCGCGAATAGGGGAGCCGCGCCATGGGCGTCGATGCACACAAGGAAACCCTGGGATTCCAGGCCGAGGTCCGGCAGCTGCTGGACCTGATGATCCACGCGCTGTACAGCAACAAGGAAATCTTCCTGCGGGAGCTGATTTCCAACGCCTCGGACGCGGCCGACAAGCTGCGTTTCGAGGCGCTCACGGACGATGCGCTGTACGAGGGTGATTCCGATCTGAAAATCCGGGTCGCCTACGACAAGGACGCCCGTACGATCACCGTCTCCGACAACGGTATCGGCATGAGCCGTGCCGAGGTGATTGATAACATCGGCACCATCGCCAAGTCCGGCACGCGTCAGTTCCTGACCGCGCTCACCGGTGACCAGGCCAGGGACCTGCGGCTGATCGGTCAGTTCGGCGTCGGTTTCTATTCTTCCTTCATCGTGGCCGACAAGGTGACGCTGACCACCCGCCGCGCGGGCCTCGGACCCGAACACGGCGTGCGCTGGGAATCCGCGGGCCAGGGCGAATACGTCATCGAAACCGTCGAGAAAAAGACCCGCGGCACCGACGTCACGCTGCATCTGCGCGCGGGCGAGGACGAATTTCTCGACGGCTGGCGGCTGCGCGCGATCATCCACAAGTATTCCGATCACATCACGCTGCCGATCGTCATGAAGGCCGAAGCCAAGGACGAGGACGAGACCGTCAACAAGGCCTCGGCGTTGTGGGCCCGCCCCAAGAGCGAGATCAAGCAGGAAGAGTACGACGAGTTCTACACGCACGTGGCGCATGATTTCGAGACGCCGCTGGCGCACGTGCACAGCCGCGTGGAGGGCAAGCAGGAGTACATCTCGCTTCTGTACATTCCGCAGCGCGCGCCGTTCGACCTCTGGGACCGCGAAGCGCGCCACGGCATCAAACTGTACGTGCGCCGGGTATTCATCATGGACGACGCCGAGCAGCTAATGCCGAACTACCTGCGCTTCGTGCGCGGCGTGATCGACTCGAACGACCTGCCGCTCAACATCTCGCGCGAGATCCTGCAGCACAACCGCGACATCGACGCGATCCGCAGTGGCTCGGTGAAGAAGATACTCGACCTGCTCGCCGACATGGCGGATAAGGACAAGGAGAAATACGCCAAATTCTGGGGCGAGTTCGGCCGCGTGCTGAAGGAAGGCATCGTCGAGGACACCGCCAACCGCGAGCGCCTCGCCGGGCTGCTGCGCTTCTCCTCGACGCACGCCGACCAGGAAACCCCGGACGTGACGCTCGCCGATTACGTCAGCCGCATGAAGCCGGAACAGGACAAGATCTACTATGTCACCGCCGAGACTTTCGCGGCCGCCCGGCACAGTCCGCATCTCGAAATCTTCCGCAAGAAAGGCATCGAGGTGTTGCTGATGCACGACCGCGTGGACGAGTGGGTGGTGATGCACCTCACCGAATTCGGCGGCAAGCCGCTGCAATCAGTGGCCAAGGGCGCGCTCGATCTCGGCAAGCTCGAAGACCAGGAAGAGAAGCAGCAACACGAGCAGGCTGCGGCCGAATTCAAGGAGCTGCTCGAGAAAATCAGAAAGGCACTCGACGGCCAGGTGAAAGACGTGCGCCTCACGCACCGGCTGACAAATTCACCCGCCTGCCTCGTCGCGGATGAGGCCGACATCGGCGCGAATATGGAACGCCTGCTCAAGGCCGCGGGCCAGAACGCGCCGGCCAGCAAGCCGATCCTCGAAATCAACCCGACGCACCCGATCGTCACGCGCCTGAAAGCCGAAGCCGACGCCAAGCGCTTCGACGACTGGACCCGCATCCTGCACGACCAGGCCCTGCTCGCCGAAGGCGGCGAGCTCGAAGATCCGGGCAGCTTCGTCACCCGCCTGAACGGGCTGTTGCTGGAGCTGATGAAGTAGCTCGCGCTTGCGACTGCATCATCAATTGACTGTTACCCCGGCGAAAGCCGGGGTCCAGGCCGTACATTACGTTTCACCTGCATCATCGGTGTTTTAGTAAATGTAGGGCGGGTTAGGCGGTTTTCGCCGTAACCCGCCGGATGTCGTGACGACGTTGGGGTTCATTTCATTCACCCCGACCTACATGTGGAATCCCCGCAAACGCGGGGATGATATGTACACCCTGGATGCCCGCCTACGCGGGCATGACATTCAGTTTGGGCTGTCATTCCCGCGGCTTTTGGAAGCATGTCCCCGCGAAGGCGGGGACGGGAATCCAGGGTGTAAATAGCGATTCATCTGCATTGTCTGCGCGGCGCAAGGAAGGCGCTGCACCGCATACAGCGCATTTTCCTTACGGTATGATCTGTCGGGCACGATCCGATTCCATCGAAATCATCGCCGTGATGCACCGGCGGCAATCGCCGGCATATTGGAAGCAAAGGGCCTGACACTGACCCGCGCGAGCGGGGATTCGCGGCCGTTTCTGTGGTGTTTATTTCATTTGACTTCCCCCCACCTGACCTTGGTCAAGGATATTTGCCGCAACAATCTGGCAAATTCCGTAGAACCTAAAATTGTTTCCCCTACCCCTTGCGGGAGGGGCTAGCGCCCAGTGCCCGAGGCGAATGCTCTTTCGGCAATGGGCGCAGATAGCCGCAATGAACCATGTATCCTTGAGCGCTACTGCCGCCGTCTCCGAAAGGGCCGCCACCGCCCGAGGCGCAGGCTCTTTCGGCGGTGGCGGCCGGCGCGACTCAATGAACGAAGTCTCTTGTGGCGGCCCGGCGTACTCCCTTCGAAGGAGCTTCGCCTCGGAAGGGAGTCGCCCTGCGCCTCGGGATCCGGCGGCTAGGGGGAGGGGGAAAGTTTTCTGCTGCTTTTACCGATGACACTTTCACCCCCACCCCAACCCTCCCCCATCAAGGGGGAGGGAGTTTGATTTTGAGATAGGTTCTAGTCAGCATCGCCCGCCGGTGCAC
>DASPRK010000239.1:0-4366 GCA_035624495.1 Methylomirabilis sp. (SeqCode) | reverse complement strand
TCGATGTCCATCGCCACCGCCAGCTTGTAGAAATAGACGTCGCACGACTGCACGACCGCGTCGTGCAGGGACACCATGCCGTGGCCGCCTTGCTTCCAGTCGCGGAATACATGCGAGCTGTCCGGCAGCGTGTACCAGCCGGGACACAGGATTGGCTTGTTGGCGTCGAAGCCGTTCCGCTCGAGCGCCGCCAGCCCGAGGAAAGCCTTGATGGTCGAGCCGGGCGAGTACTGGCCGTTCAAGGCGCGGTTGATCAGCGGCTTGTCCGGATCATCGAGCAGGCGCTGGTAGGAATCGGTATCGATGCCGCCGACGAAGGCGTTGGGATCGTAGGTCGGGGTGCTGACGAACGCGAGCACCGCGCCGGTCGATGGCTCCATCGCGATGACCGCGCCGCGGCGCTTGCCCAGCGCCTCCTCGGCGATCGCCTGAAGCCGGGCGTCGATGTTGAGCGTGAGATTCTTGCCGGCGACGGGCGCAATGCGCTCGAGGATGCGCAATGACCGGCCGTGGGCGTTGGTCTCGACCTTCTCCACACCCACCTGGCCGAGCAGCGTCGCCTCGTAGCTGGCTTCGATCCCGAGCTTGCCGATGTCCTGAACGCCGCGGTACATGGATTTGTCGGATTTGTCGATGCGATCCTGCTCCTGCTCGCTGATGCGCGCGACGTAGCCGAGGAAATGCGCGCCCAACCCCGTGAGGGGGTAGTGCCGTTGCAGCCGCGCCTCGAGCTCGACCCCGTTGAAGTACGGCCGCTTCACCGCGAGCCGCGCGGCCTCCTCCTCAGTCAGGTGCGAGCGCAGCACCAGGCTTTCGAAGCGCGGCCGGTCGCGCAGCTGCTTGCGGAAATTCTTGAGATCGGCCTCGTTCAGGTTCACCACGTGGCCCAGCTCCTCGAGCAGGGAGTTCATGTCGTCCACCTGCTCCGGGATGACCTCGAGCGTGTACACCGGATAGTTCTGCGCCAGCACCACGCCGTTGCGGTCGAGGATGAGGCCGCGCGGCGGCGGAATCGGTATCGGTTTGACGCGATTGGCCTGCGACAACGTTTCGTAATGGCGGTGCGCGAAGATCTGCAGGTACGTCAGGCGCAGCAACAGCGTGCTGATCAGGATCACCACGATGACGCCGATGATTGAAATCCGGGCGTTAAAGAGCCGGGTTTCCCGGAAATGATCCTTGATCGGGATATTGAGCATGAAGCTCTAAGAACCTCTAAAAAATAGAATCAAACCGCCAAGGCGCCAAGGTCGCCAAGAAAGACAAGGACTGGTTGCATTCAGAAGTGAAAACTTGGCGTCTTGGCGGTTCAAAATAATTCTTAAGCGATACTGCCGCGTCTTCGCAGATCGCGCAGGATCACGAACAGCCACGGCCACAACAGGCCGCCGACCACGCTCGGTGTCCAATAACTGAACGTCTCCGGCTCCTGGCCGATGGTGCCGCGTATCCACAGCACCAGCAATTGATTGACGGTGAGCAGTGCGAACACCGCCGCGGCCTGCTGCCAGCGCGGGAACATGCGTATCTGCAGGTGCAGCCGCACGGCCAGGTACGCCACCAGCGTCTTGGCGAGCGCGTTGCTGCCGAGCAGCGAGCCGTACAGCACGTCCTGTAACATTCCGAGCAGCCAGCCGGTGCCGACCGAAACCCGCTCCGGCACCGCGAGACACCAGTAGATCAGCACCAGCCCGACCCAGTCGGGGCGAAATGCCTCGGCCCACTTCGGGAACGGCGTGATCGCGAGAATCAGCGCGATCGCAAAGGTCCCGACGAACGTCAGGCGGCGGCGGCCGTCCGGACCCAGTCTCATTTGGCGCGACCTCCGTCCTTGGCCAGATGGCCTGGCCAGATGAGCAACACCTGCTTGCCGTGGTTGAGGTGCGCCGCAGGGATGGCGGTAATGGCGAGGAACGATTCGTTGGGGTCATTGACGATCTTGCTCACCTGCGCCACCGGATATCCCGGCGGGAAGGTCCCGCCCATGCCGGAGCTGACGAGCAGATCGCCTTCTTTGACGTCGGCGTTGGCGGTGAGATACGGAATCTTGACGGTATCCTGATCGCCAGTGCCGAAAACCAGGGCGCGCAGACCGCTGCGGTTGTCGAGCACCGGGATCGCGTGACCGGCGTCCGTGATCAGGGTCACGCGGCTGACGTTGAACGCGACCTGGGTGACTTGGCCCATGATGCCGTTGGCGTCGATTACCGGCTGCCCCAGATAGACGCCGTCCTGGCTGCCTTTGGCGACCACGACTTTGCGCGTGAACGGTTCAGCGCTGACTTCGACGAGGTCCGCCGCCACCGCCTTGTCGGCGATTTGCGCGGCGCTGCCCAGCATGCGGCGCAGGCGTTCGTTTTCCGCTTCCAGAGCGTCGAATTGCTGGAGTTTGGCGAGCAGCATCTGCCGTTCGGCGAGCAGTTTCTCGTTGTCCGCGCGCAGGGTCCCGCGGGTGGTGAAGAAATCCGCGACGGCGCCACCCACGTAGGCCGGGGCCGCGGCCACCAGCTGGATCGGGTAGGCGAGGACGTTCAGGCCGGCCCGGATTTTCTCGAGATGATGTCCGCGGTGGTCGAGCATCATCAGCGATACCGAAATGGCGGCCAGAAAAATCAACCGCGTCAGGCTGGACGGCGCCCGGATCGACCGACCGAAGATATTAATCATGCGCACGCCACAGACGCGCAGGGTTGCGCAAGTGTCGGCCGCTGTCGGCTTCCGGCTTTTCGCAATGCTCGTAAGTCCCGGCGCGTAACGCGAACGGGGTCGAGGATGGCCAATTCCGTCCCCCGGTCTGCAAGCGGTGCGTTCGCCCTTCGCTTTCTGTCTTCGGGCAGGCGTGGCGCAGGGATGCCCCGAAAAGCGGAACAGGGACGTGCCGGTTACGGAGCCGAGGATGCAATACGGAGCCGAGAATGCATATCTTCAGGGCACACTTTTTTCCCTTCGGGTCCGGTTGCGATCGAAAGCCCCGGCCCGGTCGCTCGCGCCCTTCGCCGCGCGCCCATGTGCACCCGCTCGTGGCTTCGCCACTCACTCCCGCGCCACTACTCGTACACAAAAACATCGCCCAGTGTTTCGGCTTCCATGAGCGCCCGGCCGCAGCCGCGCACCACGCAGGTGAGGGGATCTTCGGTGATGATGATCGGCAACCCGGTCTGTTCGGCGAGCATGCGGTCGATGTCGCGCAGCAGCGCGCCGCCGCCCGAGACCACCAGGCCCTTTTCGGCGATGTCGGCGCCGAGCTCCGGCGGGGTCTGCTCGAGCGCGATCTTGATCGCGCCGATGATTCCGGCGAGACATTCCGACAACGCGGCGTGGATTTCCTGGCTGTTGACAACCTGGGCGCGCGGCACGCCGTCGGCGATGTGCCGGCCCTTGATCTCCATTTGCTTGATCTCGCTGCCTTCCCAGGCGGTACCGATTTCTGTTTTGACCTGTTCTGCGGTGGCTTCGCCGATGAGCAGTCCGTATTTGCGGCGCACGTAGTTCACGATCGCCTCGTCCATTTTGTCGCCGGCAATGCGCAGCGAATGAGAGTACACGATGCCGCCGAGCGAGATCACGCCGACCTCGCTGGTGCCGCCGCCGATATCGAGCACCATCGAGCCGGTCGGGTCCATGATCGGCAGATCGGCGCCGATCGCCGCGGCCATCGGCTCTTCGATCAGGAACACCTCGCGCGCGCCGGTGCTCATCGCGGCTTCACGGATGGCCCGCCGCTCGACCTGGGTCGAGCCGCACGGCACGCAGATGACGATGCGCGGGCTCGGCTGGAACAGACGGTTCTCGTGCACCTTGCGGATGAAAAACTTGAGCATCTCGCCGGTAACGGTGAAGTCCGCGATCACGCCGTCCTTCATCGGGCGGATCGCCTGGATCGAGCCTGGTGTGCGGCCGAGCATTTTCTTGGCTTCGTGGCCGACGGCGAGGATCGAGCGGTTGTTACGTCCGGCATGATCCTGGCGGATGGCGACGACCGAAGGTTCGTTCAGCACGATGCCTTTGTCGCGCACGAATATCAGAGTATTGGCGGTGCCCAGATCGATGGCGATGTCGCTGGAGAAAAAACCACGGAAGCTTTTGAACATGAGGAGAATTCTATCCTTGAAAGGCGTACGGAACGCGCTAACTGTATCAACCGCAATCGGGCGGTTCAACCGGCGGGACGAATATGGTAATTTGCGATTTCACTTCTATCCCTTGAACGAAATCGCATGCCTCTGGACCGAGAACAGGTACGCCGAATCGCGCATCTTGCGCGTTTGCATATCTCCGAGCAAGAGGCCAGTGCGTACGCCGACACCTTGTCCCGGATCCTCGTGCTGATCGAGCAGATGAACGCCGTCGATACGTCGGACGTGGT
>DASPRK010000183.1:0-4785 GCA_035624495.1 Methylomirabilis sp. (SeqCode) | reverse complement strand
GCCGCGACCGAACGGCAGTTCTTCCGGCTGGTGGGCGAAAGCAACGCCATCGCGCAGTTCTACGTGCACCCGTTCACGATCAAGGAACTCGCGCGCAGCGCCGAGGCGCAGGCCTACGTCGGCCAGTACTACGAAAGCTTCGACCAGATCCGCGATCAGGGGCTCGACGCGCTCATCATCACCGGCGCCAACGTGACGCAGCCGGACCTGGCGCTCGAGCCGTTCTGGAAGCCGCTCATCCAGGCAATCGACTGGGCTTACGACAACGTCACGTCCACCTTGTGCTCGTGTCTCGCGACGCACGCGGTGCTGCAGTTCCGCTACGGCAAGAAGCGCCGCCACCTGGGGTTCAAGCGCTGGGGCGTGTTTTCGCACCGCGTGGTGGACCGCAAGCATCCGCTGGTCGCCGACGTGAACACGCGCTTCGACGTGCCGCATTCGCGCTTCAACCAGATCGATCGCGAGCAGTTCGAGGCAGCGAAACTGCACATCCTGGCCGAAAGCGAGGTCGCCGGGGTGCATCTCGCCACCAGCGAAGACGGCTTCCGCATCGTGTTTTTCCAGGGGCATCCGGAGTACGACACGGTCAGCCTACTCAAGGAATACAAGCGTGAGGTCATGCATTACACCCGCGGCGAGCGCGACGACTATCCACCGTTTCCGGACAACTACTTCAGCCTCAGGATCCAGGGGATACTCGATGAGCACCGCGACCGCGTGCTCGCCGCGAGATCCCGCGGCGAAGCGGCCCCCGACCTGCCCGAATCGCTGATCGTGGCGGATCTCGACAACACCTGGCACGACACCGCCGAGGCCGTGATCGACAATTGGATCGGGAAGGTTTACCAGGTCACCAACATGGACCGCAAGAAACCGTTCATGGAAGGCGTGGCTCCGGACGATCCACTGGGGCTGCACCGCTAGCCTCCTCGATTTCCCGTTCTTATTTTCCCTCCCGGGCTCCGCGAGTACCATGACCGGGCGGAGCGGGCGCAACCATGCACCCGGAATTTTCATCGGAGGAAAACATGAACTTCACACATGATCTGCTCAGCCTCGCCCCCTCCACCGAATTCACCCGACGAAATTTCATCGTCACCGTGCTCGCGGCCGGTTTCGCCACCGCGGTGCGCCCGGTTGCGGCACAGACCGTGATCCACACCGACAGTCGTGGATTGACCGCCGGCGAAGTGAAAATCCCCGCCAGGGACGGCGAGATCCCGGCCTATCGCGCGATGCCCGAGAAAGGCACGGGTCACCCCATCGTGCTCGTGGTGCAGGAAATCTTCGGCGTGCACGAACATATCCGCGACATCTGCCGGCGCCTGGCCAAGCTCGGCTATCTCGCGGTCGCGCCGGAACTGTACGCGCGCCAGGGTGACGTTTCGAAGATGACCGACATCCCGACGATTCTGAAGGACGTGGTGGCCAAGGTTTCCGATGCGCAGGTCATGAGCGATCTCGACGCCACGGCGGCGTGGGCCGCGCAGAGCCACGGCAACGGCAACCGGCTCGGCATCACCGGCTTCTGCTGGGGTGGCAGGATCGTATGGCTGTACGCGGCGCACAATCCGGATCTCAAGGCCGCGGTCGCGTGGTACGGCCGGCTCGGCGGCGATGCGGATGCATCGCATCCGCAACAGCCGCTCGACATCGTGAAATCGCTCAAGGCGCCGGTGCTGGGCCTGTACGGCGGCGAGGATCAGGGCATTCCGCTGCCGACCATCGAAACGATGCGGAACGAGCTCAAGGCCGCGAAGAATCCCTCGGAGATCGTCGTCTATCCCGGCGCCCCGCACGCCTTCAACGCCGACTACCGGCCGAGCTATCGTGAGGGCCCGGCGCGGGACGGCTGGAAACGCATGCAGGCATGGTTCAAGAAGTACGGCGTGATCTGAAATGACAGCGTGCTGCCGCCCTGGCATTACCCGGCGGCGGCTTTCTGTTTCGCTTTGTGCGCGAACTTCCCGGCGTCGACGACGAAACGTTCGTGCCGGCCGCGCGAGATTACGTCCACGCCGTCACTCGCCTCCACTTCAAACACCAGCCGCCGCCCGTCGACCTCGACCAGCCGTACGCACGCGCGCACTTCCAGCCCCGGCGGCGTCGCCGCGTCGTGGCTGACGTCCACGTGCGTGCCGACGGTCTGCTCGCGCGGCCAGTCGAGATGCGGATTCACCGCCCGGATGCAGGCCCACTCGATGAAACCCACCATGAAACCGGTGGCGAACACCAGCGGCATCGCCTGGAACTCCGGCGCTTCGGGGTAAAGATGCGGCACGGTCTTGGTCTCCGGCACACGGAACCGCAGCTCGTGGGTAATGCCGGGTTTGAGCGTCGCTTTCATGTTCATGCCTCAGCCGTTGACGAAGAGATTGAACGGGTCTTCCGCGGCGGTGCGGCCGCGAGTATCGGGCCAACGCCGCCGCCTTGGCATCCCGAAATCCGCCGCCGCGATCAGGGCCAAACCCTCGGCGGCGGAGCCGCTTAGTGTCGATCCAGAAGAGATAGCAACATGAGGAATATACCTTTCCGCGCCGGGCGCGCCTACAAAAGAAAGTGGCCGGCAAATCATCGTCCTGGGGCGCGGTCGATCCCGGCATTCAGATTCCGGGATACTAAACTAAATGAATGGAGGTGGCGCATGGCGCTCAAAGTGAACGGCAGGGAGTTCGATACCGACGAAGAAGGTTTTCTGCTCGACCCCCACGACTGGAATGAAACCGTCGCCCGGGAATTCGCGCCGGATGAGATGACGCTCGACGGTTAAACCGCGAATCGTACGACTGCAGTCAGCCGCGCAGGTAGCGACAATACGTCTCGCGGATGCGCAGGCCGCCCACGAGGCCGAGCATGGCGAACCCGAAGAAAATCCATATGCCGGTTTGATACGGCGCGACGGCATCGTGCGCCAGGGCCGCGCGATCGATGGTCCAGCCCACCAGCGGTTGCAGGATGCCGGTGCCGAGAAACACGCCGGTGTTGGCGACGCTGGTGGCGATGCCCGAGAGCGCGTGCGGGTTCGCTTCCTTCACGCACGCCCAGCTCAGGGTGAAGCTCGCGGCGCTCAACCCCATGAGCAGAAACAGCGCATAACTCGCCGCCGCCGACATCGGAGCCGCCAACACCAGCGGCAGCCAGCACAACACATGGACTAGCGCGGTCGCGAGCAGTATCGGGCGCCGTCGGCCTAGGCGGTCGGACAGTGCGCCCACCGACAGCGCGCCGACGGCGAACCCCGCGAGCATCAGGCTGGTGTGCCGGGTCGCCGCGATCCGGTCGAGGCCGTACACGTCGCGCAGGAACGGCACCGCCCATAAGCCCGCGAAACCGAGGAACGACCCGCCGATTCCGACATTGATCCAGAAACCCGGCCAAGTAAGGCGGTTCCGAAGCACCGCCGCCACGCCCTCGAACCAGTGACCTTGGTGCGGCGGATGCGCCGCTTCGCCGTCGAGCTCGCGCAGGCTCGGCAGACCGGCTTCGCCCGGATGATTGCGCACGAACAGCCAGGTGAGCATGGCGAGCGCGAACGACATTCCGCCCAAAACCACGAACACCGTACGCCAGGATGTGAACTGCAGCACCCAGGCGAGCGGCGCGGCCGCCAACACCGCGCCGACGTTGCCGAACAGCATGGTCAGCCCGACCGCGGTGCCGAAGTGACGGTCGTGAAACCAGGCGGCATTGAGCTTGAGCAGCGAGATGAAGGGCACCGACACGCCCAGGCCCACTAGCAGCCGACCTATGGAGGCCTCGGCGAGCGTGCCGGCATGGCCGAACAGCAACGAACCGACGCCGGCGACGACGGCGCCGAACGCCACGATGCGGCGCGGCCCGAGCGTGTCCACCAGGATGCCGGTCGGGATTTGCATCGCCATGTACACGTAGAAATATGTCGCGGCGAGGCCGCCCAGCTCGGCGGCGCTGGTGGCAAACGCCTGTTGCAAGTCGGAGGCGATGGCCGCCGGCGCGACGCGGTGGAAAAAAGCCAGCATGTACGTCAGGACCACGAGCATGAACGCGGTCCAGCGCAGGCGGCGCACTCGCGCACGCGCGCCGTGGTGCGTCGGCGTCATTAGTGCCGCATAAGGCGATTCATAATATCCATCGCGCCGGCGCCACCCACACCGCTGCCGCCACCCGGGCCGCCCATTCCCGCGGGCATGCCACCGCTGAGCGGCATCGCCGACACGTCGAACTTGCGGTAACCGGCGGGTATCTCGAACAGGCCGGGGTCCTGCTTCGCGATCTTGAGGTGGCGCAGCTCAATAATGGCGTGGTGGCGTTGGCCGGACTTGACCACCGTGTCGAAATCCATCTTGACCACCACGCCGTTATCGGCAACCCAGAACAAGCCGTCGGTGGTGTTTCCATTCTTGTCGACGCAGATGATCTTGTACTTCGTGGCCTCGACGCCGTTGACGGTTTCCCGGCCCAGATCGGTATAACCCTTGCCCTCGGCGAGCTTCGCCTTCTCGACGTTCACGCACGGCCAGTTGCAGTATTGCGCCTGCTTGGCATAGGAAACCTCCATGTACCCGTGTTGCTCGGGCATCAGGATCCAGGCGAGTTGCTTATCGTGGCGCAGGATCTGCGTCATGCGTTGGCCGTGCATCTCCAATTCGTCACGCTCCATGCCCCTGGCGTAGTTCACTTGCGCGCTCACCTGCATGTTCCTGCCGCCATCCTCGGCCGAAATCAGCCGTTCCGCCGAGTACTCCACCTCCGGTGGTCTTGTCGACGGGGCGGAACCGGTCGCGTACGCGCCGACCGAAACGATCA
>DASPRK010000237.1:0-3701 GCA_035624495.1 Methylomirabilis sp. (SeqCode) | reverse complement strand
ACCACGTCCTCCACCAGCAGGCGGCGCGCCTCGAGCGTGCCGATGCACCCGCGCAGTTGCGCATCGACGTGCAGCGTGACGAAGGTCGCGCGCACCTCGCGCAACGGCGTCGGATAGTCGGTGGCGCGAACCGCCAGGGTTTCGCCGCACAATCCCTTCTTGATGGATTCGCCGGCGACCTGCAGCAGCTGCCGCCGCAGCGGCGGTGCCAGACGGGATGACGGACTATCCAACGACGTAGGCTCCATAGCCCACCACCCGGTCGCGCGAGCCGGCGGTGTCGCCGGAATTGCGCAAGTCGATGGTTTCCGCCTTGAGGCCGAGCTTGCGCGCCACGTGCAACAATCCGTTCACCGGATTGCGCCCGCACGCCGAATCGTAATCGATGTCCTCGGAGCGCAACTGCTCGATCGCCTCAGACGTGGCGCGGTCGAGCCGTTGCGCGGTGCGGTAGTCGTAATAGTGGCTCAGGTCGGAGCTGATCACGATCAATGTCTCCGGCCCGCCCCACAGAATATCCAGCACCTCGCCCACCTCTTCGGCCTCGGCGTCGCCCACCACCAGCGGCACCAGTTGGAACTCGCCCAGTACCTCCTGCAAAAACGGCAGATGCACTTCGAGGCTGTGTTCCTGCGCGTGCGCTACGTCCTTCACGTGCACCTGGGGCAGCGCTGAGATTTTCGCGACGGCTTCCCGGTCCACGGCGATCCGCCCCAGCGGCGTGACGAAATAATCGGCGCTCGGAAGCGCCAAGCCGCGGAAACCGACGCGGTGCGCCGGGCCGAGCAGCACCACGCGCGTGATCGTGCCGCGCGCGGGTTTGAGTCGGGCATAAGCCGACGCCGCGATGGGACCGGAATAGATGTAGCCGGCGTGCGGGACGATAATGGCCTTCGGCACCCCGCCACCCGCGGGTGCGGCGGCGAGATAGCCCGTCAGCACTGCCCGCAGCTCGCGCGGGTCATCGGGGTAAAACAGGCCGGCCACCGCCGGATTTCGCACATTAACCATCGTCATTTCCACTGGAAAACTGTTATTTAATGTACCCACCGGGGAACATTTTCAAGCGGTTCGACACCGGCGTAGGATGAATATTGATTTGGCCGGTTTACGGCCGCATTAATAAAAAATGTCCAAGGAAGCGGAAATTCTCGATTCGGCGTCGGTCACCCCGACGAAATACTGGCACAAACTCGACGACGGGCGGGTGCAATGCGACGTCTGCCCGCGTTATTGCAAGCTGCACGAGGGGCAGCGCGGGCTGTGCTTCGTGCGCGGCAATCACCAGGGCCAGATCGTGTTGACCACCTATGGCCGCTCCAGCGGTTATTGCGTGGACCCGGTCGAGAAAAAGCCGCTCAATCATTTCCTTCCCGGCACGCCGATCCTCTCCTTCGGCACCGCCGGTTGCAACCTCGCATGCAAATTCTGCCAGAACTGGGACATCAGCAAATCGCGCGAACTCGACACGCTGATGGACCAGGCCTCGCCCGAGACGATCGCGCGCGCGGCCAAACGGCTCGGCTGCCGCAGCGTGGCGTATACCTATAATGACCCGGTCATCTTCCTGGAGTACGCCATCGACGTGGCGCAGGCCTGCCGCGAGCAGGGAATCAAATCGGTGGCGGTGACGGCGGGCTACATGTGCGACCAACCGCGGCGCGAGTTTTATCAGTACATGGACGCGGCGAATGTCGATCTGAAGGCGTTCACCGAGGATTTCTACTGGAAGGTCACGGGTGCGCACCTGCAGCCGGTGCTCGATACGCTCAAGTATCTCAAGCACGAGACGAAAGTGTGGTTCGAGCTCACCACGCTGCTTATCCCTGGCCTCAACGACTCCGACAAGGAGCTGGAGGAAATGACCCAATGGGTCGTGGAGCATCTCGGACCCGACGTGCCGATGCATTTCACCGCGTTTCATCCCGACTGGAAAATGCGCGACATCCCGCCGACCCCGCCGGCGACACTCACGAAAGCGCGCGGCATCGCCATGAAAAATGGCGTGCGCTACGCCTACACCGGCAACGTCCACGACGAAACCGGCGGCTCGACCCATTGCCATCAGTGCGGCGCCAGGCTCATCGGGCGCGACTGGTACGACATTACCGCCTGGAATCTCGACGAACACGGCCGATGCAAACAGTGCGGCACCGCCTGCGCCGGCGTGTTCGAGGCCAGACCCGGAACCTGGGGCGCGCGTCGCCAACCGGTACGGCTCGCCAATTTTGCGGCCTAACGCCGGCCGCTCACCTCATTACGTTACCGGTTTGACCACCGTCAACACGCCGCGCCGGGCGCAGTGTTATACGTTTTGCATGTCAGAAACCGCCGGCAGGATTATCGATCTTCCCGAGGTGCGTAATCGCGGACAGGTGTTTCGCGATCGTACGCACGCGGGCACGGTGCTGGCCGGCATGCTGGACGCGCTGCGCGGGACCGACGCGACGATCCTGGCGATTCCGGCGGGCGGCGTACCGGTCGCGGCCGAAGCGGCCCGACGGCTCGGCCTGCCGCTCGATCTCGCGGTGGTAAGCAAGATCACGCTGCCATGGAACACCGAATCGGGCTACGGTGCAGTGGCGTTCGACAGCACGGTGCGCCTGAATCAGGGGTTAATTGCCGCGCTCGATCTGCGTCCGGACGTGATTGACCAGGGCATCGCCCGCACAAGGGAAAAAGTCGCGCGGCGCGTGCGGGAGTTGCGTGGTGACGACGCCGTGCCCGATCTGCGGCATCGCACGGCAGTCCTGATCGATGACGGCCTTGCCTCTGGATTCACCATGATTGCGGCGATAGAGGCCCTGCGCCATCTCGCGCCGGATAAACTCATCGTCGCGGTGCCGACGGGGCATTACGAATCAATCCAGCGCGTTGCCGCGATGGTCGATTTTTTGTATTGTCCGAACATACGCGAGGGCTACAGCTTCGCCGTCGCCGACGCCTATGAACAATGGACCGACATCGATGAAACGACCGTCGCCGAGATCATGCGTCGCCTCGATCGGAATATCGTGGCGTCCGCCGGAACATGAGCGACAAGCACTGGGAACATTTTCCACATGGGGCCGACATGGGCGTGCGCGGCGTCGGCGCCAGCAAAGAGGAGGCCTTCGAACGGGCGGCGCTCGCGATGACCGCGGTGATCGCCGACCCGGCCACAGTCGGCGCCAGCGACTCAGTGGAGATCGCCTGCCAGGCGCCGGATGACGAACTGCTGCTAGTCGACTGGCTCAATGCCCTGATCTACGAAATGGCCACGCGCAAATTGCTTTTCAGCCGCTTCGAAGTCCATATTAACGGGCATCTTCTCACCGCGCGCGCCTGGGGCGAGAAGCTGACCCCGGAAAAACACCAGCCGGCGGTCGAGGTCAAGGGCGCGACGTACACGGCGCTGCGGGTGGCGCGGGAAGCCAATGGCGAGTGGATAGCACAGTGCGTGGTGGATGTTTAACTGGCGTGCGCTTCGCACATCATCGAACGGCTAAGTATGTGGGACAGACTAAGCGCAGCGGAATCCGGGAAATGTTTTTGGTCGAGCGGCCTTCGGCCGCAGTTTGTAATTGCGGTTCCCGCACCGCGGGCGGGTTTCTTTTCTTTGCTCGTGCAAAGAAAAGAAACCAAAAGAAAGCACGCCCCGGATGGCGCACGGATCCTCGCCTCCGCGGCTTTGGGTCCCGCGCTGACTCGACGCGACAATC
>DASPRK010000176.1:0-23878 GCA_035624495.1 Methylomirabilis sp. (SeqCode) | reverse complement strand
CGCGGAAATCGGCGTGCAGCTCGCGCTTGAGCACGGTGCGCTGAATCCGGAGCAGGGTTTGTATGAAGTGACGCTGACGGTGACCAGTACCGCCAAGCGCGAAAACAAGAACATCTTTCTCGTCGAGGTGAAGCAGGCGGGCATTTTCCGCATCGCGGGTGTGCAGGGCGAGACGCTGGAACGGGCGCTCGAAATCAGCTGTCCTTATGTGCTGTTGCCTTTCGTGCGCGAGGCGGTCAATGACCTCGTCGGCCGGGGCGGATTTCCGCAGCTGCTGATCAACCCGATCAATTTCGAAGCTTTGTACGAACAGAAAAGGCAGCAACAGGCAGCGCCGGCAAGTCGACCGAGCATCAACTGATAGATTGAAACGCGAGGGGCAAGGCATCAGCGATGATGCGTAAAGCGTGAAGAACGAACGAAAATGGCACAAACGGCCTTTTACTGCTCACGCTCCTCTCCCTTCGCCTCGTGTTTCAGGACATGACCGCCGCTACCAAGCCTGCCGTCACCGTATTGGGGGCGGGGTCATGGGGCACCGCATTGGCGTTGCTGCTGGCGCGCAACGGCCACACAGCGCTGCTCTGGGGCAGTGACGCCGCGCGCCAGGCGCGCCTCGAGCATGAGCGGCAAAACAGCGCCTACCTACCGGGTATGCCGTTTCCCGCGAATCTGCATGTTCGCGACTCGCTCGCCGAGGCCGCCAAAGCCTCCTCGCGTTTTCTGATCGCCGTTCCGAGCCGTGCCTTCCGCACCACACTGACGGTGTTGCAGCCGCTACTAACGGCCGACGCCGTGTTGGCGTGCGCGACCAAGGGGCTCGAGCCGGGAAGCGGGAAGTTGCTCAGCGAGGTGGCGCTTGAATCGCTCGGCGCCGAGCGCTCTCTCGCCGTGGTGTCGGGACCGACGTTCGCGCGTGAAGTGGCGCTCAACATGCCGTCGGCGCTGACGGTCGCATCCGATAACGTCAACGTAGCCAGGGAAGTGGCCTCATGGTTGCGCAATGAACGTGTGCGCGTGTATACCAGCGGCGACGTCGCCGGCGTGCAACTCGGCGCAGCGATCAAAAACGTGATGGCCATTGCCGCCGGCATCAGCGACGGTCTCGGCTTTGGCGCCAATGCGCGCGCCGCGCTCATTACCCGAGGACTCGCGGAACTCACACGTCTCGGCGTGGCGATGGGCGGAAAGTCCGAAACCTTCATGGGTCTGACCGGCGCCGGGGACCTGATTCTGACCTGTACCGATGACAGCTCGCGCAACCGGCGGGTCGGGCTGGCGCTGGGTCGGGGACAGAAACTTCCGGAGATTCTCGCGGCGCTCGGTCAGGAGGCCGAAGGCGTGGCCACCGCGCGCGAGCTTTATCAACTGGCGAAGAAACTCGAGGTCGACATGCCCATTACCGAACAGGTCTATCGCGTGCTGTATGAAAACCTGGCGCCCCACGCCGCGGTCGAGGCGCTGCTCAGGCGCGAACCACGACAGGAGAACCATTAGTCCTATCTCTGCGCTCGTTCGTCCGGACATTAAGAAACGCTATTTTCCGCCCTCGAATCCGAGTTGACGCCAGGCTTCGTAAACCACCACGGCAACGGCGTTGGAGAGATTCAGGCTGCGGTTCCCGGGTCTAAGCGGCAGCCGCAAACGATGCGCTTCCGGCAGCGAGCCAAGCAGCGTCTGCGGCAGGCCGCGCGTCTCGGGCCCGAAGAGCATGACGTCGTTATCCTTATATTGTGCTTCCGTGTACAGCCTGGAAGCACGGGTGGTGAATGCCAGCAAGCGCTCCGGTTTTGCCATTTCGAGGAAAGTCTCCAGGTTCCGGTAAGTCAGCACCTCCGCCCACTCGCGGTAATCCAGTCCGGCGCGCCGCAGTTCCCTGTCCTCGAGTTTGAAGCCGAGCGGCTCGATCAGATGCAGACACGCGCCGGTATTGGCGTACAAACGCATGATGTTCCCGGTATTGGGCGGGATCTCGGGCTGATAGAGCACGACATGAAGCATTGGGCGAGTGGTCGGTCGGCAGATGAATTTGGAAAAAAGCACGAGCTGGCGTTTCATGAGGGATTGTATAAAGTAGGAAAGTAATCTGCACGTCACGAGTCGGCGCATCAAGGAGGATCATGACGGCCGCCGCCGGAAAAGGGCCGACGCTCCCGACCCTTCATATCAGCTCGCTGTTATTCGTTTGTGCGCTGTTGCCGGCGATATTGTTCAAGGGGCCGCAGCTTGAAATTTTTGCCATCGCCCAGATCATGCTGGCGATCGCCTGCGGCTGGGCCCTGTGGCAATCCTATGATAGCGGCCTCATCCTGCCCAAGACCGCGCTGGCCCTTACTCTCACGCTGTTCTGGGCATGGCTCGCGGCTTCGATCCTGTGGAGTCGGGCGCCGGCCATCAGCACGATCAATTTCTGGTGGATCGGCAGCCTGGTGCTGGTATTCTGGCTTTATACCTTGACGCCGGACCGCCAGGTACTGTGGTCGCATGCCGCGGCCGTTCTATTGGTGCTGGGCCTCGTGCTGGCATTGATGGGCATCTATCAAGCGCTTGTGTTTGGGCAGGATGCCCGGTCGATTTTCGAGACCCGCAACACGCAAGCCGCGTTCCTGAACCTCATCGCGCTACCCGCCTCGGCGCATTTTTTGCTCATGATCGGGGATGATCATGCTCCGCGCAAATACCCCGCTTTGCTGGGGGCGGTCTTGTATGCGCTGTTCTCCTCGATTTTCCTCACGGCGAGCCGCGGCGCCGCACTGAGTCTTGCCCTGAGCATGGGCGTATTGGTCGCGCTCACGGTGCGATATACGTCCAGGCGCGGCACCATCGCGCTTCTGGCGCTGCTGGCGGCGGCATTTCTGACCACGAAGATTACTCACGACGGATTGGACCAGCGTGTGCTTCATCTGGCGCAGGATTATTTCAACAGATGGGTCATCTGGGAATCTTCCTGGAGTTTGTTGAAAGCTTCACCGTGGCACGGCATCGGCCCGGGGCTTTTTTACCTGGCCTATCCGCCGTACCGCCATCCGGCAGACAGTTCCGATGGATTTTTCGTCCACAATGATTATCTGCAAATCTGGATCGAAGCCGGGTTGCCGGGGCTGCTGCTTCTGGTGTCGGTGCTGGGCGCCACGCTGTGGCTGCTGGTCCGCGTCCTGCGTAAAAAAAATCTGAACAAAAAGATCCGGATCGAGCTGGTAGGGCTTTTCTGCGGGTTGCTGGCGGTGGCGTCGCATAGCTTCGTTGATTTCAATCTCTACATCCTTTCCATCATGATGATATCGGGCTTGGTGATGGGGCGATATCACGAACTCGCAAGACGGGAGCTCAAGTCACCCACCATGCAAATCCGATTTTCACGGAACATCGGCAGACAGGCCTATCCGATAATCGTGGTCGTGCTGGTTCTTTTGCCCATGTTCCATTTTGTGATCCTCGGACTGGCAAATTCCTATTATGACAAGGCACTGAGGCAGGAACGGCAGGGAAAGCTTCAGGAAGCTGACCAGAGTCTTGCCGCCGCGGAATGGCTAACCCCGGCGGATGACCGTATGCTCATCGCGCACGCCGATCTGTATCGGCATGCAATCACGCTGCTTCCGCCGGACGTTGAAAGCAGCAAAAAGCTTTTATTTGGAGAGGCCCTCGAATTTCTCGACAAAGCGCAACAAGCCAATTCCCTGCGGGGATTGACGTTCGTCATTCGCGGCAGGATCTACCAACTGAATCCGGCGCTCGCGGGCGACAACGGTTATGATCTCGCCGCCGAATCCTTCCGCTGCGCGCTGAGGCTCGACCCCAGGTTGTTTCAGGGACGGACGGATTACGCAATGTTACTGCTGCAAAGCGGAAAAAAACAGGAAGCACTTCAGATCTTGGAGGAAGGGGTGAAATACGACTATCCCGATACGCCCGGTCTGATCCCCTTTTATTCCCTCACGGCCAGGCTCAGACGTGAAGCCGGCGATGCGGAGCGGGCCAAGGAACTGGAAGATAAAGTCGCTTCGCTCAAAAAACGAACAGCGGACAGTTATTTCCTGACGGGCTACTAGTCACTTGCGAGTTTTTCCTACCGCAGCTCCTGGTCGATCTTGATCTCGCCGCCGCCGAGAAATTGCAGGGTGCCGCGGGCACGCATCGGCGGTACCAGATCGAAGGCCGGCGTCTTGCCTTCGCCGGACGACCAGTCCATCGGAATCAGTTTTACGCCGCGCGCCGTGTTCGGCAGGATCACGGATTCGTCGGCGACCAGAACCACTTTGTGGTGATTCGCGTCGATCGCTTCGAGATGGCCGGACACCCGGCCGTGCGCGTCGCCAGTGTTGCGGAAGGTGGCCACCGGCTGGAGTTTCCCATTTATTTTTTGCATGGCGATGTGCTCGAGCTTCATGGCCGGTTTTGCGTCGCCGATGGTGACGTAGACGATCACCGCCACCCGTCCAACGATGGGAATCTGAATGAAACTGGCACCGCTCGGCGTCACGGTTCCGGCGTCGGAGGAAACCAGCAGCGCGAAACGGCATTCGCCTTTCTTGGCATCCTCCGGGACATGCACCTCGAAGCGGTACGAGCGGGTGTCTTGCGGAGCGATGCTGATCTCATGACGCTCGAGTTTCACCCACGGGCGGCAGGAACCCTCCTTGGGCGCGCCTTCCTGCATCTGGGCCTCGCCGGAGGCGCCGAGTTCCCAGTCCGCGGTTTTGGTGAGGTAGCGCCCGGGGTCGTTGCCGAGATTGTTGATCGAGATGGTCTGACGGACGGTGTCCCCCGGCTTGGCGTGCAGTTCAAAACGCGGCGGACTTACCGAGACATCGAAGCCCGCATAGGCGGGCGTAGCGCCAAGCAGTGCGGCGGCGAACAGCAGCAGGCGGCGCTCGAATGAATAAATGTCAGCGTTGTTCAATTTCATAAAACGGGTCGAACCGGATCTGTCCATTATTGTAGCGTGCGTCCACGCGGAATGTGTACGCGATCAGGTCGCGCAGCGGCGATTGTCGTATCACGCCCTGGAACAACAACACCCGCTCACCGGGCCGCGCCTTGCCGGGGAGGAACACCCCCTGAGTGCGCCATTCGACTTCCATGCCGGCCGGTCCGATGACGCCGGGAATCTGTGGCGGCATGATCAAAAATATCTGCACGTTCTTGCCGATGTATTCCGCCGGTATGGTGAGCAGCATTTCCGTGAAGGCGGATTCCGCGACGAAAAGATTGGCCTGCGCGGCGTCCGTCGTCGCGCGTGCGTCGGGGACAAGCCAGCGCGACTGCAGGCTCAGATTCGGGCCGGGAACGTAGAGAGACTCGATGCGCGTGCCCGCGAGCGCCGGCAGCGACCATAGCCCGAGCAACACTCCCCATGATATGCAGTGGCGCAGGATTTTCATGGATTCCGGCTCGCGGTGTAGTTGATAGTGGCAGGACCGTACGTCCCTTGGGGGTAGACCGTCGTGTTGGCATAGCGGAAAGTCAGCAGCCCGCCGGCGTAAAAGCGGCCACCGCCCGTGGTTGTCCTGGTCACGATCGTCTGCGGTCCGGCGACGAAGCTTCCGTTCGGGATCACCGTCGTTCCACCCGGAGCGCCGGCGATGGCGGCACTGGTCCAGTTGATGGCGGTGATCGGAATCTGGTTGGCGCCGGAGAAAAGCGCGGCCGGCGCCGTGGCCGTCATCGTGGCGGTGAGGTTGGGCGCACCAAACCCCCCGGGGCGTCGTACGCTCATTTCAAATTCCAGCGTGGGTACTCCAACGACCGGTGTTCCATTGCCGAGTTGCGCCGCCGATACGTTGAAAGTGACCGTCGGCGCGCCTGCGTAGTTGATACGCAAGATCACCTGGCCACGCGCAGGAACGATGTTTAGCCAGGCCGCCGGCGCCAGGGAACCGTGAAGTAAGGTAATGGTACCCGCACAGAGGATTAATATCCGTGCCGCTCTTCCCACATGGTCGCACAATGCTGTCATCTCCCAAGGCACGTGGCGATCGAAGTTTTCATGGATTCCGGCTCGCGGTGTAGTTGACGGTGGCGGGACCGTACGTCCCTTGGGGGTAGATCGTGTTGTTGTCGAAGTAGAAAGTCAGTGCCCCACCTGCGTAGACAGTGGTGCCGAAAATGAACGGGGTCGTTATGCCAACAATCGTCTGCGGGCCCGCGACGAAACTGCCGTTCGGGATCAAGGTCGTTCCACCCGGAGCGCCGGCGATGGCGGCACTGGTCCAGCTGATGGCGGTGATCGGAATCTGGTTGGCGCCGGAGAATAGCGCGGCCGGCGCCGTGGCGGTCATTGTGGCGGTGAGGGGAGTTCCAATAATCACCCCGGTACGTCGTATGCTCAATTCAAATTCCAGCGCGGGTGTTCCGGCGATGGCAGTCCCATTCCCCAACAGCGCCGCGGGCACGGTGAACATTACTGTCGGTGTGCCCGCGTAGTTAATCTGCAATATCACTTGGCCTGCCGCAGGAGTGATGTCTATCCAGGCGGCCGAAGCCTGGGAACCATGGAGGAATGCAACAGCGGTCGCGCAAAGATATAGTGTCAGGGCCGCGGTTCCTGCGTTGTTGCGCGAAGCCGTCATGTCCCACGACTTCCGCCGGTCAATGGTCTTCATGGATTCCGGCTCGCGGTGTAGTTGATAGTGGCAGGACCGTACGTGCCTTGGGGATAGACCGTGTTGTTGGCGAAGTAGAAAGTCAGTGCCCCGCCGACGTAAAAGTTGCCCCCGCTCGTGGTCGTCCTGGTGACGATCGTCTGCGCGCCGCCGACGAAACTCCCGTTCGGGATCATTGTCGTTCCGCCGGGCGCGCCGGCGATGGCCGCGCTGGTCCAGCTGATGGCGGTGATCGGGATCTGGTTGCCGCCGGAGGAAAGATTGGCTGGCGCCGTGGCAGTCATCGTGGCAGTGAGGTTGGTGGGTCCCGTACGTTGTATGCTCATTTCAAATTCCAGCGTGGGTATTCCGGCAATCGCTGTCCCATTCCCTAGCTGTGCCGCGGGCACAGTGAACGTCACCGTCGGCGTGCCCGCGAAGTTGATGCGCAATATCACCGCGCCGTTCGGAGGATTGATGCCTACCCAGGCGGCCGAAGCCTCGGAACCATAGAGGAATGCGAAAACGTCCGCGCACAGAATTAACCGCGGTGCTGCTATTCGTACGAACTTTTTCCGTGCCGTCGTCACAAGCTCATCTCTCGGGTGAATGTATTTGTGCCATCAGCCGAATGGTCGATTAAATGTAACTCATCCGCAACCCAAACAAAAAGGGGACGCAATCCTGCGTCCCCCTGTTCTTAAGCGACACGCAACAAACCGGCCGCCATTGCTGGTTAGCCCGGTACTACGGCTGTGTTGCCGTGTAGTTGATCGTGCCGGTATAACTGCCAGCCGGGAACACTGCGGCATTCGCATAGGTGTACTGCCACGTCCCCGTCCTCAGGATCACCCCGGCCGCGGGAGCGACGACGGTAGGTGTGCCCGGCACCGGCAAGGCTACGGCGGCGCCGATGATGGGATTGACGGTCGCACCGATGGCCGTGTAAGGAATCGTGTTGCCGCCGCTGACCAGCCCCGCACCCACGCCCGTGGCGGTAATGGTTGCGTTGTTCGCGCTGATATTGCTCACCAAGGCATACGCCACTAAGGTGCCGGCGGCGCCGCCGTTGGTGACCGCGTCCGCGTTCAATGCAGTTCCGTTACCCAAATTGGCGGCTGTCACCGCGGCATTCCAGTTGACTGCCGCTGCGGCGCCGACAGCGCCGACCTGCAAGCGCAGCACCGTCGGAATGACGATGGTGAAATTCACCGGCAGGTTGGCCGTGGTACAACCGGCTGTATTACAGGTTGCCTGATCCGCCAGCGCCCCCTGATTGGCCGTCACGCCTATCACGCTAAGTCCGATCCACAACAATTTCTTGAATGCCTTGTTCATTGAGTCACCTCATTTTGTTAAATCGAAGATTTCAAACCGGTCATATCGTCGGGAACTTCTATCTGTTTAGCAGATAATTCACGTATGACAGTTTGCAGTGGTTAGGTGCAGTATTCGTGCCAACCTCGACCCGGTTTTGATTTTCTGAGCTAAAACCAAGGGTTTCCCCCCTTAGCGATATGCATGCTGAATCAGTAAATGGGTAAACCCGCGCCGGCACGGCTGCGCCGGAAAGCTGGGTTGCCCGATCCCCGAGAGCTTAGGGAGACCGACGCCGAACGCCAGGCTTGGGCTGGTCCCTAGAAAAAAAGGTTTGTACCGGATTTAGCAGACGCCACAAGGCGTCTCGCGTGGTCGTGACAAGATTCCCGCCTTACCGTTGGTTCGCCAGACGATGCTGAGTCGCCAATTACATCGTGACTTTGTGCGCTTCCGCCCGCCGTATCCGATCACGCGCAATTCATCAAGATTCCTTAATTGGCATGGTAATTGCCTATACATCTCTTAACCGTTGCCTATAGTTAACAAAAGTCTGCAAAAACATCGGCTAACAAGTTGATTGTATATGAACCTGAAACTCTGAGTGCGACGCAGTCTTAAGAAATCGTGAAGCTACATGGGAGACAAAAACAATACCTTCTCTCACGGGGCCAGTATCCTGGTCGCTCTCGGTATCTTGTTTACGGCGACGTTGTTGGCGCTCCCGCGACTCCTGACCGATCCCAGCGCTCCCGACTCCGGCAAGGGGTTGCCGAGCGCCGGAGCGAAGGCTCAGCCGAGTGATCTGGACGCAAGTCGGGGCACAGAGAGTCCCGGTCCGGACCCTTCCCTTCGTAATGCGACGGTAAATCGCGACCCAAGCGGTTTGGCTTCGGCCTCTAATGCTCCGTCAGGTGCGCCGCGCAACCTGCCTCGTGCCGATGCGGGTACCAGCGGCATTCGGCCGTCATCGATTCAGTTGGCCGAAGCGCCGCAATTGCCTCCGCCGGTTCCTGAAAAAAAAGTCGAAACACAGGAGTATCTTGATCCACTGATCGACCCGAGCGTCGGCGTGGATTCCGCGATAACGACTTCCGCGACTGGGCTCGCTGCCGGTTTGTTGCCAGGCCTGGCCAGCATCGAGTATCGCTACTTCGGCGAGAACATACATGATGGTTCGAGCGGCAGCAGCATCGAACATGGTATCGCCGCCCAAGTACAACAAAATACGGAGAACTACGGCCGATTCGATTTGCGCGCGGCGTTTACCGCTGCCGACAGCAATGGGATTGTGAGCAGTGATTTCAACGGCAGTCACTTCGTCAACGTCGCGCAGCGCGATTTCGCCGTCGCCGATCGTTGGCTCATGAACAACGAGATCGGCGACATTCGCGCGCGCTCGCCGGAGCTGTTCACGACGAGCGGATACATTCGTCTGCCAGAACCGCTCATCGAGGGCGCCTCCGCGGAGATGCGTTCGCCCGATGCCGTGTTCAGTGTCAGCGGCGGAACGCTCGGCACCTACCAGGGGCGCACCTTTCCGGTGTTCAGCACGGATTTTTCGAACGGCAACGCCGCCGCTATCAGTGTCTTGTATCGTTTCGCGCCGCAGTGGCAGGCCGCTGCGCAGACGTGGCAGACGCATAACGCGCTCACCTCGACTGGCGAGGCCAATCGTGGCAGCACGGCCGCCGCTGTGCGCTTCGATGGTCAAGATAGCGGCAAGGCGCAGGCGAGCATGCTCGCAAACAACAATGGCGCGCAGGGAGTTTGGCTGGACGGGGAGAAGCGCCTTTCCAGCTGGTTGCATAATCTCAGCGTGTATCGCATGGACCCCAATCTGCAATGGGTGGATCGGAACAGCGCCGTGTTGAGCGACATGCAAGGCGCATCCTGGCGATCCAGCACGCGTACGTACAACACGTATACTGTGCTCGGCGCCGACGCGTGGGAAAACAACATCGACCACAACCCCACAATTGCGACCTTAAGTGATGTCCTCCTTTACGGCAATGTCGGATATCAGGTCAGCAACGATCTCAGTCTGACCGGATATGTAACACGCGGCACGGAAAGCACGAGCGGTGCCGGCATGGACACGCATGACGACATCACCACCGTGCAGGGCGGTGTCTCCAACCGCTTTTCTACCGGGACCAGCTCATGGTTGTTGAGCGACAGCGACCGCAGCGGCAACAGCGCCAATGGTTACAAGCGCACGAACGCCTCATGGGATCATTCCTGGAATCCGCAAGGTGGTTTTAACAGCTTGCGTACCGGAGTCGAGTATTCGCGGCAATCCGACTCGGCGAGCGACTTTACCGAGGCGTCGTTGCGCGGCGGTCTGGGCTGGAGTCGGAACCGTCTGGACGCTTCCGGAACCGCTACGTACGGCAGGCTGACCAGCGAATCTATCGACAGCAACCACAGCAGCAGCTTGGTTTTTTCATTTGGCTGGCGCTTCGCCGATGCCTGGCGACTCGGTGCGGACCTCTCTTACCTCCAGAACTTGTTGACCACTACTTTGGCAGGCGCGTCGCGTGTCACCGACCGTCAATTGATGGTGAGCCTGCGTTACGACGCGGCTTGGGGACAGTCGCGGAATCCGATCGGCCATGTCAACGGCACCTACGGCAGCGGGGCGATTCACGGCATTCTGTTCCTTGACCGCAATAACAACGGCGTGCGCGACCCCGGAGAGCAGGGAGTGGCAGGCGTTACCGTATATCTGGATCGGGGATTCAGCGTAGTGACCGACGCCAACGGCGAATTCCGCTTCGACTCGGTGGCCACCGGCCCGCACTTGGTGCGCCTCAACGTGGCTAATGTGCCGTTGCCTTGGGAACCCCGGGACGAGAAGCCGCTCGATGTCACGGTTCATACGCGCGAATCGGCGGTAGTGGAAATCCCGCTGGTAAACCTGCATCCGAATTAAAACGCGGAAACGGTCCCGTCGAGACCGCTTTAGGCTCGCGCCACTACCCACACCCTGACTTCCCGGGCGCCCGCCTCGAGCAGGCTTTGCGCCAACGCCTGCACCGTATGTCCGCTGGTCATAACGTCGTCGACGACGGCCACCGAACAGCCGGAGAACGCGTCGCCGGCCTGGAAGGCGCCGCGCACGTTTTTGCGCCGTCGTTCGCGCGGCAATTCCGTCTGTGGCGCCGTGGCGCGAATGCGGCGGGTGTTTTTCACGTCGATCGGCAATTCCAGCGCACGTGCTACGAAGCGCGCGATCTCCAGTGACTGGTTGTAACCGCGGCTCCGCAGGCGCGACGGGTGCAACGGGACCGGAACGATCAAGTCGGGCCGCGGCCCGGTGAGACTCAGAAGATGTCGAGCGAGGTAGCCGCCCAGCACGCGCGACAGATCGAGACGTCCGTGGTACTTGAGGTCCTGAATCAGCTTGTCCAATGGTGTGGCGTAACGGAACGCCGCCTGCGTGTCGACGAATGCCGGTGGGTGCTTCTGGCATTCGCCGCATACCGCGTCATCAATTTCCCGCACCGCGTCGTTCGCCGCGCAACGCCGGCAGGCCCACGCCGGGCGGGGCAGCGCGCGTTCGCAGGCGAGGCAGAGGTCGCCGCGTGCGGGCACACGCACCCCGCACAGCAGGCAATTCACCGGCCACAACCAGCGATGCAATTTTTTTATACCGATGTCAACCATGGTTAATATTCTTTGTTGACTGGTACCGCCGACTCACTAAACTGCGGCATATTAATACGGCAAGACGAACGAGCGAAGCGAGTAGGGCTACCGTTTCACGGCAAGACGAACGAGCGAAGCGAGTAGGGCGGCATTTCCCGACACATCCATCCGGCTCCCGCGATATTCAGGTTTCGCCTAATGCGGGCATGGCCAAGTATCGATATGAACACATTGGAGCAAGAACTCGAGCGGCGTCGTGCACGCCACCTGTACCGCGAGCGCCTGGTGCTCGACTCGCCGCCGGGCGTTGAAATCCGTCTCGGCGATGAAACGCTGCTGTCGTTCTGCAGCAACGATTACCTCGCCCTGGCCAATGACCCTCGAATCATTGCCGCCTTCCAGGCCGGGGCAGAGCGCTTCGGCGTGGGCGCCGGCGCCTCGCATCTCGTGAGCGGTCACAGCCGCGCCCACCATGCCCTGGAAGAGGAGCTTGCGGAGTTCGTCGGCACCGAGCGGACGCTGTTGTTTTCCACTGGTTACATGGCGAATCTCGGTATCGTCGGCGCGCTCGCCGACCGCCGCGACCTGATTTTCGAAGACCGGCTCAATCACGCCTCGCTGATCGACGCCGCACGTCTGGCGCGCGCCGAGGTGAGGCGTTATCCCCACGCCGACGTAACGCAGCTGGCGAAGCTGCTCGCACGGGCCGAGAAACCCCGTCTGATCACCACCGACGCGGTGTTCAGCATGGACGGTGACTTCGCCCCGCTCGTCGACCTGCACCGCATGGCATCCAAATATGGCGCGCGGCTTCTGGTCGACGACGCGCACGGCATCGGGGTGCTGGGCAAAAATGGACGCGGGACGCTCGAGCATCTGGGCCTGTCGATTGCGCCGCCGGTAATTTTCATGGGCACGCTGGGCAAGGCCTTCGGGGTCTTCGGGGCGTTTGTGGCGGGAGAAGCGGCGCTGATCGAGACCCTGATCCAGCGCGCGCGTACTTATATATATACCACGGCCTTGCCGCCGGCCGTGGCCGAGGCGGTGCGCGCGAGCCTGCGGATCGTGCGCGAGGAGAACTGGCGGCGCGAACGGCTGCAGGCGCTGGTGGCGCAGTTCCGTGCCGGCGCCGGACAACTGGGTCTGAACCTGGCCCCATCCCTGACACCGATCCAGCCGGTCGTGCTCGGGGGGGCCGAGGCGGCGCTGCGGGCGAGCCGTCACTTGCGCGCTTGCGGCATCCTGGTGCCGGCGATACGCCCGCCCACGGTGCCCGAAGGCGCGGCGCGGCTACGAATTACATTCTCGGCGGCGCATGAGCCGGCGCACCTGGAACGACTGCTGCAGGGGCTGGCGGGGTTGGCCACGGCATGACGCTATATTATGAATCGCACGGGCACGGTCCGGCGGTGGTGTTGGTGCACGGCTGGGGATCGCATGGTGGCATCTGGTCCGACGTGGCGCGCGAGCTGGCGCTGCACTGTCGCGTGACCGTGCCCGATCTGCCGGGGCACGGACGGTCACGCAATTTTCTGCCGCGCGAATTCACTGCCGAGAATCTGGCCGAAGAGGTGCAGCGGGTGCACCCCGGTGCGGCGACCTGGGTCGGCTGGTCGCTCGGCGGTTTCGTGACGCTGGCGGCGGCACAGCAATTCCCCCACGCGGTGGCGAAACTGGCGCTGGTCGGCGCCACGCCAAAGTATGTCCAGGCGGACGGTTGGCCGTACGCCATGCCGCAGGCCGTCTTGGAACAGTTCGCGCGCAACCTCGAGCAGGATTACGCCGGCACCCTCACGCGTTTCCTGAGCCTGCAGGTGGCCGCGGGCGAGGAGCGCAGCGTGCTGCGCCGATTGCGCGAGGAGATGTTCCGTTACGGCAAACCGCCGACCGCCGCGTTGCACGCGGGCCTGCGCCTGCTCCGGGACGAAGACCGCCGCGCGGCGCTGCGCGGCATCGCGCAACCAGCGCTGGTGCTGCACGGCGACCACGACCGCATCGTGCCGGTCGGCGCGGCGCGATTCCTCGCCGAACATCTGCCGTCGGCGCACCTGGAAATGATCCCCGGCGGCGGGCATGCGCCGTTTCTGTCGCACCCGGCATTGTTCCTGGACAAACTGCGGGGTTTCGTGCATGGCTGATCACCCGGCGCTCGACAAGCGGCGCGTGCGCGAATCCTTCACGCGCGCGGCGGATACCTACGACACCGCCGCAGTATTGCAGCGCGAAATCGCCGATCGCCTGCTCGAGCGACTCGACGTGGTGCGCCTGGTTCCGCGGCGCATCCTCGATGTCGGGTGCGGCACGGGTTACGACGTGCACCTGCTTTCGCGTCGCTATCCCCGCGCACGGGTGACGGGTCTGGACATCGCCGAGCCGATGGCGCGACGCGCGCGCCGTCGCGCCGGCGCGTGGAACCGGCTGACCGGGCGCTGCGCGTTCGCCTGCGGCGATGCTGAACGGCTGCCGATGGCAACGGCGTCGATGGACATTCTATTGTCCAATCTCAGTCTGCAGTGGTGCGATCCACCGACAGTGTTCGCCGAGGCACGGCGCGTCCTGCGCGTCGGCGGTCTGTACATGTTCACTACCTTCGGCCCGGACACGCTGCGCGAGTTGCGTGAAGCCTGGCAAGCTGTAGATGCGGCGCCGCACGTGCACGGTTTCCTCGACATGCACGACCTGGGCGACATGCTCATCGGTGCCGGATTCGCCGACCCGGTGATGGACGTGGAGCGCGTCACGCTGACCTACGCCGAAGTCATGGAAGTACTGCGCGACCTCAAGCGGCTGGGCGCCCACAACATGGCGGCCACACGCGCGCGCGGCCTCACCGGAAAGGCGCGGTTCGCGCGTTTTCGGGCGGCCTACGAGGCGATGGCGCAAGACGGCAGAATTCCGGCAACGTATGAAGTCGTCTACGGGCACGCCTGGACGCCGGAGACCGACCGTGCCCGCGACGGGGTCGCCGTGATACCGGTGCAACGCGTCGGGAGAAGGCCGGCGTGAGCGGCGGCTGGTTCATCACCGGCACCGACACCGGCGTGGGCAAGACGCGCGTGGCGGAACGGTTGCTGCGCGCGCTCGTGCGGCAGAAACTGCAAGCCGTCGGCATGAAGCCGGTGGCGAGTGGCTGCCGCCTCACGGCGGCGGGCAGGCGCAGCGAGGACGCTGAACGTCTGCTCGCGGCGGGCAATGTGTCGGCGGAATATGCCGAGGTGAATCCGTACGCCTTCGCGCCGGCGATCGCGCCGCATCTGGCGGCGCACCAAGAGAACCTGGAGATCGGCCTCCCGCGAATTCTCGAAACATTCCGGCGCTTGCGCCGCCGCGCGGACTGGATCGTGGTGGAAGGTGTCGGCGGATGGAAAGTCCCGTTGGCAGAGCGGCTGTTGCTTACGGATATCGTGCGCGCCATGCGACTGCCGGTCATCGTGGTGGTGGGCATGCGTTTGGGCTGCCTGAATCACGCGCTGTTGACGGCCGAAGCGATTCGGCACGATGGAATTCCGCTGGCCGGTTGGATTGCCAACCAGATCGATCCAGATATGGCACGAGTGGAAGAAAATATTGCCGCGCTCGAGAGCCGCATCGCGGCCCCGTTGTTGGCGCGATTCCCGTATGAGACACCCGGAAATGAAAACGCGTCAAACTTCGTTTTCCCGTCCGATGCTGTAATGCGTTTGACGCAGAAGGTCGACTAAATCAGTCAATTGCTGTTTCTCGCGCGACGCGTTTGGCGCCATAAAATTCGGCTTTTTCCCAAGGGATCACGTGTTGCAGGCACATTACGCTTGTGATAGTTTGCGCGCGCCCAAATGGGTTGATCCAGATCAATGATCCGGATCAACCGGGAGAAATCCGAATTCAGATGGCGGGCGTGGGTGTGACTGAGAATGGACACGCGCTATACGCCTGAGAACGAAACCGGCGAAGGTCTGCGTGTTCTGGTGCGCCCGAACCGCTCGCTTTCCCCTCGCGCGATGGCGGTGTTGTTTGCCGGAGTCGCCGCTTTCGTGATCACCATCGGCATCGGTTTTACCCTGGTCGGAGCCTGGCTGGTTTTGCCGTTCGCCTGTCTCGAAGTGTCAGTGGTGGGTGCCGTGCTCTACCTGCTTTTTCGCCACGCCGATGATCATGACATGGTCATTTTTCATCGTGATCGCGTCATCGTGGTCCGGCGTCAGGGCGGCCGTGAGCTGCACGAAGAATTTCCGCGCTACTGGGCGAAAGTGCAAGTGCAACGCGGCTGGCGCTGGTATCCATCGCGGCTGAGCATCGGATCGCACGGGCGGTTCGTGGCGATCGGAACCGGCATCAGCGAAGAGGAGCGGCGCGCGCTCGGCGCGCGGCTGAACGAGATCTTGCGCCGGACCTGACGGCGGGGCGCAAAAAGAGGATGGAGCGGGCATGGCCCGGGCTTTTGAAGAAAGTTTCTGATAATTGATACGGGAGTTAGGCATGTCGATGACACTTATTATAAAGCGGTTCCCAGGCATCGTTTCCCGACTGACCCTGGGTTTGGGTTTCTGGTTCGCGGTCCCGGCGGCGTTCGCCGATTACGCGCTCAACTTCCAGAGACCCGTTACCCCCGTGGCGCAGAAGATCCTCGAGCTGCACAACATGATCATCGTGATCTGCCTGGTCATCTTCGTAATCGTGTTTGCCTTCATGTTTTACTCAATCATCGCTCATCGCAAGAGCCGCGGGCACAAGGCGGCGCAATTCCACGAGAACGCGAAGCTGGAGGTCGTGTGGACCATCATCCCGTTCCTGATTCTGGTGAGCATGGCGATCCCGTCGACGGCCACCCTGCTCGAGATGAGTGACACCAGCAAATCCGACCTCACAATCAAGATCACCGGTTACCAGTGGAAGTGGCGGTACGATTACCCCGACCAGGACGTCGGTTTTTTCAGCACGCTCGCCACGCCGCGCGATCAGATCGAAAACAAGACCGCCAAGGACGAGCACTACCTGCTTGAGGTCGACAAGCCGCTCGTCATTCCCACCGGCAAGAAAATACGCTTCGTGGTCACCGGCAATGACGTTATCCATTCCTGGTGGGTGCCCCAACTCGGCATTAAGAAGGACGCCATCCCCGGCTTCGTCAACGAATTCTGGGTGCGCGCCGACGAGGCCGGAACCTTTCGCGGCCAGTGCGCCGAGCTCTGCGGCAAGGACCACGGTTTTATGCCGATCGTGGTGCAGGCCGTGAGCCCCGAGGACTTCAGCAAGTGGATCGCCATGGAGAAGCAGCAGGCCGCCGCCGAATCTGCCGGCGCCGCCAAGACCTGGAGCAAGGACGAGCTGCTTGTCAAGGGCAAGAAGGCCTATGCCGGAACCTGCGCCGCCTGCCACGGCCCCGAGGGCAAGGGCATCGCGGGCGTGTTCCCGGCGCTCGACGGCAGCAAGGTGGCTACCGGTCCGCTCGATGAGCACATCAAGACCGTCCTGCACGGCAGACACACCGGCAAGTACAGCGCGCAGATGCCGGCGTTCGCGTCTCAGCTGAGCGACGTCGATATCGCCGCGATCATCACGTTTGAGCGCAACGATCTTGGCAACAAGACCGGCGACGTCGTGCAGCCGTCCCAGGTCAAGGCCCTGCGCAAGTAACGAATCGGATTCCGAGAGGAGACACAACCATGGCAACCGCACATCATCACGCAGAACATCCTACTGGCCTTTCCCGCTGGCTGTTCACCACGAATCACAAGGACATCGGCACCCTGTACCTCGTGTTCGCGTTCATTATGGCCATCGTCGGCGGCCTCATGTCGCTGGTGATCCGCTCCGAACTGTGGAAGCCGGGGCTGCAGATCGTGGACCCGCTGTTCTTCAACGAGATGACCACGGTGCACGCGCTCGTCATGATCTTCGGATTTGCCATGCCGGCATTCGTGGGGCTGGCCAACTGGCAAATCCCGATGATGATCGGTGCGCCTGACATGGCGCTGCCGCGCATGAACAACTGGTCGTTCTGGATCCTGCCGTTCGCGGCCACGCTCCTGATCTCGTCGCTGTTCATGCCCGGTGGCGGCCCGAGCGGCGGCTGGACGCTGTATCCGCCGCTGTCGGTGCAGGGCGGCATGGGCACTGACTTCACGCTGCTGTCGATTCACCTGCTGGGCATGTCGTCCATCCTCGGTTCGATCAACATCATCGCCACGATCCTCAACATGCGCGCGCCCGGCATGACGCTGATGAAAATGCCGATGTTCGCATGGACGTGGCTCATCACCGCGTTCCTGCTGATCGCCGCGATGCCAGTGCTGGCCGGGGCGGTGACCATGCTCATCACCGACCGCCACTTCGGCACGCACTTCTTCGATGCCGCGGCTGGCGGCGACCCGGTGCTGTGGCAGCACGTGTTCTGGTTCTTCGGCCACCCCGAGGTGTACATCCTCGTGCTGCCGGCGTTCGGCGTGTTCTCGCAGGTGATCCCGACGTTCGCGCGCAAGCCGCTGTTCGGCTATGACTCGATGGTCTACGCCACCGCCTCGATCGCGTTTTTGTCATTCATCGTTTGGGCGCACCACATGTACACCGTGGGCATGCCCATGGCCGGCGAACTGTTCTTCATGTACGCCACCATGCTGATCGCGGTGCCGACGGGCGTGAAGGTGTTCAACTGGATCTCGACCATGTGGCGCGGGTCCATGACCTTCGAAACCCCGATGCTGTGGGCCGTTGGCGGCGTGTTCACGTTCACCATCGGCGGCCTGTCGGGGCTCATGTGCGCCATCACCCCGGCCGATTTCCAGTATCAGGATACCTACTTCGTAGTGGCGCACTTCCACTACGTGATCTTCGGCGCCACCATCTACGGACTGTTCGCCGCGATCTATTTCTGGCTGCCGAAGTGGACCGGGCACATGTACAACGAGACTCTCGGCAAGTGGCACTTCTGGCTCACCACCATCGGGTTCAACCTGACGTTTTTCCCGCAGCATTTCCTGGGGCTGGCCGGCATGCCGCGGCGCATCCCGGACTACGCATTGCAGTTCACCGAGTTCAACCAGTGGTCCACCGTGGGCGCGTTCTTCACGATCGCTTCGCAGCTGATCTTCTTCTACGTGGCGTTCAAGACCATGAAGGGTGGCGCCAAGGCGACCGAGAAAGTCTGGGACGGTGCCGACGGTTTGGAATGGACGCTGCCTTCGCCGCCGCCGTACCACAGCTTCGCGGTGGCGCCCAAGGTTAAGTGAGGTCCAGACGTTGAGCAGGGTTAAGTGAGATTTGTTCGCCACCACCATGTCACAGGCCGCGCCGCACGATAAGGACCGCCAGCAGCGCCGCATCCGCCTTACGGTGGCGGCGCTGGTGTTGCTGGTTGTCGGCTTGTACGTCCTCGCGTTCGTGAAGCACCACGCATGACGCCGCGCAAGGACAGGAAACGGGCGAATCGTCGCTTGGCGCTGATCCTGGGGGGGCTGACGCTGGCGATGTTCGCTTTCGGCTACGCACTCGCGCCGATGTACAACCTCATGTGCAAGACTTTCGGGCTCAACGGCAAAACCGAGCGCATTGACGCCCAGGCAGTCGCCGCGCAGCCCGTGGACGCCAGCCGCACCGTAACCGTGGAATTCACCGGCCTGGCTACGAGCGGGTTGCCGTGGGAGTTCCGGCCGCTCACGAAAAAACTGGAATTGCATCCGGGGGAGACCGCCGAAGTGAAATATCTGGTGCGCAACCTGGCCAAGGAAACGATCACCGGGCAGGCCATCCCCAGCGTGACGCCGGGCGAATCGGCGCCGCACTTCAAGAAGATCGAGTGTTTCTGCTTCACCCAGCAGACCCTCAAACCGGGCGAAACGCGCGAAATGCCGGTGCGGTTCTACGTCGATGCCGACCTGGGCGGGGACGTGCATACGATCACCCTGTCTTATTCGTTCTTCAATACCGACAAGGTGTCGGCGCAGAAGTACGGTGGGGAGGCGATGGCGATGGACCAGGACCATGGGTCGCATCACATGCCGGCCAAAGCGCAATCCGGCGGTTGAGTTCATAACGATTTTATAAATGAGAACGAGGATATAAACATGTCCACTGCGAATACAGGTAACTATTACTTGCCCAACCCGAGCCCGTGGCCGATCATCACCTCGGCCGGCATCTTCTCGCTGGCGCTCGGTTTCGTGCTTTTCATGAACGGGGTTCATGCCGGCCCGTGGCTGATGCTGCTCGGCGCCGCAATCATCGTGTTCATGATGATTCGCTGGTTCGGACAGGTGATCGGCGAAAGCGAAAGCGGCACGTATAACGCCCAGGTGGATCGTTCCTTCCGCTGGGGCATGGCCTGGTTCATCTTCTCCGAGGTGATGTTCTTCGCGGCCTTCTTCGGCGCGCTGTTCTACGTGCGTCACTTCGCGGTGCAGTGGATCGGTGCCGACGATCTGCTGTGGCCCGGCTACGACGCCGCCTGGCCCACGGCCGGTCCGAAGGGTCTGATGCCGGTGGCGGCAGGCACGATGCCGGGGCCGGGCCAATTCTCGCCGATGGCGGCCTGGGGCATTCCCGCGATCAATACGCTGATTCTGCTGTCCTCGGGCGTTACCGTGACCATCGCGCACTGGGGTCTACTAAAGGACAACCGCGCGCAGCTCATCACCGGGCTGTTCTTCACCATCGCGCTCGGCATCACGTTCCTGTCACTGCAGGCCTTCGAATACGTTCACGCCTACACCGAGCTCGGCCTGACGCTCAAGACTGGCGTTTATGGCGCGACCTTCTTCATGCTCACCGGATTCCACGGTTTCCACGTGACCATGGGGACCATCATGCTGATGGTGATCCTCGGCCGCACCATGGCGGGGCATTTCCGTCCGGATCACCACTTCGGTTTCGAAGCGGTGGCCTGGTACTGGCACTTCGTCGACGTGGTGTGGCTTGGCCTGTTTATCTTCGTCTACTGGCTGTAGTCGCCGCGACTGCCATGAACAAAAAAGGCGCTGCCATGTCGGCAGCGCCTTTTTTGCATGCTCAACGCGCGGCGGTCAGTGAATCACGTGCAGCCCTTCGGGCGGGATGATGCCGAAATGGAACCCGGCCATCAGCAGCAGGAACAGCGTCAGTGACAGGGCAATGCGCCAGGTGAGAGCGGTGACGGTGCGGCGGCCGCGACCCTTGTCCTTGAACAGGAAGACGAGGGCGGAAAACAGGCTGACGAGAATTAGCGCCAGCATTACCAGGACAACGATCTTGATCAGCATGGAAAAGTCCAGACGGGAAGCCGGGGTGCATTATACTAGTGCCCAGCGCCCGAGGCGAACGCTCTCGCGGCGAGGGCGGTCGGTACGACTCGAAAGGATGCGCCCTTCGCCGCGGATGGAAGTCACCGTGCGCCACGGAATCTGGCGGCAACGCGTTTGAGCAGATTTCGCGCCCACCCGTTTAAACGAAAAGGATAAGCATGTCACGGCTATTCCGGCCCTCGGCAGCGGCGAGCATCGCCACCGCGGTGCTGTTGCCGCTGCTTCTGTACCTCGGTTACTGGCAGTTGCAACGCGCCGATGAAAAGCGATTGCTGCAGGCCGAATACGACGCGCGCTCCGACGGCCCGGCAATCCAGGTCGAATCGCGCGTGCAGAACCCGGGGGAACTCCAGTTCTACCGCGTGGTGGCCAAGGGCGATTACGAAACCGATTACCAGATCCTTCTCGACAACCGCGTGCACCAGGGCCAGCCCGGTTACGATGTGATCACGCCGCTGCATCTGCCGCGGAGCGACGTGCGCCTGTTGGTCAATCGCGGCTGGATTCCGCTCGGCACGGACCGCGCCCACCCGCCCGCGATCGAGACCCCGAAGGGTCAGGTCGAAATCGCCGGCGTGGCCACGGTGCCGGCGGAGAATGTGTTCACCCTCGGCGCGCCCGAGCCGCTCGACCGCGGCTGGCAGAAAGTGTGGCAGAACATGGACATGAAACGTTACCGGGCCGCGGTGCCGTTTCCGGTGCAGCCGGTCGTGGTGCTGCTCGACCCGCAAAGTTCCGCCGGCGGTTTCACCCGCGAGTGGGCGCGGCTGGATGCCGGTATTGCGGTGCACGAGGGATACGCGTTCCAGTGGTTCATGATGGCAGCCGCCCTTGTCGTGATCTATCTTTTTATGGGTCGGCGCCGCGCCAAAGCGGCATCACCAGAGGACAATCCATCATGACCGAAGCCGTTGATGCATCGGCACGCCGAAAGATACTGTGGTTGGCGTTGTTGATTGCGCTGCCGGTGATTGTCTCCTATGGGCTTTATTACAGCGGCTGGCGCCCATCCTCGACCGGCAATTACGGCGAGCTGGTGCAGCCGGCGCGCCCGCTCGAGGATGCGACGCTAAATACGCTCGACGGCATGTCGCTGCGCTTCAGCGATCTGCGCGGCAAGTGGACGCTGATCACGTTCAGTCCCTCGCAATGCCTTGCCCCGTGCGAGCGCAATCTGTACAAGATGCGCCAGGTGATCGTGGCGCAGGGAGAGCAAGCAGTACGCGCGCAGGCCGTTCTGGTGGTCACCGACGGCAAGACGTTCGACCGGCTGCGGTACGCGATTCGCGATTACCCGGCTACGCGCGTCATTATCGGTCCGAACGACCAGGTAAACGCGCTCGCGCGCCAGTTCGCGCCCCCCGCCGGCAGCCCGCTCGACAATGTCGACCGCGTTTACCTCGTGGACCCGCTCGGCAATTTCATGATGAGTTATCCGGCGGATGCCGATCCCAACGGCATGCGCAAGGATCTCGCGCGTTTGTTGAAGGCCTCGCGGATCGGCTGACATGCTGAGCGGTCGCAAGTCCGCGAAATTTTTTCGCTTGGCGCTGGCGGCCGCGTTTTTTTCCTATCTGAGCGTGGTCTTTGGAGCCTATTCGCGCCTGTCCGAAGCGCCGATCGGATGCCGCGACGGCGCCGGATGCGAGGGCAAGTTGTTCGCGCCAGCGACCGCCCGCGATCTCGGCCAGGCCGGCGGGCGGCACGGCGCCACCCATCCGGAGGAACGCGCCTGGAAGGAACTGGTGCAGCGTTATATCTCCGGCGCGCTCGGGATTCTGCTGTTGCGTCTGGCCTGGCTTGGTTGGCAGCTGAAAAAGCGCAAGCGCAACCAGCAGGTATTGATCCCGCTCGCCACCATGCTGCTGAGTTTCACGCTCGCTTTCTCCGGCGCCCTGACCTTCGGCCTGCAATTCAAGCCTCTGGTCATGATGATTCAATTGCTCGGCGGCATGGCGATCCTCGGGGCGTTGTGGTGGATCGTGCTGCGCGAGCAGAAATTCTGGCGCTCGGTGAGTCCCTCGCCCGCGGCGCGCTCGCTGCGTCCGCGCACCTTGCTGGCGCTCGTGATCGCGGTTTTGTCGATCGCTCTCGGCGGCTGGTCGATGGTGAACTACGCCGGCCTTGCCTGTCCGGATTTCCCGACGTGCCAGGGCGCGTGGTGGCCGCCGATGGACTTTCTCGATGCCTTCACCCTGTGGCGCGACATCGGCCTGCAATATGACGGCACCTTGCTCGATCTGGCCTCGTCCACGGCGATCCACATGGCGCATCGCCTCGGGGCCCTGATCGTCCTGTTGTATGTCGGTTGGCTCGGACTGCGTGCGATGCGAATCGGGACGGGGGAGGGGCTCTGGTTTTACGGGTTGCTGGTGCTGCTGTGTCTGACGGCGGAAGTCGTTCTCGGCGTCACGCAGTCGATCGCGCATTTGCCGCTGGTTCTGGCGGTGGCGCATAACGCCGGAGCGGCCCTGCTACTGCTGAGCCTCATAACCCTGTATCATACGGTCCGGTCACCCCGAACAACGTGATGGGCAAGTCCGAATCCGCCATGAGACGAGACAATTCCGCCGTCGCGGCAGCCGCGCCGCGTCGCCACCTCCGCGCGCTCGCGCGCGAATACTACGAGCTGACCAAGCCGCGGGTGGTGTCGCTGATCGTGTTCACCGCGGTGGTCGGCATGTTCCTGTCCGCGCCATCGGGCCTGCCGCTCGTGCCGTTCCTGCTCGGAACGCTCGGCATCGCGCTTGCTTCCGCTTCGGCCGCGGCGATCAACCAGATCCTCGACCTGCGTTTCGATATCGGCATGATCCGCACCAGCCGCCGGCCGCTGCCCATCGGCAGCGTCAGCACGCGCGCAGCGTTGCTGTTCGCGCTGATCATCGGCGTGGCCTCGATGGTGATCCTCACGCTATGGGTCAACACGCTCACCGCGGTGCTAACCTTCATCTCGCTCATCGGCTATTCGATCATATATACCGTATTCCTCAAGCACGCCACGCCGCAGAACATCGTCATCGGCGGCGCCGCCGGTGCCGCGCCGCCGGTGCTCGGCTGGACCGCGATCACCGG
>DASPRK010000028.1:0-17192 GCA_035624495.1 Methylomirabilis sp. (SeqCode) | reverse complement strand
CCGAGGTGCGGCGACAGCCAGTCGCGCGAGGGACCGCCCACCTTGACCGTGAGCACTTCGACGCGGTCGCCGGTCTTGAGTTGATGCGTCAGCGGCACCATCTGGCCGTTGACCTTGGCGCCGCGGCAACGGTGCCCGACGTCGGTATGGATGTGGTACGCGAAGTCGAGCGGCGTGGCGCCGGCAGGCAGGTCCACGATATTGCCCTTGGGAGTGAACACGTACACGCGCTCGCTGAACACCTCGGACTTGAACCGGTCGACGAAATCGGCGGCCTCCGCCACTTCGTCCTTCCACTCGAGCAGGCTGCGCAGCCATGCGATCTTGGCGTCGTAACTCTTGTCGGGACGCGCGCCTTCCTTGTAGCGCCAGTGTGCGGCGACGCCGAGCTCGGATTGATCGTGCATCTCGCGCGTGCGAATCTGCACCTCGACGGTCTTGCCTTCCGGCCCGACCACCGCGGTGTGGATGGAGCGATAGTTGTTCTCCTTGGGGGTGGCGATATAGTCATCGAATTCGCCGGGCACGTGCTGCCACAGGGAATGCACCACGCCGAGGGCGCCGTAGCAGTCGCGGATGTTGTCGACCAGCACCCGCACCGCGCGCACGTCGAAGATGCGTTCGAAGTCCTTGCCTTTCTTCTGCATTTTGCGCCAGATGCTGTAGATGTGCTTGGGCCGGCCGGTGACCTCGCCGACAATGCCGGCCTTTTTCAATTCTTCCGAGAGTCTTTCGACGAAACGCGCGATATAGTCCTCGCGGTCCTCGCGGCGTTCGGCGAGGAACTCCGCGATCTGCCGGTACGAAGCGGGTTCGAGGTAGCGGAACGCGAGGTCTTCGAGCTCCCATTTCATCTGCCAGATGCCGAGACGGTTGGCGAGCGGCGCAAAGATATCCATGGTTTCACGCGCGATGCGTATCTGCTTCTCCTCGGGCATCGCCGAAAGCGTCCGCATGTTGTGCAGGCGGTCGGCGAGCTTGATGAAAACCACGCGCACGTCCTCGGCCATGGCCAGCAGCATCTTGCGCAGGCTCTCGGCCTGGGCGGACTCCCGGCGCGAGCCAGAGGGCTCGCTCTGGAACTCCTGAATGACCTTCATCTTGGTCACGCCGTCCACCAGGCCGGTAATGCGCGCGCCGAAGTCGCGCTTCAAGTCCTCCAGCGCTACGCCGGTGTCCTCGACCACGTCGTGCAGGATGGCGGCCGCCAGCGTTTCGTGATCGAGGCCGAGGCCGGCGAGTATCTGTGCCACCGCGAGCGAATGCTGCACATAGGGTTCGCCCGACACCCGGCGCTGGCCGGCATGGGCTTGGAGCGCCGTGGCCACGGCGCGACGTAGAAGGTCAATTTCCGCCGCCGGCCGGCCGGCGGCGACGGATGCGAGCCAGCGCTCGGCGTCAACCGACTCGGGCGCGTCGTCCAGCGTTGAAATGTGTGTCGGCGTGGCCATGATGGGGTTGTCCTTCCGTCTGGATGGGGTCGCGGGAGGCAAGTTTAAATGCCTATAATCCAACGTATAAAGTCTTTATCAATATTAAATTGATCAACAGGACGCCAGGAACGCCAGGGAATGAGAAAACCGGACGAAATTGCTTTTCCTCGCGACCTTGGCGCCTTGGCGTTCAGGATCATTTTCATCACCCTGCACAAGTCGGCGCTGACACTACTGACAGCACTTACCTGTCTTTGCGTCGGCGCTGCCGTTCAGGCCCAAACCCGGGCCGCCGCGTCGGCGCCGATCCAGAAAATCTCCTCGACCGCGATCGACCCGGAATTGCGTGAGCTCGTGAAGCAGGCGGCGCTCGACACCGACAGCTTCGGCGACCGCTTCGACGGCGAGGTGTGGTTGGCGGACATGTCGCGGCGGCTCGAGCCGCGCGTGCCAGACGCGCGCTATCGTGTGGAGCTGCTCAAGAACGTGCACTACGAAGCGCGCCGCGCCGGGCTGTCGCCGGAGGTGGTGCTCGCGGTAATCGACGTGGAGAGCAATTTTGACCAGTACGCCATTTCCACCGCCGGCGCGCGCGGGCTGATGCAGGTGATGCCGTTCTGGCTGAAGGAGATCGGCCGGCCGGGCGACAGCCTGTTCCGCATCCGCACCAACCTGCGGCTCGGCTGCACCATCCTGAAATACTATCTCGAGAAGGAAAAAGGCAATCTGTACGCCGCGCTCAAGCGTTACAATGGCACCCGCGAACGCGAATATTCACTGCGGGTGGACAAGGCTCTGCGCACACATTGGTTCGCGCAGTAAGCTAACGGCGCACGGAGAAACCGGGGAAGCCCTGCGCGTCGACGTCCTGCACCGCCACCTGCTCGACGCGCGCCCGCGGCGGGCCCTGCCATAACCACTGCTCCAGCTCCTTGAGCTTCGTCTCCTCGCCGCAGGCCACCAGCTCCACGCGCCCGTCGGGGAGGTTGCGCACCCAGCCGGTGAGGTCGAGGCGGCGCGCGACCGATTCGCTCGCGGCACGATAAAACACGCCCTGCACCCGGCCGGACACTAGAAAATGCCGGCAGCGGTTCATTCCGAAACCAGGCTCGCGTTCAGAGTTTTTTCGACGTGGATTGATCTTGCTCCAGCTGGTGGATTACCTCCTCCGCTTGGGCCTGGGTGATCGGCCCGATGCGCTGGGCCATGAATTTTCCCTCGGGCGAAAAGAAATAATAAGTCGGCGTGCCGATGAAGACGGTTCCGCTCAGGCGGCTCGGGTCGTCCGGGGTGCCGATGAGATTGGGAAAATTGAGGCTCTGGTCGTTGATGAAACCTTGTGCCTTGTCGCGATTGGCGTAGCCATCGATCGACAGACCCAGCACCGTGGCGTCTTTTTTCCGGTGCTCGTCATGGAAGAACGTCATGTGAAAGATATCACGCTTGCAGATGGGACAGTCGGCCGACCACACAGTCACGATCGTCCACTTGCCCTGACCGACGAATTCGTTGACGTTGCGGTCCTTGCCGGTGAAATCCTTGAGCACGACGTCCGGACCGGCGGCGAGTGCCAGCGCCGGAGCCAAACACAACAACACCGTGAAATACCTGATCAGACGAAGCACGTTGCCCTCCTGTCGCTGTTGCCGTTGGGCGCGGATCCATTCCCGCGCCGCCAACCATATTATTGACCCGGCACGATTGTTCTTGAACGAAGGCCGGTTGCGATATACGTTACTGAACATCCGTAATGACGCGGGCGTGCCGGGTCAATAATGAAAATCACAAGATTTCTGATTATTGCGGCGGCTTGACCGCTTCTATCCCGGGCCCAGAGAATAACAACCCATTTAACCTGTTCAATCAGATTCATGCCGCCGCAATAATCGCTTCACTTACTTGGAGCCCGCCATGAACCAAAAATTCCGCACCGAAAAGGACACTCTGGGTGAATATCCGGTGCCCCGTGATGCCTGGTACGGCATACAGACGGCGCGAGCAGTGGAAAACTTCCCTGTCTCCGGCCGCCTGCCGGACACCGACTTCATTATCGCCCATGCCCGCATCAAGCGCGCCGCCGCCGCGGTCAACGAATCCGCCGGGGCGCTGGAACCGCGCCTGGCGCGCGCCATCATCGAGGCGGCCGACGCCATTATAGCGGGAAAGCACCACGACCAGTTCCTCGTCGACCGGTTCCAGGCCGGCGCGGGCACCTCGCACAACATGAACACTAACGAGGTAATCGCCAACCTCGCCAACGTCGCGCTCGGCGGCAAGAAGGGCGAATACAAGCCGGTGCACCCGAACGATCACGTGAACATGGGGCAGAGCACCAACGACACCATCCCGACTGCGATCCGTCTGACGGCGCTCGCCAAGCTTCCGCGCTTGCTCACGGCCGTCAATCTGATGGCCGATGCCTGCGAGGAAATCGCCAAACGCGAAGCCGGCACCGTCAAGAGCGGGCGCACTCATTTGCAGGACGCGGTGCCGACCACGCTCGGACGCGAATTCGGCGCCTACGCCTGGACCCTGCGCCGCGCCGGCCATCAGCTGCGCGCGGCGCTGGCACCGTTGTGCGAAATCGGCCTGGGCGGCTCGGCCGTGGGCACGGGTCTCAATACCGTTCCCGGTTACGCCGCGCACGTCGCCGAGGAGCTTGCGCGCCTCAGCGGCGAGCCGATCCGGTCAGCTGACGATCTCGCGGCGCAGATGCAATCGATGCACGACTTGCAGCAGCTCTCCAACACCATCCGCGCATTGGCGCTGGAATTGACGCGCATCGCCAACGACATGCGCCTGCTCGCCTCCGGACCGCGCACCGGGTTCGGTGAGATCGAGCTGCCGGCGGTGCAGCCCGGCTCGTCGATCATGCCGGGCAAGGTCAATCCGGTCATGTTCGAGATGCTCAATCAGGTGTGTTGCCAGGTCCTGGGACAGGACCACGCTATCGCCCTGATGACCCAGGCCGGACAGCTGGAGTTGAACGTCATGATGCCAGCGCTCGGCAGCGCGCTGTTCGACGCCATGGACTGGCTCACCCGCGCCATGAACGCCGCGACCGAGAAGGGGCTGCGCGGCCTCAAGGTCCACCGCGCGCGTTGCCGCGAGCTGGCCCATACCAGCGTCGGGCTCGCGACACTCCTTAATACGTCCATCGGCTACGCCGCCGCCGCCGAGGTTGCCAAGGAATCCGAACGCAGCGGCCGCCCGGTGCGCGACATCGTCGCGGAAAAAGGATTGATGAGCACCGCCGAGTTCGACCGCCTGGTGGAACGTGCCGCGGTCGAGGGCAACATCACCCCGCCCCGCCGCTAGCCCCCCGGTAATCCGCCGCCGGCAACCGGCCGGACCGACGACTGCGCCCGAAATCCCCGAGAATTGGTGCCGACCCCGGCTGCCGTCTACACTTCGGCATAGGTGCCGATCACCACAACGGGGTTCCGAATTTCATGGTGTTGCCGCTGTCCGTACCGCAAATCTCCGCACGCGACGTCGCGGGCATCGAACTCGATCCATCCAAGGTCAGCCAGTGGCTGCAGAGCCTGCCGCTGCTCAACGTCGCCGACACCAGCCGCAAGTTGTTCTCCACCCTCTCCACCCACAACCGCGTGGCGTTCGACGACGCGCAACGGCTCAAGCTGCTCGAGCTGTTCCGCCCACTGGTCCGGCATATTTCGCTGGAGCTGACCAAGCAGTGCATCGGTCTGCCGCTGCCGCTGGCGGAGAAACACAAGAGCATTGCCGAGCAAAATCGCCAGTTCCAACTGGAAATGGCCAACGGGTACAAGCGGCTGGCGCTGAACGCGACCGCGCGCAACGACGGCATGGTCGGCGGCGCCATCCAGCCCACGCTGGCGCTCGTCGTCCAGCGCGCCATCCGCCATCTCACCGAAGTGCTGGCGGTTTCGTTTCAAACGTATTCGCCGTACCCGGCGCAGATGTGGAGGGAGATTCACGCGCTCTATACGCACGCGGTGAATCTGAGGCTCGCGAGCGTCGAGGTCGACGACCCGCTCAACCCGGCGGTGCCGAAATCCAGCGTCGATCACGCCTACAAGCAGGCGTTGTTGCTGGATTTCAGCGATCCCTACACGCTTCCGCCGCGGATGATCGACCGCGTCCACGACTATCTCGACCGCTGGGCGCCGCTGGCACAGCTCACCGCGGCCACGGCGACATACGAACCCACCTGCCAGTTCCTGATTGATCCCGAAAACGACCAGGCCGGCGCGGTCTATACCGCCTACGCTTCCCCGGACAACCCGCAACGCTACCGTTTGCTGAAAACCGTGGAGCTGGCCCGCCAGGTCTACACGCAGTTGACCCTGCTCAAGGGCGGGCAGATGCCGGCGACCGACGGGCTCAAGGAGGATTTTTTCGTCGAATCGGGCCGGGAACTGCTGCGCCGGGTGCTGAACGCCTGGGGCGTGAATCCGCAACGTTCTTTCCGCCGCAGCCCGCGCACCGGCTACCAGGTGGAAATGGCGATCGGTCTCGAGGCTATCAACTACTGGATCAACGGCGGACGCAAGTTCGTCGTCAGCTCCACGTTCGTGGGACCGATGCCGCAACGTCCCCAGACCGGCGCCGGCGATGCGCGTTCGGCGGACGCCAGATTGCCGCCGCGGGATTTTTCCACCTGGGACATCGAGGACGAAAGCGCCGGCGGGTTGTCGCTGTCCAAACGCGGCGACATCAACGTGCATATTCAGGTCGGCGATCTCATCATCACTCGCACGCCGGGGCAGGGCAATCCCTGGAGCGTCGGCGTGATCCGCTGGGTCCGGAGTCCGGGATCGTCCGATGTCGAAATCGGCATCCAGCGCCTGGCGCCGAACGCCGATCCGGTGGTCATCAAGACCGTGGGCGAGGACGGCAAGGAAAGCGACTTCCTCCCGGCGCTGTTGCTGCCGGAAATCAAGCCGCTCAAGCAACCGCAGTCCCTCGTCACACACCGCGGGGTGTGCAAACCGGATTCGCTGATCTACATGGACAACGGTTACCGGCTGTACAAGATCGAGCCGGTCAAGTTGATCGAGGCGGGCCATTCCTTCGAGCAGTTCCGTTTCGAGATCCTCAATCCCTGAACGCAGAGCCGGCACGGCGCTTCTTGCGCCACTGCCGCACCGCCTGCGGCCGGCGCCACTCGGGCAGCGCCGCCGTGATCACCGCCCCGAGCAACACGATGGTCCACGATAAATAGATCCAGAGCAGGAACACCGGCAACGCCGCCACCGCGCCGTAGATCGCCTTGTAGGATGAGAACTGCACGAACACGGCGAAGCCGCGCTTCGCGATTTCGAACAGTGTTGTCGCCACCAGGCTGCCGGCCAGCGAATGCCGGAGCCGGACGCGGTAATTCGGCACCACCGTGTACAGCAGCCACAGCGCCGCCCACTGAAACACCACCGGCATGGTGTCGAGCAGGAATTCCCGCAGCCCGCTTAGGGGCGCGTGGCGCCCGAACGGCGGCAGCGAGAACAGACGGTAAGTAAACGACAGGCTCATGCCGATCAGCACCGGACCGAGCACCAGCAGCGCGCCGTAGGTCAGATACCGGTGCAGCCGCTTGCGCGTTTGCGGCACGTGCCAGATGTCGTTGAACACACGCTCGATGGTGGCCATGACCATCAGCGAAGTAATGACGAAGAAGAACAGGCCCCAGGCCCGCAGCCGGTCGGCGTTGGCCGCGAAGGTCCGCAGATAGCGGCTCACCGTCTCGCCCGCCGCCGGCACGAAATTACCGTAGATGAATTCCTGCACCATCGCCATCCACGATTCGAATCCGGACAGATGGGAAAATATCGCGAAGGTCACGGCCGTCAGCGGCACCAGCGCGAGAAGCGTGGTGAACGACAGCGCGCCCGCCACCCGCGTGCAGCGGTCCTGCCGGAACCGTTGCGCGACCTTCACCATCCATTGCCCGAACGCCGGTAGATTGTCCACGGTGTTATGTTAGCAGTTTGTTGAAAAAAGCTTTCGTCACACCGCGAGTAGTGGCGCAGGGATGCGCCGGTTACGGAGCTAAGGATGCAAAGCCGGGGTCCAGGATATTAGAACCAACAAAATCAGTAATAGACTGGATTACGGAATACATCCCTGTATTCCGCCCCTTCGGGGCCAGCCTTCGGCTGTACAAAATCGCTCCCGGCGATTTTGTCCGGCTTACGCCGGAATGACGAGTTCGTGAGTTTTGGTGATTTTTTCAACAATCTGTTAGCTGAACTTCTGACTTTGAGTACGCTCGTAGTTTTTGATATACGACACGAAATCGGGTAACTATATAGTCCGTCCGATCCCGGGAGGTCCCATGGCCGTCATCATCTATCACAACCCGCGCTGCACCAAGTCGCGCCAGACGCTGGCGCTGCTCACGAAACGCGGCATCGAACCCACGATCATCGAATACCTGGTTACCCCGCCCTCGGAGGCGGAACTCAAGCGCCTACTCAAGCTCCTCGGCATAACACCGCGTGAGCTGTTGCGCACGAAGGAAGAAGAATATAAGAAGGCGAAGCTCGACCGCCCCGACGTTTCCGACGCCGACATCATCCGCGCCATGGTGAAATACCCGCGCCTGATCGAGCGCCCGATCGTTGTGGTTACCAGCGACGTACAGGGACGTACAAGTGTTGCGAAAGGCAGGAAGCCGAGAGCGACCAGCAAAGCCGCACTCGGCCGGCCGCCGGAGAATGTACTGAAAATTCTCTAACCTTTTCCTGCGTCCCGATCCCCGATCTCTTCCAACTGCCGCAGAAACGGAATGGTCACGCGCCGCTGATGCGCGAGCGAGGCGCGGTCGATGCGGTCCAGCAGGTCGAACAGCGAATGCAGGTCGCGCGGATAGCGGCTGAGGATGTAGCGCGCGACGTCCTCGGCCATCTCGAAGCCGCGGTTGCGCGCGCGCAGCTGCATCGCTTCGAGCTTCTCGGCGTCGCTCAGCGGCTGCAGGGCGTACACCGCGCCCCAGGCGAGACGGCTCGCGAGATCGGGCAGCCGCAGCCCGAGGCGCGCCGGCGGCAGGCTCGCCGCGGCCACCAGCATGCCGCCGGCTGCGCGCAGGCGTTCGACCAGACTGAACAAGGCCGCTTCCCATTCAGCGTCACCGGCGATGCGGTCCAGATCATCGAGACAGACGAGCGGAATGTGCTCTGAACTTTCCAACAGCCGCGGCGACAGTCCAGCGGCGTCGGCGAGTGGCGCGTACAGCGGTACGGCGCCGAGTTCCTGTGCCAGTCGGCAGGCCGCCTGCAACAGATGCGTCTTGCCGACGCCGTCCGCGCCCCAGAAAAACAGTGCCGGCTCCGGCGCCTTGTTCTGCGTGGCCGTCGCCACGACCGCGGCGCGCAGGCGCTCGAGCGCCTCGCGGTTCGAACCCGGCAGGAAATTGCTGAACGAGGAGGCGTCCTTGAGACGCAGATTGAGCGAAAGTTGTTCGCTCACGGGGATGCACGATCCGGTTGACATAGGCGGCGTCCCTCAGCCATCGTTCCCTCCGGCGGGTTCGACCTCCTTCATCACGCCCCAGATCCAGACGTAGTGCACGCCGCTCGCGACCGTCGTGACGAGTACCGCGTAAATCAGGACATCCACCACCACCGGATAGCCCAGCGCCAGCGCCTGCTGCGCCAGGATCACGATCACCAGCAGAATCTGCATCAGGGTGTTGAACTTGGACAGCCAGCTCGGGCGCATTTGCACCGGCCCGACCATCGAGGTGTACATCAGGTAGCCGCCGATGATCAGCAGATCGCGGAATGCCACCGTGATCATCAGCCAGAACGGCACCTGGTTGAGGAAGGTGAGCATCACGTAACTGCTCACCAGCAGGGTCTTGTCCGCCACCGGATCGAGGATCGAGCCCAACCGGCTGGTGAGGTGGAGGCGCTTGGCAATGAAGCCGTCCAGACCGTCGGAGATGCCGGCGATAATGAACACCGCCAGGGAGGCGGCGTAGTTCTGCTCCTTCAGCAGCAGGATCAGCACCGGCGCGAGCGCGATGCGCGATACCGTGATCATGTTGGGCAGTTGGGAAATGCTCGCCATGGGTCTTATTGTATTAGCCGGCCGGCGCCGGGTGTCCGGTCCGACCATTATAATGGCAGGACCAACGCAGCGGGGCTACATTCAGAAAAGCCTTGCATGTCAGCCCGCGGATTTCCCGCCTTCGGGCCAGGCTGTTGCGCACGCGGCGCAGATGTTTACGCCGGCGCGGACTCGCCCTACCATACGCATCCCGTAAGCATTACCGGAGCACAACGTGAACAAACCGCGCGCTTCTCTCACCTACCGCGACGCCGGCGTCGACATCGAGGCCGGCGACGCGCTGGTCGAGGCCATCAAACCGATCGCCCGCGCCACGAACCGCCCCGGGGTGCTCGCTGGGGTCGGCGGTTTCGGCGCGCTGTTTGAAATCCCGCCGGGCCGGTACCGCGAACCGGTGCTGGTGTCGAGCACCGACGGTGTCGGCACCAAGCTCAAGCTCGCGATCGAGCTCAAGCGCCACGACACCATCGGCATCGACCTCGTGGCCATGTGCGTCAACGACATCGTCGTGCAGGGCGCGGAACCCCTGTTCTTCCTCGACTACTACGCCACCGGCAAGCTCGACAACGCGGCGGCCAAGGCCGTGATCCGCGGCATCGGCGAAGGCTGCCGCCAGGCCGGCTGCGCGCTGGTCGGCGGCGAAACCGCGGAGATGCCGGGCATGTACGCCGAGGACGATTACGATCTCGCGGGCTTCGCGGTCGGCGTGGTCGAGAAATCGAAGATCATAGACGGCTCGCAGGTGAAAACGAACGATACGCTGATCGGCATCGCCTCGAGCGGCGCGCATTCGAACGGCTACTCGCTCATCCGCAAGATCCTCAAGCTGCGCAAGACCAGGCTCGATCAACCATTTGACGGCCGGCCGCTCGGCGAGGTGTTGCTCGCGCCCACGCGCATCTACGTCAAACCGCTGCTGGCGCTGCTGCGCGAACTGCCGGTGCACGCGGCCGCGCACATCACCGGCGGCGGTCTGCCAGGCAACGTGCCGCGCGTGCTGCCGCCGGGGGTGCGCGCCGTGATCGACGCGCGCGCCTGGAAACGCCCGGCGATTTTCAACTGGCTGCAGGAAGCCGGCGGGGTCGAGGACTTCGAGATGTATCGGACGTTCAACTGCGGCCTGGGCATGGTGCTCGCGCTGGATGCCGCCGACGCGGAAAAGGCGTTGAAGCTGCTCGCAACCGCCGGCGAGAGCGCCGCCATCATCGGCCACGTCGAACCCCATTCGGGAGAAGATCAGGTCGTCATTTTAAAATGAATGAGGCCAAACGGCCCGGCATAGTAGTTTTGATCTCGGGTCGGGGAAGCAACCTGCAAGCGCTGATCGACGCGGTACACGCCAACCTATTGCCGGGCGAGATTCGCGCCGTCATCAGCAACAACGGCGGAGCGCCGGGTCTGGTGCGCGCGCAACGGGCCGGCATTCCGGCGCATGTCGTCAATCATCGCGATTTCGCCAGCCGCGATCAGTTCGACCGCGCGCTAATGCAGCGCATCGATGCGTATCAGCCGAAAGTCGTAGCGCTCGCGGGTTTCCTGCGTATCCTCGGCAAGGATTTCATCGATCATTACGCCGGCCGGCTGCTCAACATTCACCCGTCCCTGTTGCCGGAGTTTCCCGGTCTCGATACCCACGCCCGCGCCCTGCAAAGCGGGGCCAGATACCACGGCGCCAGCGTCCATTTCGTCACGCATGAAATGGACCGCGGACCCGTGATCATTCAGGCGGCGGTGCCCGTTTTGCCGAGCGACACCCCGGATACTCTGGCGGACCGCGTGCTCCAGGAGGAACACCGGATATATCCCCTGGCCGTATGCTGGTTCCTGGAAAACCGGCTGTCCATCGCTTCCGGACGGGTTCTGCTGGACGGGCGGGAGCAGCCGGAACAGGGTTTGCGCCGCTAGTCCCGGAATCCGCGGCCCTGGGAGCCGGGCCATCATCTATATAATAGAATGGCTGGAAAGGACTGCCGGGGAATAAACGACACCAAGGGGCCGTCTTTTAGAGCATTGATCCACGCAAATTCACGCCTACAGGTTTGATAATGGACGTATTCAACTTTCTCGGTCGCACCCGCGAGGCCAAAGCCCGGCTGGAGCAACACCGCCTGCGGCTTTATCGCATCGCCTATGCCTGGACCCATAACGCCGCGTTGGCCGACGACCTGGTGCAGGAAACCCTGACCAAGGCGCTGCAGAAATCCGGCCAGCTGCGCGACCCGAACGCCGGCGAGGCGTGGTTGTACAGCATTCTCGCCAATTGTTACCACGATCATTTCCGTCGTCATCGTGTCGCGGAAGAGATCGACAATCACATACTCACTGATGAGACCACCCCGGAGAAGAAGAGCAGCGAGCAGGAGATCGTCCTCAAGGTAAGGGCGGCGATCGCCAAACTGTCGGAAGGCCAGCGCCAGGTCGTCACGCTGGTCGATATTCAGGGACAGAGCTATATGGAAGTCGCGCAGATCCTGAACGTACCGATCGGAACGGTAATGAGTCGTCTGTGCCGGGCGCGTTATGCACTCAAAGACCTGCTCGAGGAAATCGCCCCCAAATTGGCTGCCGAAGAATCCAAGATCCGGAGAATCAAATGAACACCGAACAGAAGTTTTCGGATGAATTCCTCAACGCGTTCGTCGACGAACAGCTGAGCCTGGAGGAACGGCAGCAGGTGTACGCCTGCCTCGCGAAGGATGAGGCGCTGAATCGCCAGGTTTGCGAGCTGCGCAAGCTTCATGGACTGGTCAGGCTGGCCTACGAGCAGCCACCGGTGCCTCCGCAAGGCTTGACGTCATTCGCGACCCGCCGCCGGCTCGGCCTCGGTCTCGCCGCCGGTCTCGCGCTCGTCATCGGCGGCGTCACCGGCTGGTTCCTGCATCAAGCGCCGGTCCCCCAATCGACCGCGGTCGCGCAGGCGACGCCCGACGCCCAGGATCCGGCCAAGGTGCTGTTCCACGTCAGCGACGGGCATCCGGAACATCTCAGAAACGCCCTCGATGAGGTCGAGAGCCTGATGCAGTACTACCGCAAGTCGCATCAGAAGGCGCGCGTGGAAGTGGTCGCGAACGGCGACGGACTGAACCTGCTGCTCTCGGGCATTTCCCCCTACGCCGAGCGGGTGCGCCGCATGCAGGAGGAATACCCGGGGCTGAAGTTCGTCGCGTGCCAGAACACCATCGATCGCATTCAGCATGAAGTCGGACTCAACGTTAAATTGCTTCCCGGCGTCGAGGTCATCGACTCCGGCGTGGCGCAGATCATGCGCCGGCAGCACGAGGGATGGGCGTACATACAGGTTTAGAAACACTTCAAAACCACGTTAGATAGAGGAGACACAGATGAGAAAATTTGTTTCGCTGGCCATGATGGCTCTACTCACGCTCGGCATCAACCTGGGCACGGCCTATGCCGGTGACTACGGCAAACAGAAAGTCGTCTATCACATCAATGTGGACGATCCCAAGGTGCTCAAGGCCGCGCTGGGCAACATTCAGAACCATATCAACGCCGTCGGCAAGGACAACATCGATCTGCGCGTGGTGATGCACGGTCCGGGAATCGCGCTGCTGCAAATCGCGAACAAGGACGCGGACTTCGCCGACAAGATCAGCAATCTCAAGCGCCAAGGCGTGCACTTCAACGTTTGCAACAACACGCTCGTGAGCAAGAAGATCAACTACAAGAACGATCTCTATGATGTCAGCAAGGACGACATCGTGCCGAGCGGGGTGGCGGAAATCGCCCACCTGGAATCGCAAGGTTTCTCCTACGTCAAGCCCTGAGGCGGCGCACCCTCTCTCTCCTCCAGCCCGCGATGTCTGCGGGCTTTTTTTTGCCCGCACGTCCCGCTATGCTACCCGCGACAGGGCCCCGGCTGGGGCCCGGGATTACCGCATCGATTCATGCAAGAATGGTTTGACTATTTCCCCAGCAGCGCGGTCATCCGCGACTTCCTGAATTCGCCGTCCACGTGGGCGCAGACCGGCATCCTCCTCGCCGGCCTGCTGTTCGCCGTATTCATTGGCAGCCGGCTGCGACGCCGGCTGCGGGCGCTCGCGCAACCGGGAACGATGGAAGGCGTCGGCCGCACCGCGGTGCGCACCGGCGCGCGCGGTCTGATTCCCCTGCTGCTGTGGTTGTGGCTGCTGATGTCGATCGAGATCCGGCGCCGGCATGGCGGCGAAACCGACCTGCTGCATCCCGCGATGATCCTGGTCGGGGCGCTCGCCGTCATCCGCATGGGTGTGTTCGCGCTGCGCCACACCTTCAGCCCCGGCGGTCCGCTTAAGGCCTGGGAAGGCGTGCTGACGGTGACCATATGGACGCTGGTGGCCTTGCACATCCTCGGTTGGCTGCCGTTCGTCTCGGAAGTGCTGGACGAATATGCGGTCTACTTCGGCAGCGTGCGGGTCTCGCTCTATACCGCGGCGAGCTTCCTGTTCTCGGCCGCGCTGTTACTGCTTGCGGCCCTGTGGATCGCGGGCGCCGTCGGCAGCCGGATTCAGCGCAGCCGCGTGCTCGACGACAGCCTGAAGATCGCCGTGTCCAAGCTCGTGAAGTTCGTGCTGCTGATCCTGGCGTTGCTCATCGCCATGGTGACCGCCGGCATCGACATCACCGCGCTGACGGTCTTCGGCGGCGCGCTCGGCGTGGGCCTGGGCTTCGGCCTGCAGCGCGTGGTAAGCAATTTCGTCAGCGGATTCATCCTGGCCTTTGAGGGATCGATCAAGCCGGGCGACGTCATCAGCTATGGCAATACCAACGGCACCGTGAAGGCGCTGCACACGCGCCACGTCGTGATCCACACGCGCGACGGTCTCGACATCATCGTGCCCAACGAAAATCTGCTGACCTCCGACATCACCAACTGGTCATACGAGGGCGACCGCCGCATCCGGGTGCGGCTGCCGGTGCAGATCAGCTACAACGACGATCCCGAGGCGGCGTTGCAGCGTCTGGAACGCCTGGCGCTCGAGCAGGAACACATTCTGCGCGAGCCCGCGCCAAGCGTCTATGTGACGGGGCTGGGCGACAACGGCGTGAATCTCGAACTTCTGGCCTGGGTTGACGACCCCGACTACAGCCTCGACGTGCGGTCTGCTCTGTATCGGAGGATATGGAACGACTTTCGCGCCGCCGGCATCAGCTTTCCGTTTCCCCAGCGCGACGTGTACATCAAGGATTCTCCGGCTGTGGCGCCGCGAACGAGCAGCGCCAAAAAACCAACAAAGTCTTAGCCGAAACCCGAAGTCAGCCCGGATTCGGCGGCGGAGGTTTCCCGTGTCGCCGGTAAACCAGATAATCGCGCAGTATCCGCGCGTGATCGAACGCGAGCGGCGAAGGCAAAGCCTCCGGACTGAACAGCGCCACGCCCGCGGCATCGTCCTGCGCCCGCGGTTCACCCTGCGCCTCGGCGACATAAACGACGGAGGCGGTGTGGCCGCGCGGGTCGCGCGCCGGGTCGGAATAACAGCCCAATAGTGTCTTGAGCGTCACGCGCAGGGCGGTTTCTTCCTTCGCCTCGCGCACCGCGGCCCGCTCCACCGACTCGCCGACATCCACGAAACCTCCGGGCAGCGCCCAGCCATGCGGCGGGTTCTTGCGCCGGATTAGAACGATCGGCAAGTCAGGACGGTCCGTCAGCTCGATAATGATGTCCGTGGTGAGCGCGGGTGTCGTCGGTGTCGGCATATTTCCAGTATTCGCGGTGTATTTCGGTCAATCGCGCCCGGATCGAACAGTCCCGGGTTCTTTCTGTTATACTTGCATAACATATTGTCAAATGAAACGGGGTTTTACGAATGCTTGAAGGACTCATCGCGCTTCCATGGTGGGGTCATATCGTCGCCGCACTTATCCTGACCCACATCACCATCGCCGGCGTCACCATTTATCTGCACCGTCACCAGGCCCATCGGGCGCTCACTCTACACCCCGTCATCAGTCACTTTTTTCGCTTCTGGCTGTGGCTCACCACCGGCATGATCACCAAGGAGTGGGCGGCGATTCACCGCAAGCACCACGCCAAGGTGGAAACCCCGGATGACCCGCACAGCCCGCAAATTGCGGGGATCAAAAAGGTGCTGTTCGACGGCGCCGACCTGTATCGCCAGGAGGCAAAGAACAAGGAAACCATGGAGAAGTACGGTCATGGCGCACCGGACGACTGGCTGGAGCGCAAAATCTACACGCCGCACAATGGCAAGGGCATCGCGCTCATGTTAGTACTCGACCTGGTGCTGTTCGGGCCGATCGGCCTGACGATCTGGGCGGTGCAGATGATCTGGATTCCGTTCTTCGCCGCGGGCGTCATCAACGGCATCGGCCATTACTGGGGTTACCGCAATTACGAAGTCGCCGACGCCTCCACCAACATCGTGCCGTGGGGCATCCTGATCGGCGGCGAAGAGCTGCACAACAACCATCACACCTTCGGCAGCTCCGCCAAGCTGTCTTCCAAATGGTGGGAGTTCGACATCGGCTGGGCGTATATCCGTATCCTGGAAACCCTGGGCCTGGCGCACGTGAAGAAAATCCCGCCGGAGCTCGCCTGCGACAATGCCAAACAGAACATCGATCTCGACACGGTCCGGGCCGTGATCACGGGACGCTTTCAGGTCATGGCGCAGTTCGCGCGCGACGTCATGCACCGCGTGTGCCGAGAAGAGCTGAAAAAAGCCAACCGCGCCGACCGCGAATCCTGGACCCTGCTTAAGCGCGCGCGCCGACTGATGGTGCGGGAAGCGGCGCAGCTTGACGAGACCAAGCACCGGTTGCTGCAGCGGGTGCTGGAGATCAACGACCGGCTCAAAACGGTATACGCGATGAAACAGAAGCTGGTGGACATCTGGAACCGTCGCGCGACGACCCAGGAGCATCTCATCCAGGCGCTGCAGGAGTGGTGCCGCGAGGCCGAGGCCACCGGTATCGAGTCCCTGCGTCACTTCTCGCGGAAGCTTCGCACCTACACGCTGGTGCCGACATCGGTCTGATCGTCAGTTTTCGCCGTAACAAAAAACCCGCCAGTGGCGGGTTTTTTGTTACGAAACGGAAATCCGCTCAGGTCGCCCTGGCCAGACGTTTGTGCAGCGGACTGTGGCGCGGGAAGTGTGCCAGCAAAAACTCCATCTGGTCGGCGAGAATCCGTTTGCCCTGCAGGAAGATGTATTCGGCGTGTGTCGGCGTGAACGGCACCGCCAGCAGCTCGAGCCCGGCCTGCTCCGGGGTGCGGCCGGCCTTGTGGTTGTTGCAACGCTTGCAGGCGGTGACGACGTTGTTCCAGGAATCCGTGCCGCCTATGGACAGCGGCATGATATGGTCGCGCGACAATCCGCGCGCGGAGAATTGCTCGCCGCAGTACAGGCACAGGTGCGCATCCCGCGCAAACAGGGTTTGGTTATTGAGCGGGGGCACGTAGTGCGCTCGCGCCTTCAGCACCGCGTGGCTGTCGCCGTGGGTGGCGACGATGGAGCTGATCTCCAGAACGGAGCGGCGGCCGGTGACGGCGTTGTAGCCACCGCGAATCCGGTACAGCGGTACCCCGCAGGTATAGGCCACCTGCCCCAGGTGATAGACCCGCACGGCCTCTTTGAAGTCAATCCATTCAAGCGGCATCCCCGATGCGTCGGTCCTCAAGACTTGCTGATTCAATGAATACACGAAACTAACCTTCCGTCACTCATCAATCGCGAACGCCGATATTTATCT
>DASPRK010000124.1:0-7789 GCA_035624495.1 Methylomirabilis sp. (SeqCode) | reverse complement strand
CCGGTTCGACCTGCAGCGTGCGACGGAGCGGTTGGACCAGCGCGCCGCCGGCGGCCTGGATCTGCTCGTGTACGATGCCTACACGGGAACGACCCGCCCGGTACAGACGCTTTCCGGCGGCGAAAGCTTCCTGGCGTCGCTGTCGCTCGCCATGGGCCTGGCCGATGTGGTGCAGTCCTACGCCGGGGGAATTCGTCTGGAAACGATCTTTATCGACGAAGGGTTCGGTTCGCTCGATCCGGAAACCCTCGAGCTCGCGTTCCAGGCGCTGGGAGAACTGCTGAAGAGCGGCCGGCTTGTAGGAATTATTTCCCATGTCGCTGAGCTCACCGAATGGATTCCGGCACGGATTGAGGTGACCAAGGACAAGAATGGCAGCCATGCCCGGCTGGTACACGGCGAAAAATCAACTCGCGAACACGTCGCCGCCGGCGGCTGAAACATTTTCCCGCGGCAACGGCGAGTTTCCGCTCCAATCAGGAATTGTCCAGGCGAGCCGCCGCGATTCGACAACGGATCAAAAACCCCGACCGGCTCTCGTTAATTGTTCGTAGTTAACTTTGCGCCTGCTGCATCCGTCATGGACGGAACCGGCGCGTCGTTCTGGACGCTCCACCAGCCCCCGCCCATGGCGACGAACAACTGCGCGGTGTCCTGAAAGCGCTGCGCCTGGGCGCGCGCGTAGCCGAGGCGCGCCTGCTGATAGGCGCGCTCGACGACGACGAGCTGGAGCAGGTCCGATTTCCCGGCGGCATAGCTCATGCGCTGCAGCGACACGGCCGTGTTGGACGTGTTCAGCGCGTGTTTCTGTGCGTTCACGAAATCGGCGTCGTGAGCGAGCGCGCGCAGCACGTCGGCGACCTGGCCGAAGGCCGTGAGAACGGTTTGCTGGTACGTCGCAGCCGATGCCTCGAACGCGTCGACCGCGGCCTGCTTCTGCGCCTGCAAGGCGTGGCCGTGGAAGAGGGGTGCGGTCAGGTTGGCGACGAGGCTCCAGAATTCGCTCGAGCTTTGGAACAGCGTCGCGGTCGACAACGATTCGACGCCAAACGTCCCCGATAGCGTGATGTTTGGATACAGCTGCGAAGCGGCAACGCCGATCGCGGCGCTGTTCGCGTGAAGCTGGGCCTCCGCCGCGAGAATGTCCGGTCGTTGGTGCACCAAGTCAGACGGAACGCTCACCGGAAGTTCCGCCGGAAGCGTGAACTCGGTTAGCTCGAAATCCGGCACTGACCAGTGGTTCGGAAATCTGCCGACCAGGACTGACAGGGCATGGCGGGCCGCGCTGAGTTGCTGTTGCAGCGGCGGGAGCAGTGTCTGATCGTTGGCCAACTGGCTCTCGGCGGTCAGGACATCGAGGCGCGCGGCTTTTCCGGCCTGGAATTTCAGTTGCACGAGCTGCAGGTCCTGCTCGTCAGCGGCGATGATGTCTTGCGCCGCGGCGATCTGCAGGCGCGCCGACGCGATGTTGATCGCCTGGGTGACGGCATTGCCGGTCAGCGTGAGATAGGCGGCGGCGAGCTGGTAACGCTGGTTCTCCGCCAGCGCTTCCTGCTCCTCCACGCGCCGGCGCGTGCCGCCGAACACGTCGGGCGCGAAACTGACGGTCGGTCCGAGCGAGTAGAGGCTGAACGTCGTCGATCCGGTGGTCGCGCCAATTCCGCTGCTGGCGAAGCGCGACGAGGTCGTTTTCTGGCGCTCGGCGTTGGCGGCGATGTCGAATTGCGGATAGAAGCCGCCGCGCGCCTGGATCACGGCCTGCTGCGCCTGAGCCAACGTGGCTTTCGCGGCCGCCAGCGTCGGGCTGTCGGTAATCGCCTGGTCGAGGACCTGATGCAGGCGCGGCGAGCGGTACAGATCCCACCACTGGGCCGAGATGGCCTGTCCGGTGACGAGCCGCTGCGCCGGTTCGCCCGCGCCGGGCGTCATCACGGCCGGTGTTCCGGTCGCGGTGTAATTTTGGACCGGCGGCGGCGCCGGGGGTACGAACTCGGGGCCGACCGCGCAGCCGGTGAGCGCGACGGTCAATCCGACCGCGAGGACGGTTCGACTGCGGTGCATCAGAGACCGGCGTCGCGTTTTGTCGTTGGATGCATGCATGCGATACGTCCTATTCGAAGCGCAGCGCTTCGATCGGGTTCAGGTGTGAAGCGCGTCGCGCGGGATAGAAGCCAAAGAAGACGCCCACCGCCGCGGAGAACACGAAAGCAACGACCATCGCAGCCGGCGAGAGCAGAGTCGGCCAGCCGGCGACGGACGAAATTGTCTTGGATACCGCGACGCCCATGACGATGCCGACCGCTCCGCCGATCACGCTGAGCAACACCGCCTCGACCAGGAATTGCAACAGGACGTGAATCCGGCGGGCGCCGATCGCCATGCGGATGCCGATTTCGCGAGTGCGCTCGGTGACCGAGACCAGCAGGATGTTCATGATTCCAATTCCGCCGACGAGCAGCGAGATCGAGGCGACCGAGGCGAGCAACAGGGCCATGATGCGGCTGCTGCTCTCGGCCGCCTGCGTGATGTCGCTGATGTTGCGCACGCCGAAGTCGTCGGTTTGACCTGGTTGGATATGATGACGCTGTTCCAGCGTGCGGGTAACCTGCTGTAGAGCAGTCGGGACCGCCGATGTGCTGCTGGCCTGGACAAAAATGATGTTGACGTAGCCGGTCAGCTTCCGCTGGATGCCGAACGGGTTGGGCGGCGGCAGATAGATGCTGTTCGAGGCGGTCTGGCTCTGCGTGGGGGTGGACACGCCGAGAACCTTGCGCTCCGCGGTGGTGAAGGGAATCAGGATGGTGTCGTCCTGGTCCTGGCCGTAGCCGGACTGGCCCTTGGCATCGAGCACACCAATCACCTCCACGGGCACGTTCTTGATGAAAATGGTGGCCCCGATAGGGTTTTCGTATTCGCCGAACAGGTTCTTGAGCACCGTTTGTCCGAGCAGGCAGACACGGTTCGCGTTGCGTTCGTCCTCCTCCGTCATCGGCCGTCCGGCCATGACGGCCCAGTTCCGGATGGCGAGAAAACTGGGCGGCACACCCTGAACGACCGTGCTCCAGTTCTGGCTGCCGTACTGGACCTGGGCGATCTGACGGGTCTGATACGCGACATTGGCAACCGCGCGATCGTCCTTCTTGATCGCCTCGGCATCGGACACGGTCAGGGTGGAGGCGCTTCCGAACCCGGCGCGCACGCCGCCGGTCGTGGTGGCGCCCGGCAGCACGATGAGCAGATTCGTGCCCAGGCTTTCGATCTGGGCCTTGACCGCCGCGTTCGCTCCCTGGCCCACGGCCACCATCGTGATCAGGGCGGCGACGCCGATGAAAATCCCGAGCATGGTCAGCGCGGTGCGCATCTTGTTGCGCGCCAGCGCGCGCCCGGCGGCGACGAGGGCCATGCGGGAAAACGACCAGAAATCGCCGAGACCCCGGGAAGCGCCGACCTCCCGGGTGGCAGCCGCCGGCGCAGCCGCTTCGGCTTCGGCTTGGGCTGGCACGGCCTCACGCGCGACGCGACGTTCATCGGAAAGGATCATTCCGTCCCGCATGGTCACGACACGGTCGGCAAAGGCGGCCATATCGGGCTCATGGGTCACGAGCACTACCGTCAGGCCGTGCCGGCGGTTGAAACGCTGGATGGTGGCCATGATATCTTCGGCCGTTTTCGAATCGAGGTTCCCCGTCGGTTCATCAGCCAGGAGAATCGCCGGATCATTGATGAGCGCCCGGGCGATCGCCACGCGCTGCTGTTGGCCCCCGGAGAGTTGGCTCGGAAAACTCGCCTCCCGGCCGTCCAGACCGAGCGAGCGAAGCGCATCGTGAACCCGCGTAGCGCTGTCCGATACGCGCCCGGAATAGAACAGCGGCAGCGATACGTTCTCGGCGGCGCTGGTGCGCGCGAGCAGATTGAAGTTCTGAAAAACGAAACCGATTCGCAGGCTGCGGATGCGAGCGAGCGATGGCTCGTCGAGGGATGCAATGTCGACGCCCTCGAGGAGGCACTGACCAGCCGTGGGCTGGTCGAGACAGCCAAGAACGTTCATGAGCGTGGACTTGCCCGAACCGGACGCCCCCATGATCGCGACGAACTCGCCGCGCTCGACCTTGAGGCTTACCCCACGGAGGGCATGAACCTCGACGTCGCCGAGTCGATAGGTTTTTACGACCTCGCGGACTTCGATGACAGGGTCGGACACGCCGCGGTCCTCCTTCAGGGGCCTCAGAGGTGAAACGGCGCCCGCGCCGGCGCGGTTTTCTGGTCGCCCGACCGGATCTCGTTGACGATGACTTGATCGCTGGACTTGAGATCGCCGCCTGTGATTTCCACGAAGCTGCCGTCATTCAAACCCGTGGTGACTGGAACCTTGACAGGTTGTCCGTCGCGCAGCACCCAGACACGCGCCCCCTCGTTTGACTTGGCGGCGCCCGTCGTCGCCGGGACATTCGCCTGGCGAAGCCCGCCGGGTGAGAACCGGAGAGCGGGGAGGGGCACGCGCAGGACATCGTCACGCTCGGCGGTGATGATGCGCGTGTTCGCCGTCATGCCGGGCAAGAGCTCGAGTTTCGGGTTATCCACGCTTACGACCACGTCGTAAGTGACGACGTTCTGCACCGTGATGGGCGCCTGGCGTACTTGCGTCACCTGCCCCCAGAAGACCTTGTTGAGATAGGCCTCGACCGTGAAGGAGGCTTTTTCGCCGACCGCGGCACCGCCCACGTCGGATTCGCTCACATTGGTGTCGACCTGCATCTTAGTGAGATCCTTGGCGATCAGAAACAGCGTTGGCGTCTGGAAGCTCGCCGCCACCGTCTGGCCCACGTCGATATTGCGGGAGACCACGATGCCGTCGACCGGGGACACTATGTCGGTGTACCCGAGGTTTACGCGCGACGCGTTCAGTGCCGCCTGGCGCTGCTGTATCGCCGCCCGGTCGAGACCGACCTGGGCCATGCCCTGATCGTAGGCGCTCTTGTCGCTGTCGACCGTGTCCTGAGATACGATTCCCTCGCGCAGCAGCTTGAGGTCGCGATCGTAATTGGTCTTGGTGTAGGTAAGGCTCGCCTGGTCCTTGCGAAGCTGCGCCTCGGCACTCGCCAGGTTGGCGGCGTCCTCATCCACCACGAGCTGATAAGGGCGCGGATCGATCTTGGCGCACAGCTGCCCGGCCTTGACCCGCGTGTTGTAGTCACAGGAGAGGCTCTCGATGACGCCCGACACGTATGACCCGACCTGGACCGTGACTACCGGATTGACGGTGCCGGTGGTGACGATCGAGCGCACGACGTCGCCGCGCGCTACGGGTGCAGTCACGTATCGCGGCGGTTCAGGTTGCGCGCCCCGCCACAGGTACGCCGCGCCGACCGCGATGATCGCGCACGATACCAGCAGCCACCGGATCTTCCGGGGCACACGATTACTTAAGAACCTGGCTCGTTCGACGACGGCGTTGCTTTTGGAAAGAAACATCAAGAGGAGGTAGCGCATCAGCAGCCGCTCGTTTCATGCGCTATTGCGGGTACGGCCTCGCTATCGCGCGAGGTGTCGTGGGTAAAATCCCCGGCGGCGAGTCGTCGTGTCAGCCTCTCGTCGCCGAGCGCGTTGTCACCGTCCGCCGGCAGTATTGGCTTCATGGAGATGGTTCCAGCACATTTCTTGAGACCGAACGTGGCTCCGATAGTGCCACACTCGCATCCAGCGGACACGGCATCGGATGGATCATTTACATAGTTTTACAGGGTTTTACCCGCGATGAGCCAGGGAAAGCGGAGCGCTGGCGAAGAGCCCGCGATAGCCGGGGTAGGGGACCCCGGCGTAGAGTCACTGTGGCGGTTCTCAGCCGCAGGACGGTCGCGGCCAAACGACACGCCGCGAATCCCGAGGGCGTTTGGCACACGGGACGTGCCAAACGTTTACTGAGGGCCGCGACACTACGAACAGTGTCAGGCGGCGGGGCGATTGGGGTTTCGCACCGCCTGACTTACGTACGACCAAATGCGCGGTACGGCGCGGAGCGAAACGTGACGGAACCTGTCCAATTTTTGAGACACGCGAGAAAAAATGGCGTGCGTCGCGTATCCCGACGAAACTACCTTATCCCAGGCCATCGAATACTATGTAATCGCCCGCTTGGCGGGTGTTACGATGAGGCGATCAGGCGTGTCGTGAAGGAAATGACATGACGGAAATTCTTGCGACGAACCTGCTCACGCGGCGCTTTGGGAACCTGACGGCGGTTGACTCCCTGTCGCTTTCCGTGGAGCGTGGCGAGGTGTTCGGTTTGCTGGGGCGAAACGGCGCCGGCAAAACCACGTTGCTCAAAATGCTGACGACGTTGCTGCGGCCGACTTCCGGCAGCGCCACCGTGGCCGGTTACGACGTTGTCCGCCACGGTGCCGACGTGCGGCGCGTGATCGGTTATGTGCCGCAAATGTTGTCGACCGATGGCGAGCTGACCGGTTATGAGAATCTCTGGATATTCGCCAAGCTTTACGACATCCCGCGGACGGAGCGCCGGGCGCGTATCCGCGACGGCCTCGCCTACATGGGCCTGGCGGACGCGGCGGACAAACTGGTAAACACCTATTCCGGCGGAATGATCCGGCGCCTGGAAATCGCCCAATCGATGTTGCACCGGCCCAAAGTGCTGTTCCTCGATGAGCCGACCGTGGGGCTCGACCCGGTGGCGCGCGAAGCCGTGTGGGAACATATCGAGCGACTGCGTGCCGACTATGACACCACGATCTTTCTCACCACCCATTACATGGAAGAGGCGGAGCATCTGTGTACGCGGGTGGCGATCTTGCGCCAGGGAAAAGTGATGACTGTCGGCACCCTGATGGAACTGAAAGGGGCCGTCGGCGGCGAGAACGCCACCTTGGACGATGTGTTCGTGCACTACACCGGCGACGCTCGCGAGGTCGGCGGCGAATACCGCGAAACCGCCAGCACGCGGCGCACGGCGAAAAGGCTCGGTTGACATGACCGCCATGACCCTGATCGGCGCATCCCGTTTTCTGACGAAGTCGCTGGCCATCGCGGGGATGGAAGTGCGCAAACTTCGCCACGATCCGACGGAGCTCGCGACGCGCGCGGTACAGCCGATCCTGTGGCTGATGGTCTTCGGACAGGTGTTGGCGCACGTGCGCGGCATCCCCACGGGAAGCCTGAGCTACATCGACTTTCTGGCGCCCGGCATTCTGGCGCAAAGCGTGCTCTTCGTCGCCATTTTCTATGGCATCTCGATCATCTGGGAGCGGGATCTGGGGATCGTTCACAAGTTTCTGATCAGTCCGACGCCGCGCACGGCGCTGGTGCTGGGAAAGGCGATTTCCGCCGGCGCGCGGGCCATGTCGCAGGCGGTCATCATCTATATTCTGACGCTGGCGCTGGGCGTGAAGATGAACTGGAGTCCGCGCGCGCTGGCGGGGGTGTTTCTGCTGGTATTACTGGGGGCGGCGTTGTTTTCCACTTTTTCGCTGATCATCGCCTGCATCGTGAAGACCCGCGAACGGTTCATGGGTATCGGCCAGGTGCTGACCATGCCCCTGTTTTTCGCCAGCAACGCGATCTATCCCATCGCCATCATGCCCGGGTGGCTGAGGCAGATCGCGCATCTCAATCCGCTCACTTATGAAGTGGACGGCCTGCGGACCCTGATGTTGGCTGGCGGCGCGAGCAGCTTTGGTCTTGGACCGGACTTTGCAGTGTTGACCGGCGTGTTAGTGCTGCTGGTGATCATCGGCGGGTGGATCTACCCGCGCATTGTTACCTGAGTCGTTTTCCC
>DASPRK010000099.1:0-17669 GCA_035624495.1 Methylomirabilis sp. (SeqCode) | reverse complement strand
GCCCAGGTCGTGGAGACGGTGCGCCTGTGCAACGAATACGGCGTGCCGCTCGTGGCGCGCGGGCGCGGCACCAACACCACCGGCGGCACGGTGCCGGTGCGCGGCGGGCTGGTGCTGTCGCTCGAGCGCATGGACCGCATTCTCGAAACCGACGCCGCCAATCGCGTCATGCGCGTCGAGCCCGGCGCGATCAACCAGACGGTGCAGAACGCGGCCGCCGAGCACGGCTTCTTCTGGCCGCCCGACCCCACCAGCGGCGCCTATTGCACCGTCGGCGGCAACATCGCCGTGAACGCCGCCGGCCCGCGCGCGCTGAAATACGGCACCCCGCGCGAGAACGTGCTCGGCCTCGTGGCCGTCACCGGCCGCGGCGAGGAAATCCATACCGGGACGTACACCACCAAGGGCGTGGTTGGCTACGACCTCACGCGCCTGATCATCGGCTCCGAGGGAACGCTCGCGATCGTGGTCGAGGCCACGCTCAAGCTCACGCCGATGCCCGAATCGCGCCGCACCCTGCAGGCGGTCTACGCCAGCGTGCGCGCCGCGGCGGCGGCGGTGTCGCGCGTCATGGCGCAACCGGTGATCCCGTACGCGCTCGAGTTCATGGACGCGCCCGCGATCGAGATGATCCGCCGCTATTCGCAGGCGGAACTGCCGCGCGGGGCGGGCGCGCTGCTCATGATCGAAGTCGACGGGCCGGCGGCGGCGATCGAGGCCGCGCTCGCGGCGGTTTCCGCCGCCGCGCGCGGCGACGGCCTGCTGGACCTCGTCGTCGCCCGGACCGCGGAAGAAACCGCGGCGTTGTGGGCCACGCGCAAGGCGCTGTCGCCGGCGCTGCGCACCATCGCGCCGAACAAGATGAACGAGGACGTGGTGGTGCCGGTATCGCGCATCCCCGAACTGATCGACGGGCTCGAATTGCTGTCGCAGGAGTTCGGGATTCCCATCGTCAATTTCGGCCACGCCGGCAACGGCAACATCCACGTCAACCTGCTCTACGACACCCAGGACACGCAGCAGGAACGCAACGCGCTGCCGTGCCTGTCGCGCGTGTTCGACCTGGTGCTGGCGCTCGGCGGGACGCTGTCGGGCGAGCACGGCATCGGGTTGGCCAAGCGCGACTACATCGTCCGCGCGCTCGACCCGGCGACGCTTGACCTCATGCGCCGGATCAAGTATCAGTTCGATTCCCGGGGTATCCTGAATCCGGACAAGATCTTTCCGCCCGAATAAATCCTGACGTACGCCGCGCGCCGGTTCCAGGCGGATGGGCGGTAAGGCCTGCCGGTGCATTTCTACCTACAATAATGCAGGATGTCGCCGCGCAGGCGGATTTGGCTCGACGGAGAACTCAAGGAGAACAGCATGAAGCGCGCACTGTCAGTTTTCGCCATTCTGTTTGTCGCGGCCTCACCGGTCCACGCCGCGGACAACATCGACCAGATTGATCAATTGCCGCAGTCGGAATTCCGCCAGGTGTCGGAAGACCTCGGCGCGGCGCTCAGCTACAAGGCGCTGATACCCGCCGAACCGCTCGGCCTCGGCGGCTTCGATATCGGCGTCGAAGTCACGGACACGAACATCCACAATCGTGACGCCTGGGATCACGCCTTCTCCGGCGCTGCGCCGGATCCGCTGTATATCCCCAAACTGCACGTGCATCTGGGCTTGCCGGCGGCATTCGATATCGGCGCGTTCTACGGCCAGGCGCCCAACAGCAATGTCGAGCTCTGGGGCGCGGAATTGCAATATGCGATTATCGAGGGCAGCACGGCCATGCCGGCGCTCGCGGTGCGCGGCACCTATTCGCAGCTGTCCGGGGTCGACCAGCTCGACCTCCACACCAGCGGCCTCGAGCTGTCGATATCCAAGGGTATTGCGATGTTCACGCCCTATGGCGGATTGGGCCGCGTCTGGACCACCGCGCAACCGGTGGGGATCCCGACTCTCAAAACCGAAGAGTTTGACCAGGACAAATATTTCGTCGGCTGCAATCTCAATTTAGGCATCATCAATCTGGCCATCGAGGGCGACAAAACCGGTGACACGGATTCTTACGGTCTCAAGCTCGGATTCAGGTTCTGATCCGAAATGCAGGGCGGGTGGCGCCCGGTGCCCGAGGCAAACGGGCGACTCGGGGGTCGGCGGCCAGGCGGATCTTGCCGTAACTCGCCGATAAGAATTCGACGGATCGCGCGCTGAAAGCCGGCGCTAACCCGCCTTACACGCCGGATGTCAGCGTTCGTTCAGTTCCATCTTTTCGTCGTCGCGCTTCATGTCGAGCTGGCCGAGGAAGGACATGCCGAGCAGCACGACCTGCGGGTCGTTGCCCTCGATGACGCTGGCGTCGACGTTGTAGAGCGTGATGTCACCCACCTGCACCGAGTCGAGTTTAATGTCGTAGGTACGCACGTAGCCGCCCGGCGTGCTGGCCACCGAACGGTGACCGTTGCGGCGATAGTCGACCCCGAGACTCTGCGCCACGCCGCTGTTCATGGCGATGACGGTGGCGCCGGTGTCCACCATGAACTGCACCGGTCTGCCATTGATCAGGCCGGCGGTGAAGAAATGGCCGTTGCCCGCAGGGTACAGCGTGGCGCTGCCCTTGCCCCGCGGCGCGAAGCTCGAGACCACCACACCGAGATTAAGCGTCTGGCGCTTGCCGTTCACTTCTATCTCGGCGGTTTCCGCGGCGGTATCGGTGGCGAGCAGCTTGAGCCCTTCGGGACTGTCCTGCCCGACCTGCAGTACCCGGCGCGTCCCGTCCACCAGGACGATCGCCTTGTCCTTGAACAGCGCCTGCAGCGAAACCTTATCGGTCGCCGCCACGCCATGCGCGACGAACAGACCGGCGCCGAGCAATGCAATTTTCAAAACGGAAGAACGTTTCATGGTGTTTCGGAATTCCGGACCTGACGATACAATCGGCGCATGCAGGACATTCTTGTTTTCCGCCATGCGCCGCATGAGGGACCGGGTTACCTAGCCGACTATCTCGACCGCCACGGCCTGTCGCATCGGCTGGTCCGCGTCGACCAGGACGATCCCATACCCTCAAGCATAGACGCCATTTCAGGCGTCGTGCTGATGGGCGGACCGATGAGCGTCAACGATCCCCTGCCATGGATTCCGAAAGTCGCTGAACTGATTCGCCGGGCCGTCGCCGCCGACGTCCCGGTGCTCGGCCACTGTCTGGGCGGACAATTAATAAGCAAGGCGCTCGGCGGCGTGATCACGAAAAATCCGGTCAAGGAAATCGGCTGGCTGCCGGTCAGCCGCGTCGACAATCCGGTGGCGCGCCGGTGGCTCGACGGCCTGCCGGATGAGTTCGAAGCGTTTCACTGGCACGGCGAAACGTTCTCGATCCCGCCGGGCGCAACGCGCGTCCTCGGCTCGCGCGATTGCGCCAACCAGGCGTTTGTGCTCGGCAAGACCCTCGCCTTCCAGTGCCACATCGAGATGACCGCCGACCTGGTGCGCGAGTGGGCGCGCGTGGGCGCCGACGAGCTCGCGCCGGCATGCGCGACGGTCCAGAATCCGCAAACCATGACGGCCGATCTCGACGCGCGCGTGCGACGGCTGCAAGCCGTCGCCGACAGGATTTACGACCGCTGGATCGAAGGTTTGAAATAGGACCGCGCGCGTGAGTCCGGTGCTGATCGGCATCCTGGCATATGTTCTGATCCAATTGCTGATCGTCGTCATCGTCGCGCGCCGCATTCGCGGCGAGAACGACTACCTTCTGGCCGGGCGGCGTTTCGGCGTCGGGCTCGCCACTTTCACCATTTTCGCCACCTGGTTCGGCGCCGAAACCTGCATCGGCGCCGCCGGCGCGGTGTATCAGGGCGGCCTCTCGAACAGCACCGCCGATCCGTTCGGCTACACGATGTGCCTGCTGCTCATGGGGTGCGTGTTTGCGGTGCCGTTGTGGCGGCGCAAGCTCACGACGTTCGCCGACCTGTTCCGCCAGCGATTCTCGCCGGGCGTAGAGCGGCTCGCGACGCTGCTGTTGGTACCGACCTCCATCATGTGGGCGGCGGCGCAGATTCGCGCGCTCGGGCAGGTGATTTCGACTTCCTCCGATTTCAACGTGGAGTTCGCTATCGCGATCGCTGCCGGCGTCGTGATCCTCTACACCGTCTACGGCGGGCTGCTGGCCGATGCCGTGACCGATCTGATCCAGGGCGTGCTGGTAATGGTCGGTCTGATCATCCTGCTGCTGGTGGTGGTCAACGCCGTGGGCGGCGTACACGCGGCCGTGGCCGCGATCGACCCGCAGCGACTGCGGCTCTTCGAGGGTCCGCCGCTCGAAGTGATGGAACGCTGGGCGGTGCCGATCCTGGGTTCGGCGCTGGCACAGGAACTGATCGCCGTCATCCTCGCCTCACACACGCCGCAGGTGGCGCGTCGCGCCTCGCTGACAGCGGGCGGAATCTATCTCGTGTTCGGCCTGATTCCTGTTTTTGTCGGCCTGATCGGCGCGCGTCTCCTGCCCGATCTGGCGGAGCCGGAACGGCTGCTGCCGCAGGTGGCGCAGAAATTTCTGCCGACGCTGCCGTACGTCGTCTTCAGCGGCGCCGTCATTTCCGCCATCCTCTCGACCGTGGCCGGCGCCCTGCTCGCCGCAGCCGCCTTGACCTCGCACAACCTCGTGGTGCCGCTCAAACCGCATCTGAGCGCGCTGGCCAAGGTGCGCGTGGCGCGCATTTGCGTGATTGTCGGCGGCGTGCTTGCCTACGTGCTCGCTCTTCACGCCGAGGGCATTTACCACCTGGTCGAGGAAGCCTCCGCCTTCGGCAGCGCCGGCATTTTTGTCACTGCGGTGATCGGGCTATTCAGTCGTTTTGGCTACACGCGCGCCGCCTATGGCGCGCTCATCGCCGGCACCGGCACCTGGGTCGCGGGCGAGTACGTGCTCGCTCTGCCGCAGCCCTATCTCACCTCGGTCGCGGCGGCGCTGACCGCCTACATGCTGCTGGCCGCGACTGAGCAGCGCCTGCCGCGACCCGCGATGGACTGAAGCATGGCGCGCATCGGCATCGACCTGGGCGGCACCAAGACCGAAGGCATCGTGATGGACGATGCCGGCAATATCCTGGCGCGCGAGCGGCTGCCGACGCCGCAGGCAGACGGCTACGAGGCGATCCTGCGCAACATCCGGGCATTGGTGCTCGATCTCGAGGAAAAAGCGGGGCAACCCTGCCGCGTCGGCATCGGCACGCCGGGCGCGATTTCCGCGCGCACCGGATGCCTCAAGAACTCCAACACCGTGTGCCTGAACGGCAAACCCATCAAGACCGATTTGGAAAGGATACTCTCGCGTCCGGTCCGCCTCGCCAACGACGCCAACTGTTTTGCGCTGTCCGAAGCGCTCGACGGCGCCGGCAAAGATCACGGCGTGGTGTTCGGCGCGATCCTGGGGACGGGTGTGGGCGGCGGCATCGTGTTTCACGGGAAATTGCACGAAGGACCGCAGCATATCGCCGGCGAATGGGGACACAACGTCCTCGACGCTGACGGCCCGCCCTGCTATTGCGGCAAGCGCGGATGCGTCGAGACATTTCTGTCCGGCCCGGGACTGGCGCGCGACTTCGTCGCGCACGGCGGCAACCCGGCGCACGGTGCGCTCACGATCGCCGCGCGTGCCGCCGAGGGCGACGTTCGCGCCGAGGCCGCGATGCAGCGTTACCTCGACCGTTTCGGTCGCGCGCTGTCGGTGGTGGTCAACATTCTCGACCCCGACGCCGTGGTGCTCGGCGGCGGCGTGTCCAATATCGCGCGCCTCTACACCGAAGGCCGCGCGTGCATCGAGCGATATGTTTTCAACGACGAGCTGCGCACCAAAATCCTGCCGCACGTGCATGGCGATTCCTCCGGCGTGCGCGGCGCGGCCCAGCTCTGGCCGTGATACAGGATTCAGTTCGTCTGCGTCCATCGCCTGAGCATGCGGTTTCCGGCTGCGACGATTGGTCACAGGTGCGGCGGTGCACGGTACCGGCATTCCTGCGTTATTACATGTGTCTTCAGGTTGATGCGGGATTTTGATGTCGATCAAAGTTGTCGACATCTGTAGGACGTATTTTCCTTCGCGCAGGAAACTGAAGCGTCATTCAATCAAAGCGTTAAGGAGAACTGTCATGAAACACACATTGATTTATGCCGCCGTGCTCGCGGCCCTGCTACCGGCCATGGCGACCGTCGCGTATGCCGCGGATCAGGATCAGAACCGCACCCGCGACCAGGACCGCCTGCAGACGCAGGGCCAGATTCAGGACAACCAGATTTACGGCTCGCAGCTGATGACCCAGCAGGAGCGCAACCAGTACCGCGCTCGCATGCAGGCCGCGAAAACCGAGCAAGACCGGGAGAGGATCCGCAAGGAACATCACGAGCAAATGCAGGTGCGCGCGAAGGAACGCGGCGTGACGCTTCCGGCCGAGCCGCCACCGCGCGGCATGGGTCGAGGCTATGGTGGCGGGCCCGGTGGCATGGGTCCCGGCGGCGGCATGGGCGGCGGACCGCACCGTTACTGAGCGCAACAATGTCCGCTGGATATTCACCCCTCGGGGAATATCCCGCGTTTCTCGCCCGTCATCTGGGTTATACTCCGGCGCCCTGATTCACTGAATGTTCTGGAGAAACTCATGAATCGCCTTGCTGTCCCAGCGCTCGTTTTCGGTCTGTTCGCCGGCGCCGCGCTGTCTTCCGCGTCTGCGGCCGAAAACGATTATCTCAAGCTCTACACCACCAGGGGCGATTTCGATTCGGTCAGAGAAGACGTGGAGATCGCGATAACCAACCGCGGCCTGGTGGTGGACCACGTTTCGCACATCAGCGACATGCTCGAGCGCACCGGCAAGGATCTCGGGCTCGCCGGCAACATCTACGGCAAGGCCGAATCGCTGCAATTCTGCTCGGCCACGGTGTCGCGCCGCATGATGCAGGCCGATCCGTCCAATATCGTCTTCTGCCCGTACATCGTCGTGATCTACACCCTTCCGAAGGACCCAAAAACAGTGTACGTCGGTTACCGCCGACCGCAGCTCGTCGGGTCGGACGCCTCGAGAACCTCGCTCAAAGCGGTCGAGGATCTGTTGGACGGGATCGTGAAAGAGGCGCTGAACCTTAAATAGAGAACATAAGTGAGAAATCGCTCATGTTCCGAACCGTCATCGTCTCGATGCGGAAAACCGCATCGGCATGAGCTCGCTCGAGGCGCACGGGGCATCGCATCTCGCCCCGTACATGCCCAAACCGATGCAGGAGCTCGGCATGACGATGCACCGCGAGCCGCTTCACGCGCATGGCGCAGGAGGCGGAAGTCGAAGGCGGCGTCACGCGGGCGCTCGGCGCCCTGTCGGAACTCACGCAACGGTGCGTCGCCTGCCATGCCAACTACTGGCTGCGATAATAGCCCGATACGCCGTACGTGTTTGTTGATGTGCATCAACGCTGGCCGTTAGGCGCTGTCTAATATGTCGCCCGTCTCTCGAATACGGGAGCCGATCCAAAGGAGGCCGTGTGTCTCTGGTTGTCGCCAGCCAGCTTAGCAAGACCTACCGCGCCGGCGACGTGGACGTCCCCGCGGTGCGCGGCGTCGATTTTGCGATTGACGCCGGCGCCTTCGTCGCCTTCGTCGGCCCCTCCGGCAGCGGCAAGAGCACCCTGCTCAACATGATCGGCTGCCTCGACAAGCCGAGCGCAGGCCGACTCACGGTGCTCGACACCGACATCGCCGCCCTCGACCGTCGCGCCGCCGCCGACTTTCGCGGCGCCAACATCGGATTCATATTCCAGGACTTCAATCTGATCCCGGTGCTCACGGCCTATGAGAACATCGAGTATCCCCTGTTGATGGTTCAGGACTGGTCGGTGGAGAAGCGTCGCGCACGCGTCACCGAGCTACTCGCGGCGGTGGGGATGTCGGACCAGGCAGACAAGCGCCCGGACCAGCTCTCGGGCGGCCAAAAACAGCGCGTGGCGGTGGCGCGGGCGCTCGCGACGCAACCGAAGCTGGTGCTGGCCGACGAGCCGACCGCCAACCTCGACCACGACACCGCCTATCGCATCCTCGAGCTGATGAAGAAGATGCGCGATGATTTCGGCACCACCTTCATCTTCTCCACCCACGATCCCAAGATCATGGGCGAGGCCGAGGTGACTTTTGCACTCGAGGACGGGCGGCTCGTGAACGCCGGGGGCGCCCATGCTTAAGGTATTGAAACTCGCCGCCCGCAACCTGGCGCGCTACGGACGCCGCACGCTGCTCACCGCGGGGCTCATTATCCTCGGGATCGTGGCGGTGCTGGTATTTGTCTCAGTCTCGGGCTCGTTCAAAAACCTCATCGTCGGCCAGATCACCGACTCCATGCTCGGGCACTTGCAAGTGCACCGCAAAGGCTACGTCGCCTCGATCGACAACCTGCCGCTAAACCTCAACATGAAACCGGCGCAGGTGGAGCAGGTCGAGCAGGCGCTGCGCGGCATGAAGGACGTCGTCGCCTGGTCGCTACGCCTGAAACTCGGGGCCATGTTCAGCAATTTCACCGAAACCACCAGCATCCGCCTGAACGGCGTGATCCCGCAACAGGAGGCGGCGACTGTGCCGTTGCTCGCCCAGCGACTGGTGCAGGGCAGCGCCGCCAACGGACTGGTCGAGCGCGGCAAAATCCTGATCCCCGAAATCCTCGCCAAGGGCATGAAGCTCAAGGTCGGTGACACGGTCGTATTGGTCGCGACCAACCTCGACGGCTCGGTCAACGGCAAAACCTTCGCCGTGCAGGGCGTACTCGGGGACGTGACCGGGCCCGGCGGACGCGACGGCTACATCCACATCGACGACGCGCGCGAGTTACTGCGCATGACGGCGCCCGAGGTGAGCGAGATCGCTATCCGCCTGAAAGATCCGGCGCATATCGCGCAGGCCAAGTCCGAGCTCGAGCAGGCGCTTTCTGTCATCCACAACGCTCAGGGGCAGCCGGCGCTCGAGGTGCACACCTGGGAGGGGCTAACGCCGTTCGCAAACATCGCGCACATGATCGACCTGCTTGACCTCTTCATCCGCATCATGCTGGTCGGCATCGTGCTGATCTCGGTCATGAATGTGATGATGATGGCGGTGTACGAGCGCATACGCGAGATCGGCACCATCGCGGCCATCGGCACGCCGCCGCGGCGCATTCTGACACTCTTTATATATGAAGGCCTGCTGCTCGGGCTCATCGGCACCCTGTTCGGCACCGCGCTGAGCCTCGGGATCGTCTACACATTGAACATTTGGCCGGTGCACTTTTCCTTCGCGCGCCAGGTCTTTGAACTGGCACCCTCGATCGCCGCCTTTGACGTCGTGATGATCGGTGCCATCGTGCTCGTAGTGGCGGTGCTGGCGAGCCTGCAGCCGGCATGGAAGGCCGCCCGCATGGACCCGATCACAGCGCTGCGCCATGTCTAGCCGCCTGACTTCACGCGCGTTCCTTTGGGGGTTGTTGCCGCTGCTCACACTGCTGCTCACGACACCGACGTGGGCGCTCGATGGCAACGCCCTGCTCAGGCAGCTCGACCGCAACCTCGAGCCCGAGTCCTACGCGACGTACCGCAAGCTCATCAATATCGAGCCCAACGGGAGTCGCAAGGAATACGTGCTGTACACCGTCAAGAAGGGCCGCGACAAAATCGTCGCGCTGTTTCTCGATCCGCCGAGCGAGAAGGGCCGCGCGACGCTGCGCCTGGGTGACAACATGTGGCTCTATATCCCCAACGTCGGCAAACCGATCCGTATCACCAGCCTGCAGTCGGTCATTGGCGGAGTGTTCAACAACGCCGACATCCTGGCGCTCGACTACAGCGTCGAATACAACGTGGAGAAAGTCGAGGACGCCGGGGCCCAGTACATCCTTTCGCTCAAGGCACGTACCGCGGCCGTAGCCTACGACCGTCTCAAAATGTGGGTGGACAAGGCAAACACGCTCCCGGTCACGATCGAGGCCTATGCCGCTAGCGGCCTGCTTATCAAGACGCTGCATTATTCCGACATCAAGGACTTCGGTGGCGGGATCAAACGCCCATCGGTGCTCGAGACCGACAGCCCGCTGTACAAGGGCTACAAGTCGGTGATGCTCTACTCCGGTATCCGCGCGCGCAGCTTCCCGGACGAGGTGTTCACGCTCAACTACCTCCCGCGCGCCGGCGAGCTGCGCTGAGCCATGCGCTGGCTGCTCTGCGCCGGCCTGAGCCTGTGGCTCCCGCCCGCCGCGGCGCAGGAAAGCGCCAACTTCGATGTCTCGCAGTACGAGAAGAAGTCGTTCGAGTTCAACGGCTACGCCGAGCTCAAGGCCGAACAATTCACATTCGACCGCCAAGCGGCGCTCTACCAGCTCGGCTTGTTCGACCAGCCGCCACGCGACGGATTCGACCGCGGTACCGGCACGCTGCAGCTCGAGGGCGTCTACCGCCATGGAATTACCACCGCTCACGTGCTCGCCCACGGTTCCTACGCGCGCGACTACACCGGCAACGATCGCGACACGCGGTTCTACGAGGCCTACGTCTCGGCGCAACCAAGCAGCCAAGGAAACTATGATCTCGGCAAGAAGACGCTGAGCTGGGGCAAGGGTTACGCCTGGAACCCGGTTGGCTTCGTGCAGCGGCCCAAAGACCCGAACGATCCTGATCTGGCACGCGAAGGTTTCGTCATGGCCGGCGCCGATTTCGTGCGCAGCTTCGACGGCACGCTCAAAACGGTGGCGCTCACGCCTCTCGTCGTTCCGACTACCGCCGGCCTCAACGCCGACTTCGGCACGCCCGATCATCTCAATCCGGCGGTCAAGGCCTACTTCCTCTACGCCGACACCGACATCGACTTCATGATGTTGGGTACCGGCGCGAAAAGTTCGCGCTACGGATTCGACTTCTCGCGTAACCTCGGGACCAATCTTGAAATCCACGGCGAGTGGGCGCACGCCGCATCCGTCACGCGCCCGGTGGTGCAAGCCGCCGGCAACGTCGTGCCGATCGAGGCGCCGGCGACGAGTTATCTCCTCGGCCTGCGTTATCTGAGCGAACGCGAGCTCACGACCATCCTCGAGTACTACTATAACGGCGCGGGCTACAGCGAGGACGAAATGCGGACCTTTGCCTCCGTGGTGCACAGCGCCTACGCCCAGTATCAGGTAACCGGCAACGCCGCGCCACTCACCATGCTGCGCACCGCGCTGCAGCCAGCCTTGGCCCAGCCCAACCCCGGACAGCGGTATCTGTACCTGCGCCTGAGCCAGAGCGAACCCTTCGACGTCCTTTACTTCACGCCCGCGCTCACCACGATCACAAACGTCGACGACCACAGCTACTCAATCGCGCCGGAACTGCTGTACACCGGGGTCACCAACCTCGAGCTGCGTTTCCGCGTGTTCTGGCTGCGCGGGGCGCAGCTCACCGACTTTGGCGAGAAACAGAACGACCGGCGCCTGGAGCTGCGCGCCCGATACTACTTCTGATTCCGAGCGGTTATACTTCGCCCACTTTTCCATTCAGAACCATAACGAGATTTCCATGCGCGTTACCCGTTTTCTGCTGTCCACCGTCCGCGAAACTCCGGCCGAGGCCGAGACCGTCAGCCATAAGCTCATGCTGCGCGCGGGCATGATCCGCAAGCTCGCCGCCGGCATCTACACCTGGCTGCCGCTCGGTCTGCGCGTGCTGCGCAAGGTCGAGGCCATCGTGCGCGAGGAGATGAACCGCGCCGGCGCCCAGGAGGTGCTGATGCCGGCCGTGCAACCCGCCGAGCTGTGGCAGGAATCCGGGCGCTGGTCGGAGTACGGACCCGAGCTGCTGCGCCTGAAGGACCGGCACCAGCGCGAGTTTTGTTTCGGCCCGACGCACGAGGAAGTCATCACCGACCTGATCCGTCGCGAGGTCAAGAGCTATCGCCAGCTGCCGGCGAACTTCTATCAGATCCAGATGAAGTTCCGCGACGAGATCCGCCCGCGCTTCGGCGTGATGCGGGCGCGCGAATTCCTGATGAAGGACGCCTACTCCTTTCATATTGACGAGGCCTCGCTCAGGGAAACCTACGGCGTGATGCACCAGGCTTACACGCGCATCTTCCAGCGCGTCGGGCTCGAGTTCCGCCCGGTCGCGGCCGACACCGGCAGCATCGGCGGCAGCGCCTCACACGAATTTCACGTGCTTGCGGACTCGGGCGAGGACGCGATCGCGATCTGCTCCCGGTGCGATTACGCCGCGAACGTCGAACTGGCGCAGGCTCTGCCGCCGGTCGGCAAGCGTCCGGAACCGGGCAAGCCCATGCACACGGTGGACACGCCGAACGCGCACACAATTGAAGAGGTGAGCAGATTGCTCAAGGTCGATCCGAAGCAGACGATCAAGACCCTGCTGGTGAAAGGAACCGGCGGCGTGATCGCGCTGGTGCTGCGCGGCGATCACGAGCTGAACGAGGTCAAGGCCGCCAAGCTCCCGCAGGTGGCCAAGCCGCTGATGTTCGTCACGCCGGGCGAGGTGGAACTGGCCGCCGGATGCGAGGCGGGATCGATCGGCCCGGTAAGGCTCAAGGTTCCGGTGATTGCGGACGAGTCCGCCGCGCGCCTTGCGGATTTCGTCTGCGGCGCCAACGTCAACGGCAAGCATCTTATTAATGTGAACTGGGGCCGCGATGCCGCCGAGCCGGCGGTGGCGGATATCCGTAAGGTGGTCGAAGGCGACCCCTGCCCCGATTCCGGCAATGGCGAGTGCGGCGGGACGCTCGCGATCCGGCGCGGCATCGAGGTCGGCCATATTTTTCAGCTCGGCACCAAGTACAGCGAAGCGATGCAGGCGACGGTGCTCGACGAGGCCGGTAAATCGATGGTCATGTCCATGGGCTGCTACGGGATCGGCGTTTCGCGCGTGGTGGCGGCCGCCATCGAACAGAATCACGACGACAACGGCATTGTCTGGCCGAGCGCGATCGCGCCGTTCCAGATCGCGCTGGTGCCGATCGGTTATCACAAATCAGCGCCGGTGCGTGAGACTCTGGATCGTCTCTACGGCGAGCTGGTGCATGCGGGTTTCGACGTGCTGCTCGACGACCGCGACGAACGCCCGGGCGTCATCTTCGCCGACATGGACCTGATCGGGATTCCGCACCGCCTGGTCCTCGGCGACAAGGGCCTCGCCAAGGGCATGCTGGAGTACAAGGGACGGCGCGAGAAACAGGCGCGCGAGCTACCACTCGACGGCCTCCTTGACCGCCTGCGCGAATTAATGAAGAGCTGAAACGTAGGTTGGGGTGAGGCGTGAAACGCCGAACCCCAACGCGCGTTTACCGCGTGTTGGGTTTGCGGAGTCCATCCCTGGACTCCGCCCCGCTGGCGGGCCTGCGGCTGTTCAAGTTTGCGTCCTTGCTCCGTAACCGGCGCATTGCGTCCTCGGCTCCGTAATCGGTGCATCCATGCACCGCTCCTCCTGCGCCACTTCTGCTCCCGGCGATTTTGTCGCTTGGCTCACCCCGACCTACAGACGGGCCATTCGCTTGATTCAGGTCATTTGCCCGGGGCACCCGCCTCATATATGATGCGCGCCGTTTTACCCCTGGCAGCGCATCATGTCCATCGAACAATTCGAATCCTGGTCACTCGTCATCGGCATCGGCGGCCTGATCGTCTGGATGCTGCTCATCATCTGGAAGATGGGACAGGAATCCCAGGCTGGCCGCTACGGTTACTTCGTGCTGTTTCTGGCTCTGGGTCTGGGCTTCGTCGGTTTTATCGCCAAGACCGTTCTCGTCGAACTGCTCAAGTTGTAAAACAACTTGCCACGTCAACGACCCCGTCGGCCTCAGGACGCCGCACCGCCGGCCGAAACGGCGCCCGGCGTCGCGATCAGCTTGTCCAGCGGCAACGGATGGCTGATAGCGAACCCCTGGGCATAGTCGACGCCCAGCGTCTTCAGTTTGTCGAGCACCGCCTCGCTTTCGACGCATTCGGCGATGGTGCGGATGCCCATCACGTGCCCGAGATGATTGATCGCCTCGACCATCGCATAGTCGACCGGATCGCTGGCCATATCGCGCACGAAATTGCCGTCGATCTTGAGATAATCCACCGGCAGGTGCTTGAGATAGGCGAATGAGCTCAAGCCGCTGCCGAAATCGTCAAGCGCGAACCGGCAGCCGAGGCGCTTGAGCGAACCGATGAATTGCCGCGCCTGCGCAAAATTCGCCACCGCCGCGGTTTCCGTGATCTCGAACACGATGTGCGCCGGATCGACACCGGCGCCGCGGATCTCCGACATGACGAACTCCTGGAAACGGGGATCGCACAGCGACCGCCCGGACAGGTTGACGGAACACGCCATCGGAGCCGCGAACCGGGATATCCGCCGCATCCAGGACAGGGTCGCGCTCAGCACCCAGCGATCCACCGACGGCATGAGGTTATAGCGCTCCGCCGCCGGGATGAACGCCATGGGCGGGACCATCTGTCCGTCTTCGTCCAGCATGTGCACCAGGATTTCATGTCGCACCAGGTTGTTGCCGGCCTGCAACGCCACGATCGGCTGGCCGCAGAGACGCAGCCGTCCCTCCTTGATAGCGCCGGACAAGCGCCGGGCCCATTCCATCTCGCTGCGGTGCCGGGCGAGGGCCACGTCGTCCAGCTGATGCACGTGGATGCGGTTGCGGCCGAGGTCCTTGGCGACGTAACACGCCGCGTCGGCCGCGCTCAACACCTCGGTGACGCTACCGCTGTCGGCGCATATCACCGCCACGCCGATACTCACGCCGACGTCGAAGGTCCGCTCGTCCCAGGCAAAGCGGAAATCCACGACCACCTGGCGCAGCGTCTCGACGATATCGAGCGCCTTGGACAGCGAGCAGGCTTCGAGCAACACGCCGAATTCGTCCCCCCCGAGGCGGGCCAGCGTATCACTGTCGCGAACCTTGGGAGCGATAAGCGCCGCAATCTGCATCAGCAACTGATCGCCGGCCACATGCCCGCAGGTGTCGTTGACCACCTTGAACTGGTCCAGGTCGAGGTAGCACAGGACGTGCTGCTTGTTATCGTCTTTCGCGCTCTGCAGCGCGTATTCCAGGCGCCGCTCGAACTCATGACGGTTGAGCAGGCCGGTCAGGGAATCGTGGCTGGCCTGATAGCTCAGTTGCCGCGCCAGGTGCCGCATCTCGCTCACGTCGCGCAAAGCCAGGACCACCCCGATCACGTTGCCATGACGGTCACGAATCGGACCCACCGAATGTTCCACCGCGAATTCGCGACCGTCGCGCCGCGTGAAAAGGCAACCGCTCCGGGACCTCACGACGCTTCCCCGGTCCAGGCACATCCGAACCAGATCGAGAGGCGCCTGGTGATCGGCTTCGTCCGCCATCCGGCACAATGTCGACAGCTCCATGTCGCGGACATCCGCTTCGCTGCAATCGAATAACTTCTCCGCCACCGGGTTGAGATACTGTATGCGCCCGTACACGTCCGTCACGACCACGGCGTCACCGATGGACCGGAACGTGACCATCAGGCGCTCCTTCTCCTCGAACAGCGCCTGTTGCGCCCTTTTGAGCTCGGTGATGTCCCGCACCGCGACCACGCGCATGGAACGGCCGACATAGGGAAAATCCCTGGCGCGCACCTCGGCGGGAAACGTCGTGCCGTCGCGGCGGCTGATTTCGATCTCCCACGGCTTGTCGGTGGGCTGCTGCAATCGCTCGATCACGGTTGCACGGGAGGACGAAGGAACCAGGTCCAGCACGCTGGCGCCGACGAGCTCGGTGAATTCGTAGCCCAGCATCCCCGCAAACGTCTGGTTGACGTCCACGATCATGCCCTGGTCGTGAATCGCAATGCCTTCGAAGGCGGCCTGTGACAGGCTGCGAAAACGGTGTTCGCTTTCGCGGATGATGCGCTCGATCTCGCGCTGACGCGTCAGGTCGCGTAGTGCCATCAGCACGCCGAGCGGCTCGCCACTGCCGTCGCGGATGATCTTGACGATGATCTCGAGCGGCCGTTTCCAGCGATTCATCGAGGCGTCCGCTTCCTTTACGAACACCCCGTCGCGGCGATCAAGACGCGCCCGACATACCGGACACGGATCCTCTTCGCGCTCGCCGTGAATCAACTGCATGACGTTCCGGCCGATGACCTCGTGCGGCTCGAGCCCGAGAAAGCGGCAGAAGGCGCGGTTGGCGCGCACCACGCCCTCGTTCAGGTCCACGACGTACATGGCATCCTCGGCGAAATCGAGCGCCTGCGCCCACTCGGCTTCGGCGCGCGCCAGGCTGGCCTCGCTCACGCGCAACCGCCGGCGCATTCGCAGCAATGCAGTGAAGGCGATTGCCAGGACGCCGAGGAGGAACGCGACGAACCAAAAGCTCGCGGGCCGGTCCGGATTCAGCGGCAACGGCGAACCGTTAGCGACTGCCGGCGCGAACTGGCTAAACGGAACAACGAGAAACGTGCCCGGCTTGAGGAAACGACGGGACGGAGAACGACCGACATGAAGATGTGCACCGGCCAGCATGATTATTAGTCAATGAATGGACGTATGACTCCGCCGAAATCTGACGAAAACACCGTCCGCTGGCTATCAGCTTAATTCTAGACCATCGGGGCTGCCCGCACCGGCTGGAACAACATAAAAAACCGCCGTCCGTCGCCGTTCGAACCGGCTCTATAACCGCATGATAAAAGGGCGCTAACCGGGCACTCCGGTCACGGTGCGCGCGGAAAATGTAACAGGGTCCGGGAGATACCCGGGAGACTTAATGTGCGCGCCGATGGACTTCGGAAACGTTGGGAATCTGATCGAGCAACGCAAGGATGCGGCTAAGGGTCTCGATATTCGGGATATCGAGCGTGAAGGTCATGTGCGCCACCTGGCTCTTGTCGGTGACGGTGCTCACGCCGAGTACGTTGATTTTCTCGTTCGCCAGCAGCGAGGTGATGTCGCGCAACAGCCCGCCGCGATCATAGGCGGTGAGTTCCACCTCGACCGGATAGGTCTGGCCGGTCTCCGCGCCCCAGCTGACCTCGATCAGCCGCTCGTCGTGCTCGTCGTGATGCCGCAGCGCGTTCGGGCAGTCCTGCCGGTGAATCGTAACGCCCTGCCCGCGGGTAATGAAACCCACGATCGGATCGCCTGGCAGCGGGTTGCAGCATCTCGCCATGCGCGTCAGCAAATTGCCCACGCCCTGAATGGTCACGCCCGCGGGCTTGCGCCCGACCGCCGGCGCGGGGCGCGACGTGACCAAGGGCCGCGCCGTCTTCAGCGCCGGTTCGGTCAACTCCTGCACCGCCGTCATCAGCTGCGAGGGCTTGACCTCGCCGCGACCGGCGGCGGCCAGAAAATCCTCGACCCGGTGAAACTGGAACCGGCGCGCGAGCTTCTCGTAATTGACGTCGCCGATGCCGAGACGATGAAACTCGCGCTCCAGCACCACGCGCCCCTCGGCCACGCTGGTCTCATGGTTCTGCTCGCGGAACCAATGGCTCACTTTAGCGCGCGCCTTGGAGGTCTGCAGGTAACCGAGGTGCGGCGACAGCCAGTCGCGCGAGGGACCGCCCACCTTGACCGTGAGCACTTCGACGCGGTCGCCGGTCTTGAGTTGATGCGTCAGCGGCACCATCTGGCCGTTGACCTTGGCGCCGCGGCAACGGTGCCCGACG
>DASPRK010000095.1:0-54843 GCA_035624495.1 Methylomirabilis sp. (SeqCode) | reverse complement strand
AGCGGCTTGGCGCCGAACACCACGCCGGCGATGAGGTACCACACGGCGATGTGCGCCGAAACGTTGATCTGCTGCGAGGAATGGCCCATGCCCCACCAGATGATGCGGTACATCAGCGGATCGATGTTGTTGATGAGGCCGACTTTCCACAGGAAGGTCGGGATCAGAATGATCGCGCCCGAGGCGATGGTGAAGATCGCGATGATGCAGGCGGTGAGCGCGCCGAAGGTCACCAGCGGGATCGAGCCCTCGCCATAGGTGCGCTCGGCGCGCGCGATCACCAACGTGCCGAGGAACACGAAGCAGCCGATGAGCGCGCCGACCGCGAACAGGATCAAGCCGAGGTAGAAATGCGGCTCGGCCGACATCGGCACGTAGGAAGTCATCATCACGCTGGATCGCCCCTGAAAGATGGCGACTTCGGTCGTCACCGACCCGATCACCATGAGGGCGAAGCCGAGCCAGGCCCAGCGCGGCGTGGCCAGGCGCGACCGCAGCAGAGTGCTGGACGCGAAGTACAGCACCGCGATCTCGAAGAAGATGATCCAGAAGATGAGCACGCCGAGACCGTGCGCGGTCAACAGCTCGTAAAACATGTCCGCCTGCAACAGGTGCACAGCGGGCCAGCGTGTCAGGATCATCAGCAGGCCGATCACGCCGCCAAACAGCAGATAAACGATGCCGGCGACGGCGTTGAGCTTCATCAGCGTTTCGGCCGGCCGGTGGAACAGCAGGCCGGTGTCGGGACAGGTGCGGAATTCTGCGCTCGTTGCCATGGGCCTCCCCCCCTACTTCACGTAGATCTTACCGGTCATCGTGTGGTGCCCGATGCCGCAGTATTCGTTGCAGACGATGGTGTAGTCTCCGGCTTTGTTCGGTGTGATCTTCACCACCATCTCATAGCCCGGGATCACCTGCAGGTTGATGTTCTCCGGCTGCAGCGAGAAGCCGTGTTGCCAGTCCATCGACGAGAGGTGCAGGCGGTAGCTCTGGCCCTGCTCCAGCTCCAGCACCGGGTACCACTGCCACAGGCGCGCCAGCAGATAGACGTCGGAGCCGGCGGGTGGATGCACCACTGGAATCTCCTGCGCCGTTTCCTTGCGCACGGTGTACTGATTCACCATCGCCGTCACCTTGTTGCCGTAGGCTTCGGGCGTGGTGCGATAGGCCTCGTTGGAAAGATTCTGTTTTCCGTAGACGTGCCAGTACGGCATCATGATGAACATTACGATGGCCCACACCAGCGCCAGCGCGACCCAGAAGAGTTCCACGCCTTCGATCGGTTCTTTCCACCAGATGCGTTCGGCGGGCGGCAGCAGGCTGCTCATGTCGATATCTCCCGGCGGTTATTTGGCGAGCGGGATGGTGACGACTTCCATCACGCCCCACAGGATGTAAAACACGGTGGGCACGACGACACCGAGGAACAACAGAAGAAAGGGATTGTCGAGCACTCGTTGCATCGCCGGAACGGCGTGCTCGCGGTTTCCGGGACCCGTGGTCTTGGCTGCGGACATGGTTCACACCTCCATAGCGAATCTAACCCGTTGGACGCTTGGCGCCGATCGGCGGCTTTTTTCGGTCTGGCGCCGCTCGATCGCTGCTGCGAATTTAAAACCGCTTCCGGAACTAAACTGATTGACCTAGATCAATTCGATCAAAAATGTTTTAAACTTCAGCGCCGGTCGAATCGACACTCGCATCACATTGAAAACTTAAAATAGCAGGCATGCGACAATTCGCCATGATCTACATCAAGCACCCTGCCACGGTCGCCGGTAAAAAACTCCCGGCCATCGCGGCAACGACGCGACGCTTCTAGTCTGACGACACCGTGACCGATCAAACCTCTCTTCCCGCCGCTGCATCGAACCGCGCGCGCAACCTGTATACGCTGCTGATCTTCGCGGCCCTGGTGCTGGTGATGATCGTGGTGACCGTCAGCGCGTATCTGCGTCTGGCCGGCAGCGGGCTCGGTTGCACCGAATGGCCGGCGTGTTACGCGCTGATCCAGTCGCGCGACGGAACGACGACGCTCGCGGCGGCGCACCTGGTGCCGCCGTGGGCCACCGTGACACACCGGCTGGCGGCGAGCACGCTCGGTCTGCTGGTGCTCGGCATCGTGGCGAGCGCGCTGCGACGGCGCCGCGAACCGGAACAGAGTCTGGCGATCCCGTTCGCGCTGCTGGCGCTCACCGTGTTCCTGTCGCTTTTGGGTTATCGCACGCCGTCGCCGCTGATGCCGTGGGTTGCGCTCAGTAACCTGCTCGGCGGCATGGCGATGCTGGCGATGCTGTGGTGGCTCGGGAGCCGTTCGGTTTCCGCCGGCGTGGCGAGCGACGCCGCGCGCCGGCTGCGGCCATGGGCGTTTGCGGGCATGGTCGTGGTGTTCCTGCAGATCGCGCTCGGCGGCTGGGTCAGCGCCAATTTTGCCGCGCTCGCCTGCACGAATTTTCCCGGCTGTGGCAACTTTCCGTGGCTCGACGGCCCGTGGCGCGAGAGTTTCAATCTCGCGCGCACGCTCCCGGTGACCGACGGCGGCGCGGTGATCGTGGGTGACACCGGCAAGATAATCCATCTGGCACACCGGGTGGGGGCGTTGGTCACTTTCCTATATATAGGATGGCTAGGCTGGCGCGCGCTCGTGCCGGGCGCCCCCACCCGCTCCACCGGCGTGGCGATGCTGACCTTGCTGGCGCTGCAGATCCTCGTGGGAATCTGGGCAGTCGCGTCCGGCCTGCCCTTGATCGTCGTCGCTCTGCACAACGGCGTCGCCGCGTTATTATTGTTGAGCGTGGTGAATCTGTTTCATCTCTTAACCCCAAAAACCTGAACCTTATGACACGACGCACGAGTGCACCGAAGCGGGGGTTCGTGTCAGGGCGACCTGAATATGGAAACCGCCGTTTCGAGCTCGCATAGCAAGCCCATGGCCCTGTGGCTACTCGCATGCTGCGCGCTGATCTTCGCCATGGTCGTGCTCGGCGGCGTGACGCGCCTGACCCGCTCCGGCCTGTCCATCGTCGAGTGGGACCCGATCGTGGGCGCGATCCCGCCGCTCACCGAGGCGCAATGGGAAGACGCCTTCAGCCAATACAAACGCACGCCCGAGTATCGCAAGGTCAACTTCGGCATGTCGCTGCACGAATTCAAAGGCATTTTCTACGTGGAGTGGGCGCACCGCCTGCTCGGGCGGCTGATCGGGGTGGTGTTCTTCGTGCCGTTCGTTTACTTCCTGATCCGCCGCCAGATTTCGCGCGAGCTCGTGCCCAAGCTGGTGACGATGTTTGTCCTCGGCGCGCTGCAGGGCGCGATGGGCTGGTACATGGTCAAGAGCGGGCTCGTGGACGATCCGCACGTCAGCCCGTACCGGCTCACGGCGCACCTCGCTTTTGCCGTCGTCATCTACGCCTACATATTATGGACGGCGCTTGGCTTGCTGCAGCCGCGCGCGCCAACGCCACCTGCACTCGCCGCGATACGCCGCTTCGCCGTTGGCGTCACGCTGCTGATTTTCGTGATGATCCTCTCGGGCGGGTTCGTCGCCGGCAACAAGGCGGGTTTCGCGTTCAACACCTTTCCGCTCATGAACGGGCGCTTCTTCCCCGGGGGCCTGTACGCGATGCAGCCGTGGTGGATCAATCTGTTCGAGAACCTCGCGACCGTGCAGTTCAACCACCGGATGATCGCCTACGCGCTGTGCCTGGTGATCCCGGTGTTCTGGCTGACCGCGCGGCGCTACCTGCTACCGGCGCAGGCGGCACTGGCGACGCACTGGCTCCTCGGCTGGCTTGCGGTGCAGATCACCCTCGGCGTCACCACGCTGCTGTATGTGGTGCCGATCCCGCTGGCCGCGGCGCACCAGGCCGGCGCGCTAGTGCTTTTCAGCCTCGCGCTTTACTCGCTGCACACGCTGAACGTTCGTCGTCCCTAATCCGGTTTCCGCACCTGCAACAGCCGTTGGATTTCTTCGGGCGGCTGTGGCCGGCTGAACAGAAAGCCCTGCATCACGCGGCATCCGCGGGCGTGCAGGAAATCGCGCTGTGCCTCGGTCTCCACGCCTTCGGCGATCATGTCGAGCTTCAGGGTTTGCGCCAGCGCAATGATCGCGGCGGTGATAGCGCTGTCGTCGGGGTCGCGCGGGATATCGCGCACAAACGCGCGGTCGATCTTGAGGGTGTCGATCGGCAGGCGTCGCAGATAGGAGAGCGATGAGTAACCGGTGCCGAAGTCATCCACCGCCATGCGCACACCAAGCGCATTCAGCGCCTCCAGCGCCTCGACGGCGGCGGGCGCATGCCGCACCAGCACGCCTTCGGTGATTTCCAACTCCAGCCTCGCCGGGTCACCGTCGAATTTTTCGACGGCGCGTCTGACCGTGGCCGTCAGATCGTGCCCCTGAATCTGGCGCGGCGAGAGATTGACCGAGAGTCGCAACCTGCGCCACCCCTGCGCGTGCCAGGCGGCGATCTGGGCGCACGCGGTTTGCAGCGCCCACTCTCCGGCCGGCACGATCAGGCCGGTCTCTTCCAGGAGCGGGATGAAATCGCTCGGCATGACCAGCCCGAACTCCGGGTGCTGCCAGCGCAGCAGCGCCTCGACGCCGACGATGGCGCCGGTCTCGACGTCGAATTGCGGCTGGTAATAGAGGCGGAATTCGCCCTGATCGAGCGCGCGGCGCAGGCTCGATTCAAGCGTCAAGCGCTCAAAGGCGCGCGCGCTCATGTCCGCCGAGTAGAACTGATAGGTGTTCTTGCCGAGCTCCTTCGCGCGGTACATGGCGATGTCGGCGTTTTTCAGGAGCGTGCTGGCGTCCTCGCCGTCGTTCGGGAACAGACTCATCCCGATACTCGCGGTCACGTAGAGCGTATGGTGATCGACCTCGAACGGCGGGGCCAACGCCTGCAACACCTTCTGGGCCACGCCGGCAACATCGTCCGCGGAAGCGACGTCATCGAGCAGGATCACGAACTCGTCTCCACCGAAACGCGCCACGGTGTCGCCCTCGCGCACGCTCGCCTGGAAGCGCGCGGCGAGCTGCTGCAGCAGGCGGTCACCCACCTCATGGCCGAGCGTGTCATTGATGGTTTTGAAGCGGTCCAGGTCCACGAACAGCACCGCCGTTCGCCGCTGGCGCCAGCGCGCGCCCGCGAGCGACTGCTTCAGACGATCGAGCAGCAGCGTTCGGTTCGGCAGCTCGGTGAGCGGGTCGTGCTGCGCCATGTAGGCGAGACGCTCCTGCGTCTCCATGCGCTCGGTGATGTCCTTGCCCGTGGCGACGAAATGCGCGATCCGGCCGTCGACATCCTTGAGCGGCGTGATGGTCTTTTCCTCGTAATACAGCGAACCGTCCTTGCGGCGATTGACGAACACGTCGTTGAACACGTTGCCGGCCAGAATGGTTTTCCACAGATTTTCGTAGAAACGCGGGCCCTGCCGGCCGGACTTGAGCAGGTTCGTCTTGCGCCCCACGGCCTCGGCAAAGGCGTAGCCGGTGACCTGTTCGAACGTCGGGTTGACGTATTCGATGACGCCGTCGCGGTTGGTGATTTGCACGGCGTCGGCGGTCTGTTCGAGCGCGCGCGAAAGTTTCTGCATCTGGGTCTCGGCCTTCTTGCGTTCGGTGATGTCCTGCCCGACCAGGAGCAGGCAATCGACGTCGTCGATCCGGATCCGCTCGATGCCGCACAGCAGATTGCGCACCTCTCCGGATTTCATGCGGAACGGGAGTTCCAGTTCATGTATCGCGCCCTCCCGGCGCATGCGCTCGATCAGCCGCGCCCGATCCTCTCCGCCAACCCAGACGTCGAGATCGCGAGAAGTGCGTCCGATCACCTCCTCGCGCGTCCAGCCGCCGGTGCGCAAAAACGCCGGGTTCACGTCCAGGAACCGTCCGTCTTCCAGCCGGGAAACGCTGATGATCATGGCACTGGCGTTGAAGATCTTCCGGAGACGATCTTCCGAGTGGCGCAGCGCGCGCTCGGCGAGCACACGCTCGGTGACGTCGGTGATGAACCCCTCGAGCCGCAACAGCTCGCCGGACGGGCTGAACACGCCCTCGCCCTGCTCCCATACCCATCGAGTCCGACCGTCCGCGGTCGCGACCCGGTACAGCAATTGGAACGGCCGTTTGTCCGCGACCGCGGTCTGCACGTCCCGCCAGACCTGTTCCCGGTCGTCGGAATGAATCAGTTGCGCATAAGTGACGCGGCGGGTGCGCACGAAGTCGTCCGGCGCGTAGCCGGTCAGCTCGCGTATGCCGTCGCTGATGAATTCCAGCGTCCAGTTCGGGTCGTTGAGGCAGCGGTACACCGCCCCCGGCAGGTTGTTCATGAGCGTTGACAACGTTCGCTGGCTTTCCTGCAAGGCCGCGGTGCGCTCGTCCACCGCGCGCGCGAGCACGCGCGCCTGCGACTGAACGCGATAAAGCATGTACATCAGGCTCGCCAACAGCAGGCCGCCACCGAGCCAGATAAGCAGCGGTGTCAGCCATGAGGATCCCGGCGGGCCGGCTTTCCACGCCACGCGCAGCCGCCAGTGATTGTCCCCCGCCTGAACAGTTACCGACCGGCTCCAGGCAAGCGGCGCTGTTGCCCCGAAGAAAATTTGACCTTGGGCGTCTTCCAGCTGCAGCGCCATGCCGGCGTCGAGAATGTCGGAGGCCCGCTCCACCAGCTTGGTGACATCGAAAACACCCTGAACATGGCCGACCGGTCGTCCGTTTCGAAACAGTGGCGCGCGCACCACCACCGACAGACCATCCTGGATCACCTGGACCGGATCGCCGACGGTCGTGCGCCGCTCCTCGACTGCCTTGCGCAGAAACGACGCGTCCGGCCTGCTATACATGTTGAGCCCAATGGCATTCCGGTTGCCCGCGCGCGGATAAAAATACCGCAGCACTCCAGCGGCGTCGCCATAGGCGTAGCCCTTGGCGCCACCGCCGATCTGCATCAAGGTCGCGGCGAAATTATCGAATTCGGCGAGATCCGGCGGCTTGCGCGTGGCCAGCATGAAGCCCTGCAGCGCTTCCACGGTGTTGATGCGCTGCTCCATGCCGAGCTCGAGCCGGTGCCAGACGTCGACCAGCTCCTGGTCCAGCCGCAACGCGTCATTCTCGCGCGCCTGCCGCTCGGCGTAGACCTGCAGCAGGGTCAGCGTGGCGAGCCCGAGTATCGCGACAATGAAGACGACGATCCAGCCGCGACTCGTGTCAGGCGCGAAACCGGTCTTGGACTGCCGGGTGAACGAGGAATCGGTCGACTTCACATCCGCACTCCTTCGGGCGGGCGCGATATGTCACAAAATCTATGCGGCTATGCCTTATATTTAAAGATAGATCACTGGGACACCCGCCGAATGGCACTCATCGTCGGACCGCCCGTGATCTGCATCAAGTACATGCCCGTTGTCTTCCTGTTAAAAAACCGGATTCCATAATCGTCTCCAAGACCCTGGGTTTAAATCGATGCAAACTCCGAGAATGCCGTTACCGGCCGATTCGAACTGGACGGTTTTCGCCGCCGCTCCGCACCGCATGCTGTTCCTGCCCGGGGCGGCGCAGGCGGTGTTGGCAATGGCGTTCTGGCTCGCGGAACTGCTCGGACGCGCCGGCCTCGTGCCGCTGCCGCCCATGGCGATCACGTCCACCTGGGCGCATGTCTTCCTCATGCTGTTCGGATTGTTCCCGTTTTTTATCTTCGGATTTCTGTTAACCGTGTACCCGCGCTGGATGAACGGGCCGGCGGTGCCGGCGTCGCGTTACGTCCCGGTTTTTCTTTTTCTCACCGGTGGCATGATTCTGTTCTACCTTGGTCTGTTTACCGCGCGCGCGGTGGTCGAGCTTGGGCTGCTGCTGCAACTGGCCGGCTGGGGCATCGGCCTGGTCGCGCTGTTCGCGGTCTTCCGGCGCGCACCGAAGCGCGGCGCGCACGAGGTGGCGCTGAACTTCGCGCTGCTGGCCGCCGTCGCCGGGATACTGAGTTTCTTCCTCGGCTTGGCGACCGGCTCGGGATGGTCCATGCTGCTGGCGCGCGAGTTCGGCCTGTGGCTGTTTCTGGTGCCGGTCGTGTTCGTCGTAAGCCACCGCATGATCCCGTTCTTCAGCAGCACGGCGCTCGCCGGTTACACGGCGGTGCGGCCTTCGTGGAGCTTGCCGCTGCTGGGCGTGGGCGCGGTCGGGCACGCCGCACTTGAGCTGCTCGGCTATCCGCAATGGCTGTTCCTGTTCGACGCGCCGCTGCTCGTCATGGCGATCCACCACAGCCGGCTGTGGAAGTTCCGCCGCAGCTTCGAGGTGCGCCTGCTGGCGATGCTGCACGTCGCATTCCTGTGGTTTGGCATCGCCATGGCGCTGTACACCGCGCAGAGCCTGGTGCTGCTCGTCGGCAACGTCTGGATCCTCGGACGCGCTCCGTTGCACGCGCTCGGCATCGGTTTCGTCACCGGCATGATGGTCGCGATGGCCTCGCGCGTGACGCTCGGCCACTCGGGCCGCGCGCTCGCGGCCGACAATCTCACCTGGCGCGTTCTGTTCGGCGTCAATCTCGCGGCGGCTCTGCGCGTCGGCGCGGAATTCCTGCCGCTCGGCATCGCCGGCACGCTGAACGCGTTGGCCGCGGCCACCTGGTTCGTCGCGCTCGGGCCGTGGGTGTGGCGCTACCTGCCGATGTACCTGCGCCCGCGTACCGACGGAAAACCCGGTTAACCCCGTGTGGCTTAAATACCTGCATATCGCCTGTGTGGCGTTATCCATCAGCGGCTTCACCGTGCGGGGCATTTGGATGATTCGTGAGTCACCCTGGCTCCGGAAAAAATGGGTCAGAATCGCGCCGCACGCTATCGACACGCTGCTGCTCGGCGCCGGCATCGGGCTGGCGATCCAGATCCGGCAATACCCGTTCGTGCACGGCTGGCTCACCGCCAAGGCGCTGGCGCTCGTCGCTTACATCGTGATTGGCGCAATCGGTCTCAAATACGGCAAGACCAGAAAAATCCGCATCGCCGCCTGGCTGGCCGCCATCGTCATCTTCGGTTACATCGTGCTGGTGGCGCTCACGCGCCAGGCGTTTCCCTTTGGGGTCTAGCGCGTTTTGGCGGCGATCGGCCGCGCGTTTGATCTAAATCAACCTGACGCCGCGCGAAATAAGCTAGTTTGAACCGTGTAAGAGGCCAATCCGTCCCATGATCCGTACATCTTTTCCCCTGCTCACGATCCGTGGTCGCGAACTTCTGCCCGTCATCCAGGGCGGCATGGGCGTGGGCATCTCCGGCCACCGGCTCGCCGGCGCCGTCGCCCGCGAAGGCGCGGTCGGCACCATCGCCAGCGTCGACCTGCGGCGCCTGTATCCGGACATCATGCAGCGCCTGCGCAAATGCCACGACCCGAAAGTGCACAGCGCCGCGAACATCGAGGCACTGGACCGCGAGATCCGCGCCGCCCGCGAGATCGCGCCCGACGGATTCGTCGCCGTGAACGTGATGCGCGCGCTGTCGAATTACGCCGAGCTGGTGGTGCAGGCCTGCAAGAGCGGGGCGAACGCGATCATCGCCGGCGCCGGCCTGCCGCTCGACCTGCCCGACCTCACGGAAAAGTTCAAGAACGTCGCGCTGATCCCGATCCTGTCGGAAGAACGCGGCGTGCGCGCCGTGCTCAGGAAATGGATGCGCAAGGGGCGGCTGCCGGATGCGATCGTGATCGAACATCCGCGCTATGCCGGCGGGCATCTCGGCGCCACGCGCCTGGAAGAGGTGGACGATCCGAAATTCGATTTCACGCGCGTGCTCGAGGAAATCCGGCGCGTGTTCCAGGAGCTGGGCATCGCCCTCGGCCGCATTCCCTTGATCCCGGCGGGCGGCATCAACTCATTCCAGAAACTCAAGGAGCTGTTCGACCTGGGCGCGGGCGGCGCGCAGATCGGCACGCCGTTCGCGGTCACGGAGGAATGCGACGCGCATCCCAATTTCAAGAAGGTGCTGGCGGAGGCGAAACCGGAAGAGATCGTCACCTTCATGAGCGCGGCCGGCCTGCCGGCGCGCGCGGTCCTGACGCCATGGCTGAAAAATTACCTGGCGAAGGAAAAGAAGCTGCGCGACAAAGCCCGCCCCGAATGCGCCCAGTGCCCGAGCCGCCTCGAATGCCTCGCCCATTGCGGCTTCAAGGACGGCAATCCGCACGCCGGCCAGTTCTGCATCGAAACCCAGCTGGCGGCGGCGCAGCGCGGCAATATCCAACAGGGGCTGTTCTTCCGCGGTTCGGAATCTCTGCCGTTCGGCGCGAGCATCCGCAAGGTTCATGACCTGCTCGAGTATTTGCTCACCGGGAACGCGCCGCCGGCGCCAGTTTGATTCCGATTCACAGGCGACCGCCATGAAAAATCCCGATGTCTTCCCCTACCCCGGCACGCCGACCACGGCCGACGGGTCGGCCGTGGTGGTGTGGGTCGAGCAGAACATCTCCCAGGGCGCCTGTGCCTATCCGATCACGCCGTCCACCAACATGGGTACGGGCTACCAGCTCGCCTGCGCCAACGGCGCCAGAAATTTGTGGAAAGAGGAACTGTTCTTCCTCGAACCCGAGTCGGAGCACAGCTCGGCCTCGGCCTGCGAGGGCTTCGCCCTCGCCGGCGGGCGCGTGACCAACTTCACTTCCGGTCAGGGCCTGGTGCTCATGAAGGAGGTGCTGTACACGATCTCCGGCAAGCGCCTGCCGGTGGTGTTCCACATCGGGGCGCGGGCGCTGACTTCGCAATCGCTCAACGTGCATGCCGGCCATGACGACGTCATGGCGGTGTCCGACTGCGGCTGGGGCATGCTGTTCGCGCGCAACGCCCAGGAGGCGCAGGATCTGGGACTGATCGCGCGGCGCGCGGCCGAAAATTCGCGCACGCCGTTCATGAACATCCAGGACGGCTTCCTCACCACGCACACCATCGAGAACGTGCGCCTGGCCGAACCGGCGCTGATGCAGCAGTTCACCGGCGATCCGCGCGAAAAGCTCGCGAGCTTTTTCGATCCCGACCGGCCCCTCATGAGCGGCGTGGTGCAGAATCAGGACGCGTACATGAAGGGCAAGATCGCGCAGCGCTATTACTACGATGAGGTGCCACAGCATCTGGGCGCGGCGTTCGACGAATTTTACCGGCTCACCGGCCGCCGCTACGGCTTCATCGACACTTACCGTCTGGAAGACGCCGAGTTTGCCATCGTCGGCCTCGGCTCGGTGATGGAAACCGCGGTTCCTGCAGTCGACTGGATGCGCGAGCAGTTCGGCTGGAAGGTCGGGTTGCTGCACGTCACCAGCTTCCGGCCGTTCCCGGGGCGCGTGATCGTCGAAGCACTCAAAAACTGCAAAGCCTTCTCGGTCATCGAGCGCATGGACAACCCGCTGGCCAAGGACAATCCGCTGACGACCGAAATCAAGGCCGCCTTCAGCGACGCCATTGCCGGCATGAACGACTACCCTGAAATCGGGCGCGTGCCGAAAATTTATTCCGGCGTCTACGGTTTGGGCAGCCGCGACACCCGCGTGGGTGACCTGATCGCCTGCGTGCAGAACATGGTGGCGGAAGGCGGCAAGCCGTTTTTCTCGCTCAACATCCTGCACCCGACAGCGCTCCCGCGCCAGCTCGACCCGGACGTGCGCCCGCGCGGCGCGTTCTCCATGCGCGGCCACTCCGTGGGCGGTTACGGTTCGGTCACGACGAATAAAGTCATCGCCTCGCTGGTGGAGGAGATTTTCGGGCTCCACGTCCAGGCCTACCCCAAGTACGGCTCGGATAAGAAAGGCCTGCCGACCACCTATTACCTCACGGTCGCGGCCGAACCGATCCGCGAGCATTCGGAGCTGGACCACGTCGACTTCGTGCCGGTGCACGACATCAACGCCTTCGGCGGCGCCGATCCGCTGCACGGCTTGAACGCCGGTGGCAGCCTGTTCCTGCAGAGCCGCGGCGAAATCGACGCCGACGTGTGGGCTCGTCTCCCGGCCGAGGCGCGCACCACGATTTTGCACCGGGGACTGCGGGTGTTTTACCTCGATGCGGTGAAGATCGCGCGCGAGCTGGCGGCAACCCCGGACCTGCAACTGCGCATGCAGGGCATCGTGCTGCTCGGCATATTCCTGCGCGTCGCGCCGTTCGTGCGCGCCGGAGGCCTGACCGAGCCGCAGCTGTGCGAGGGCGTGGAGAAGGCGCTGCGCAAATATTTCGGCCGCCGCGGCGACAAAGTGATCGCCGCCAACCTGTCGGCGGTGAAGCAGGGTTATTTCAACGTGCGCGAGCTCGACCTCGCGCGCCTCCCGCACGCCGCACGGGCGATGCGCGCCTGAGAGGCAAGAACTATGGGCGACATCCTGGACCGGTTTCGAAGCGATTTTCTCGAGCGCGAGGTGTTCGAGCGCGAAGTGGTGCGCGCCTACGCCGACGGCAGCGCCGAGGCCTGTCTGCCGGCGAATCGCGACACCGCGCTGTCCTGGATTCCGCCGGCGACCGCGGCGCGGCGCGACTTCTCCAGTATCGCCCCGGACCTGCCGCTGCTCGACGCCGAGAAGTGCGTCGGCTGCATGGAATGCGTGACGATCTGCCCGGACACCGCGATCCTGGCCAAGGTAGTGCCGGCACGCGAGCACGCAGCGCTGATCGATAAACTCAAATCGGCCGAGCACGGCGAGTTCATCGCGCATCAATTCGCCAGGACCACGAAGTATTTCGACGTACCGGCGCGCAAGGGCAAGGAAAGCGGGATGTTTTATCTCGTCACCGATCCCTCGAAGTGCAAGGGCTGCGGCGAGTGCGTCACCGCCTGCGGCGACCACGACGCGCTGCGCCTGGTGCCCAAGACCGACGCGAATCTCGCGCAATTCCGGGCCGCGACCCGGCTGTACCCCGAGCTGCCGGACACGCCGCGCGACTACATCCAGGACAAGGTGCTGCCGGACATGATGCTCGCGGAATCCACGCATCTCTACTGCGGCGGTGCGGCATCGTGCATGGGCTGCGGCGAGGCCACCGCGATCCGCATGATGCTGGCCGCCACATCCTTTATATATGGCGGGCAGGCCATGGGTATCGTCGCCGCCACCGGCTGCAACACCGTGTTCGGCTCGACCTATCCGTACAATCCCTACCGCGTGCCGTGGACCAATTCGCTGTTCGAAAACGCGCCGGCGGTGGCCATGGGCATCCGCGCCCAGTGGAACGCGCGCGGCATGAAGGACAAGCGCCTGTGGGTACTGGGCGGCGACGGCGCCATGCTCGACATCGGCTTCCAGTCGCTGTCGCGCATGCTCATGAGCGGCATGGACATCAAGGTGCTGGTGCTCGACACCCAAGTCTATTCCAACACCGGCGGCCAGAGCTCGACCTCGACGTTCACCGCGCAGGATTCCAAGATGTCGGCGTTCGGCAAGTCACGCCACGGCAAATCCGAGCACCGCAAGGAACTGGCGCAGATCGCAATGATGCATCCGGAAGTGTTCGTGGCCCAGACCACCGCGGCGCACATCAACCATTTCTACCGCGCCATCATCGCCGCCAACGAATATCCGGGGCCGGCGGTGGTGATCGCGTACACGCCGTGCCAGCCGGAGCACGGCATCGGCGACGATGCCTCGGTGCGGCAATCCAAGCTCGCGGTGGACGCGCGCGCGTTTCCGCTGCTGGTGTACGATCCGCGCGCCGGCGAGGCCATGAAGGAACGCCTGAGTCTGCAGGGCAATCCCGCGCGCAAGGACGACTGGCTCGTCACGCCCAAGGGCGAGACCGTGGATTTCGTCAGCTTCGCGCGCACCGAGGGCCGCTTCGCCAAGCACTTCGACCAGGACGGCCGACCTTCGCCGGAGCTGCTGAAGGCGCAGGAAGATCGTCTGCGAAACTGGCGCTTGCTGCAGGAACTGGCGGGCGTACGTTAAAGAAGAGACGGGCCGTAGCCGGCATCGAGCGGCAGCGACAAAATTGCGGGGAAGCTATTTTGGACAGCCGCAGGCTGACTCGCGGGGCGGAGTCCAAGGATGGACTCCGCAGATCCGGGAATCATTGACTCCGGATTTCACTTTGTTTCATCCGGGCTACAGCAGTTCAATACAGGCGGAACCCGGCGGAGGGCGGCGCCTGGAAACCCACCACGCGCCCGGCCGGATCGAACATCACCGAACCGCTCCCATCCGCGGGATAATAGTAATACCACACCAGTTTGCCGCTCAGATCGAACGTTCGCTGCGGTGCACCGAGCAATCCCTTCACCTGGTCCTGGGTCAAACCGCGATTCACCTGTTTCCAACCCTCACGCACCGCGGCGTCCTCCCGGCGCAACTGCGCCGCGGCCTCGGTAGCGACGCTGGCCGTGGACGGCACAGTGCCGGTCTGAGTCTTGGCAGGCGCTTGTTCCAACACTTGCACCCGCGCCTGAAGTGCCTCGAGCTGGATTTTGAGCTTCTGCATTTGAGCCGCCAGATCAAGACAGGCGGCATCATCGGCATGCACCGGCACGATGGCCAGCACCAGCGCGGAGGCGGTGAGAGTATAAATGAAAGTCTTCATATGTGATTCATTCCACATGGCGATGGTTTGGACGACAAAAAGCCGGCGCGGGGGTATCCCGCGCCGGGAGACGGCAATCGCGGCTACCAAACGAACCAGGCGTAGCCGAACAGCGTATTGTTGTCCGAGGCTTTGCGGCCATTCCCATCGTAGTTATCCGAACCGCCGTTGAACTTCGTATACCAAGCGTACTGCAACCCGATCTGCACGTTCTGCCACGGCTGATAGTCCAGCTGCATGATCCAGGAGTTCGTATCCGGGCTGCCATTCAGGCTGCCGGTGTTTGGCGCCGGCGTGTAACGCACCGTATCCGTGGTGCCTGTTGTGCTCACGTAGCTGAGCGCCGCCCCCATGTTGCCCAGGAAGTTGTACTTGGCGTTGAGCTTGAGCGTCTTCAGGGTATCCGACGTGCCTGGCTCGGTCGCATCGAGATCCATCGATTCGTGGATATAGGTGCCGCGGAAGACGATCGAGTCAGTGCCCATGAAATGCTCGAAGTAGCCGTCAATCGCATTATCGGTGAACTTGTCGGGCGTGCCGCCGGTACCGTTCGGCGCCAGGTCCGCCTTCATCCCATAATACCCGACCTCGAAATCGTTATGCCCGAAGTCATAGTGATACGCGAACCTCCAGTACGGCGCCAGTCCGTTTATGGTCGCTGGGGAGGTGTGGTCAAAGGGGATCGAACCGGCTAGGTGCGCGGAGCGATAAAGGGTCGCGCCCGCATAATAATGATTCGCGATAAAGGTGTAGCCACCGAGCCCGGCCACATCCTGCGCCAGGGTGCCGTCGATCAGGGTGGCAGCGATGGGTGCGGGCGTGACCGGCGAGCTGATGAATGGAAAGCCCCAGGCCGGCGTGCTCTGATAGACGTCCTCGACGGTGGGATTGTTGTTGAGAGTCAAGCCCCAGACAGAGTCCTCGCCACCGACTTTGTAGTGCGACGCATAGCGAATATCCGTGTTATCGATCGAGAAGTGATCGGCGTCGGGTGCATAGGTCATCTGGGAGAACGCGCCCATGTGATCGCTGATCTCGCCGGCGAAGAAAAGCGAGAGCTGCTGCGGGAACTCGACCGTGCCGTTCTGCGTGTTTTGTCCGGTGCCTATATCCGCCAGCGGTTTGCTCAGCTGACTGATGCTGGTCATGAACATCGCCGACAGCGGTGGGATCTCATTGATTTTGAGCTGGGGATATGTACCCGCCTGCTGCCCCGATTCGAGCTGCTGCATGCCGGTCAAGACATAACCGTTCATCTTGAACGACCGGCCGAACTCGGTGAGTTCCGGAAAGGTCGTGTGGCACGCGGCGCAGGCCATTCCCGTCTGGCGGGCAAAGCTCGGCACGGCGTGCGCGCTGGGGATGAACCCCAACAGCATCGCAAGCATCGCTGACAACGTTGCGAGAAAACGATATTTGAAAAATCTCATGGGTGTACCCTCATGTTTACCGATTGAATGACGACTCGGGAACCGCGCGCCGGCGGGCAGGCAACACCCATCGTGCCGCGCGAACAACGAGGGCGAAGCGTTAATTCAGCAGACGGGAATACCGCAGAAAGCGCGGTTCAACGAGGGACAGTGAATCAATATGATGAGTACTGCGCGCGGGAAGCGCCGCGCGCTGATGCCAAATGGCATTGGCCGCGACCAGGGGTTGCGCGTTCTCTTCTCGCGACAACGTCGGTGCACCCGCTTCCGGGGGATCCTGCTCATCGAGAACGGATTCGTGGTCTCCGCCGCCGAGCGCGTTCGACAACGGCGCGGATAGCGCGAGCTCCAGCGCATGATGTGCGCAGCTGGTCGTACCCTGCGGCGCAGACGCGTCGGTGGATGCGAGCGCCGCGAACGTCAGGCCCCAGGACACGAGCCAAATGCCCAGAATCCCCGTCAGCCACCGTGCGATATCAGTTCTCATTCTATTCTGTTGACGGTATTTGGTACGGCATTCGATTCATTGTATCGCTGGTTTTGCAATGTACCCGGGAACCACCGGGGGATTTTTGATATGGATCAATAATCCGCGTGCACGCTGAATAATACGGAAATAACGGCCGCAGAACGATGCTGGGGAGAATACCGCCTGGTTAGTTCGCCGTGGACTGCCGTCCCGGCCGATGGTCAAGCGACGTAAAACAGCACGGCAAAATAGTGGCTAATGCTGCCGGCCAGAACGAACAGATGCCACACGCCGTGCGCGTGCCGCAATCTCTCGTCGAACGCGTAGAACAGCACGCCGACGGTGTAGAACAATCCGCCGGCAACCAGCCAGGCGAGACCGGCTGGCGCGAGCGTCTGCGTGAGCGGACGCAGGGCGATGAGCGCGAGCCAGCCCATGAGAAGATAAATCACCACCGGCAGTATCCGGGGACCTTTGTGCGGCAGGTATTCGAGCATCATGCCGGCGATGGCGAGCCCCCAGATCACGCCGAACAGCGACCAGCCCCAGCCGCCGCGCAAAGTCACCAGGGCAAACGGGGTGTACGTACCGGCAATCAGCAGATAGATCGCGAGATGATCCAAGCGCCGAAAAATTGCTTTCGCCCGCCCGCGCAGACTGTGATACAACGTGGAGAAACCGTACAGCAGGAACAAGGTCGCGCCATAGAGACTGAAGCTTACGATTTTCCAGACATCGGCTTGGCGCGCGGCCGTCACCACGAGCAGCGCCAGCCCGCCCAGCGCCAGCGCCGCGCCCGCCAGATGAGTGATGCCATTGAATCGTTCTCCCGGATACATGGCTCTGCGTAACGTTTCGCCGGAGCAGGACGATACGTGCTACAGGCTTGGCGTGGCGTCGCGCCCGCCGCGGCGGTTCTCGCGGCGATTCTGGCAGGTGATGCAGCGCTTGGCGGTCGGATACGCCTCGAGACGATCCTGATCGATGTTGTCGCCGCAATCCGCGCAGGTGCCGTAGATGCCGTTCTTGATCCGTTCCAGTGCCGCTTCGACGTCCTGCATCTCTTCGAGCTCGCGCGCGCGGTTGGTGAGATTGACCCCGCGCAGGAGCTCAGCGAAGGACTCGTCGCCGGCGTCGTGCACCATGCCGGCGAGCTCGGTGTAATCCTCGCGTTGCGTGCTGGCCAGTTCCTGGCGGATGATCTCACGCAGCTCTTCGCGTCGCCGCGAGAGACGTTGCTCAAAATATTGCAGCTGCTTGTCGGACAGGCCCGGCATGGCGCCTCCTCATTATAGAAGCCAGCTTTTCGATTGATATGCGGCCGTTCGCCTTCATTCTCAATCCCGCAAGCTCCACTTTATTCCTTTTTCAGTTTGGTTTCAGCTTGGGCCGGTACAGTCGCCCAGATCATCACCCAATTTTGCGAAGTCGACCATGCACACCCGCGAAACCGCATCCGCCTCGAATGAAGTAAAGGTCCGGGACCCGCTGGTCCGGATATTCCACTGGTCGCTGGTGGCGACGTTCGCCATCGCTTACCTGACCGGCGACGAGGAGTCGCGCCTGCACGAGCGGGCCGGTTATGCGGTCCTCGGCCTGGTGGCGCTGCGCGTCGTCTGAGGTTTCGTCGGGACGCGTTACGCACGCTTCCGCGATTTCGTACATCGCCCCGCGGACGTGGCGGTACCGGTTCACCGCTTTAGCCACGCTCAAGGGTGATGCTCGTGCATGGCTGCCGCGGCTCCGCTACTTGCCTTGCAGAAGATCGATGAACGGCGGAAACGTGAGCACCAAGCCGACGACCAGCAGCGCGCCGGCAACAAGGCTTATCTTCCCGACAGGCACGTCCCGATTGCCCCACCGATTTGCCAGCACCCGCCAGGCGGCGAGCCACACGACGATCGCGGTGAGCGTAACGCCCGACAGTGTGCCGGTGGGGTTATAGAAGTTAAAGAACCGGTCGATGCTCTCGAAGGCGTCACCTGAAAAGGCGAATAGGCCCAGCGCCGCGCAACCGACCCCCGCGGCGAGAATGGCCGCCATGCCATCGCCATTCGGCCGGCCCTTCGCTGATGAAGATGCATCGGCGCGAGCCATGATCATTCTCCTTTCATTATCTGGATCGTCACGCCGCCCCGCACCGGCGCGTATTTATTGAGGAAGACGCCGAACGCGCCCGCCACGCCGGTGGCCACGAAGGCCGCGGCCGTAAAGGCGAGCACGGTACGGCGCATGCCGGGATGTTTATTGATGCCACGGCCGTACTTCCCGTACACATAGGCGACCATGGTCATCACGATCGGGGCGAACCAGGCCACGTTTTCTTTCCATTCCATCCCGACACTGTGCCAGCCGCTCGTGTGTGGACTGGACAGGAGCAGACTTCGCGGATAACCCGTGAGATCGACCGTACCCACGGGGGGCACCGCGCGGTACCAAGGGTAGACGATGTAGGCACCGGAAAAAACGGTCAGCCATGCGACCAACACCATGCCGACTAAATAGATCCGCAACATTCTTTGACCCCGGGGATTCAGTTCCGCTGGAGCATTGGTAGACCACGCTCCGTACAATTCCCCGATCGCGCCGGAGAATGCCAGCATGAACAACGCGCCGAAACCCATGCCGTGCATTACCGTGAGCAACTCACGCCAGCTGATTTCCATGGTCTATCTCCGTATTGCGAGAGTGGGCGGATCAATCCACAAATGGCGACACTCCGTCAATCCCGTGACGCGGGAATTGCAAGTGGTTGATCTCGCCCGGACCGACATTATCGCGACGCGCGCATCACGCCCATCTTATTACCAATGAGGCGCGGCATGAAAATCCCGGCGATCGAAGACGAACCCACGACCAGAAATTACCTCAGGCGCGGGCCGAACGAGCCGGCTTGGTCGCGGATCTCGATGTCGACGGGAGGAATAGCCTGCGCACGGCGCGACCCGATGCCTGCGACCCGATCGTTCTCATGGTCATGCGGTCGGCATCGGCGGTTGGGAAATTCCGCGCGAGAGCCGTCCCTGGCGGAAACGGCAGACCACAAGCATCGGTTCGGGGCTTGTGATCACGAAATCCATCGTGGAGAGCCAAGGAGGTGCCAGCCGGCGCAAAATCTGGAAGAGAGCGAACGTGCTTCACAATTACGCCTGCGCGGGAAGCCTGACGATATAAGTCGTTCTCCTGACCGGCATTCGACCGGCATGACGCGAACGCACTCAGAGAAAACCGAAGCCGGTCGAAGCCGACGCGACGAAGGTTGGTGAATCAAGCGAAGAAATCCGTCGCCCAGATCCTGAACGCGTCCAACGTCGCTGCGTGTAAAATAATCCACGATCCCACGATGGCCAACCCGTTTGCGATGCCGCTGTGCGCGCGCAACCAGCCGGGATTCAGAATACGGAGGCAGCCCTTCCCGTTCTCGATGATCTCGCGGCGCGCGAAGTCGGCCATCACCCGACTCACGGTTTCCTCGGTCAGTCCCAGCATCTCGGCCATTTCCCGCCGCGACAGCAGCAGGGACATAGTCTTTTTCGGCCCGTCACAGCCGGGCATCAGCGATAACAAAAATGACGCGACCCGTTCGGTCGAGCTTTTGAGTCCGAGATCGCGAATTGTCATTTCCGCCTGCTCGAGCTCCTGGCTCAGCGCCTCGATGACGCGCACGGAAACCGCGGGGTTCTGTTGAATCACCTCGAACAGATCACGTCGATTGATCTTGCAGACATGCGCCTCGGTCAACGCCTCGGCGGTATAGGAGTACTTTCGGCCGCTCAGTGATTCGAAACCGAGCAATTGACCGGCGATCGCCAGACGCAGGATTTGCTGACGTCCATCCGGTAACGAGGTGGTGAGTTTGACCTGCCCGGCTTTCAAGGCGAACAGAAAATCGGCCGTGTCGCCTTCCCAGAACATCGTCTGGTGGGGGGAATACGTTTCACGGATGAGCAAATTACGAATGCGGCAAACCAGCTCGGACGATAACCCCGGGTAAAGTCGTGCCTCGCACAATACACAGGCGTTTAATTCACAGTCGCAAGAACTCATACACCCCCGCCTCCATGACCATTATTAACCTATTGAATGTCTGTCGCCAAGGTAATGATTGAGATCAATTTTGTTGACTATTTCAATTACTGGCGCTTTTGATTCACGCCCGTTACAAACGGGGTTTTCTTTTATCAAAGAATACGTTGCACGGTCGGAACGAGCAGCACAGCGCCTCGGTGCAATCGCAATCCTGTCGGCCGAAACAAGGGATACCGCATACCGGGTATGACGAAATCGGTCAGTGTGAAGTTGCATTTCACGATGCGAAAAACAGACTTTGACCTTCGTCAACACTTTGGTTGCGAAAGATCAATTACAGTCAGCGCAGTTGTAGAGAAGAATTGCTGCGTGATCGGGATTTCTCGCCACGATTTTTCTTGGAGCGTTCAACATACGGATGTATTGGTGACCATAGGAACGCTTTTTTAATGAACCTGGTTTTGATGAACCTCGTCGTTCGCAAGTGGGGGGAGATATGAACTTAAAGCGATTTGCATATCAAGGGTTCGGCATCGCTGCCGTAGCGAGCATGCTGACAATTGGCTTGGTGGGTTGTAGTGGCAGCAATGGTAGCGACGGCCCGCCCGGACCACCTGGACCTCCCGGTACCAACGTTGGCGTGGTGTCGGTGACTACCGCCACAACGCTGAACATGACCATTTCCAGTGCCAGCGTCGGCAGTCCGCCGGTAGTGAACTTCGCGGTCACCGACCAGAATGGCATTCCCGTTGTCGGCCTCACCAGCAACGACCTGCGATTCAATATCGCGAAACTGACGCCGGGCACTGACGGCAACCCGGGCACGTGGCAGAACTATATCGTGCAGGCCAGCAGCGGGGCCATGCAGGGTTCGCAGGAGCGCTACAGAACGCAGCAGGATATTCCCTTCGGTACGCTGGTTGATAACAAGAACGGCACGTACACCTATACGTTCTGCACGGACATCACGAAGACCGGGACCCCGGACTTTACCAAGTGCGCCGGATATACCAGCGTCAATTCAGCTCCACAGCCAATTGCCTGCCCCGCACCGTGCACGGATGTCGACGGCAATGCCCTCGACATCAGCTATCAACCGGCGCTGACCACCCGCGTCGGGATTCAGATGTCGAATTCCGCGTATCCGAAAGTCAACGCGACGTACGATTTCGTCCCGGCGGGCGGCGCCGTCACGACGGAGCGCATCATCGTCCAGACGTCGAATTGCAACGAGTGCCACAACCAGCTCACCGCGCACGGCACCCGCATCGACACCAAGCTGTGCGTCACCTGTCACAACCCGGGTTCCTGGGTTGCGGCGGGATCCTCCGGCAGCGTCACCTGGGTGAAAGAGACGGTTGACTTCAAGCACATGATCCACAAGATCCATCACGGCGAGGATCTGCCGAGCGTTCTCGGCCCGGATGGAGTGGCTGGAACCGCCGACGACGGAAAGTACACGATCCGCAGCTCCGACTTCTCGGACGTCGCCTTCCCGCAGGACATTCGCAACTGCACCAAGTGTCACACCAATACGGATACCAACAGTGCCCGGAACACGCCGCAAGGCGACAACTGGGAAACCCATCCGAGCATCGCAGCCTGCGGCTCGTGCCATGACGACGTCAATTTCGGCAACGATTCATCCAAGCCGGTGCTTCATCCGGGCGGCGACGTGAGTGCGGTAGACAGCAGCACCTGCCTGCTGTGCCACAAGACCGGCGGACCGGGCAACAGTATCGCCGAGGCGCATTCGTTCCCGGCGAAGCTGACGGCCGAGGGCGCCAAGTACAAGCTCAACATCGTGAGCGTAACCAACGGGGCGCCGACGCAGACGCCGACCATCAAGTTCTCGATCACCAATCCGATGAACAACAATACGGCGTATGACATCGCCAACACACCGGCGATCACGGGCGGCAGCATGAGCCTGATCATCGGGTGGAGCACGACAGACTTCAACAACAGCGGTACAACCAAGTCTCCTGACCCGATCAGCATCAGCCTGCTCAGCGGCGGCGCCCTGTCCGGCAGCGTGACCAATAACGGCGACGGCACCTACAGCGTGACCTCCTCGACCGCGATTCCGTCGACCACGACGGGTAGTGGCCGGGTCGGCTTCTACGCACGCATGAGCGTCGACGTCGACGGCGACGGGACCAAGGACGAGATCGAGGTAAAGAGCGTCGTGAAGGATTTCCCCATCACCGACTCCAAGGCCGTAGCACGTCGCACGGTGGTTGACATCACCAATTGCGACAAGTGTCACGAGCGGCTGAGTCTGCACGGCGGCGCGCGTACGGACGAACCCCAGCTGTGCGTCATGTGCCACAATCCAAACCACACCGACATATCGCGGCGCCCGGCCTTGGTGACGGACACGCTGGATGGCAAGAAGGAGGAAGCCATCGATTTTAAGCGCATGATCCACGGCATCCACGCCGGCGCCACGACGCTCTACAGCGGCGCCGCGGGGCACGGCTTCCGCACGAAGGGGCTGGTGGTCTGGGGCTATCCGGGTGCGGGTTCGACAACACCGCCCGGCTGCACTGCTCCAACCTATCTCTGCCAGAACGACTTCAGCGATACGCGCTTCCCGGGGATCCTGAACAACTGCACGACCTGCCACACCAGCACGTCGTATCAACTGACGGGCATCTGGGATTCGCCGACGACCAGCGGCATACTCGCGAGCACCATCGACAGTGGTCCGAACCTCACCGATCCGAGCGACGACCTGAACATCTCGCCGACCGCGGCGGCGTGCTCGTCTTGCCATGACGATCCGGCGGCACAGGTGCACATGACTCAAGTGGGCAGCGCGGTGTTCTCGGCTACCCAGGCGACGGTCAACACGAACATCGAGACCTGCTCCATCTGCCACGGACCGGGCAACACTGCCGACGTCAAGACGGTCCATGGAGTGAAATAAACGGCGCGCCTCCGGGGAACCGCATCGACGGTTCCCCGGAGCCCGCCGGGAGGGACCGTAAACGTCACCAATGCGGGTCGAGTCTGCGGACGCGGTTCACCGGTGCGAACATGCGGCTAGCGTGAAGCGCAAACAGCATCACGAGCGACGAGGCATGACGGAAGAAATGGATCAGTCGAACCAATAAGAACCATGACTACCGAACAAACACCGACGAATCGCAGACACCTGTCGTTGTTCGCCGGATTGCTCTTGGGCGCGAGCTTCATGTTCAGTGTCACCGCGCCCGCCGAGGAGGCCGCCGCACCGCCCGAGACGCCCGCGCCGCCGGCTGGCAATCTCGCCTCGGAATACACCGAGAAGGGCGCCGACACCTGCATCAAGTGCCACGACGAGGACTCGGAGTTTCCGGTGTTCTCGATCTTCAAAACCAAGCACGCCCAGCGCGCCGACAAGCGCACGCCGTTTGCCGGCCTGCAATGCGAGACCTGCCACGGCCCCGGCGCCAATCATGCCAAGAAAGTCCGGCCCGGCGAAAAGCAGGCCCCGATCATCGCATTCGGCCCGCGGTCCAAGCTCGCGCCGGACAAGATCAACCCGGTGCCGGTCGCGGAACAGAACCGGATCTGCCTGAATTGTCATCGCGGCGATGCCCGCATCGGCTGGAACGCGAGCGCACACGACAGCAACGACGTCGCCTGTGTCCGCTGCCACAAGATCCATGCGGCGCGCGACGCGGTGCTGGCGACAGCCACCCAGGCCGAGGTTTGCGAGAAGTGCCACCTGAAGGAACGCGCGGACTTCCACAAGCCTTCGGTTCATCCGGTCCGTTTCGGCCAGATGGCGTGCAGCGAGTGTCACAACCCGCACGGGGCCAACACCGATGCCCTGCTGGCGCAGCCGACCGTGAACCAGACCTGTTACACCTGTCACGCGGAGAAGCGCGGGCCGTTCCTGTGGGAACATGCACCGGTAACCGAAGACTGCACCTTGTGTCACACACCGCATGGATCGATCTACCCGGCGTTGTTGAAGAAGAATCTACCGTTGCTCTGCCAGCAATGTCATACCGTGGCCGGCCATCCGTCGGTTGCGCGCACTGCCGACTCATTGCCGGGTGGCGTCGGCGGTCCGTCGGAATTCCTGCTGGCCGGAAGCTGCACGAATTGTCATTCACAGGTTCACGGGTCGAACAGCCCGTCGGGGGTCAAACTGATGCGATAGCCGGCGCCCGTTCAAGGAGAGCGCCGGCCGCGACGCGGTCTGAAACCAGGACACGAACATGGACATCTCGAAACAGCTGTTGTTGCTTTTCGCGCTATCGGCGCCGACCGCGGCCGCGGTGGCGGCGGACAGCGCTGGCCTCGGGGCCCAGCCGCTCGTCGATACGTCGCAGTGGCTGTGCAAGTACTGCACATTCGAAAAGGGCTGGAGCGGCACGGTCGATCTCGGCGCCACCTACGTCTCGGAGGATTCATTCAAGTTCGGTGAATACACCGGGCTCAACAAGAAAGGCGCCTACTTCCTCGGCGACGGCAGCGCCCGCTTTCGCGGCGAGGATGCCAACTACTGGAACATCGAAGCGACCGACCTCGGGCTGGACTCGCGTTCCGTGAGCCTCGAGGGCGGACAACAGGGCGCGGTCACCCTGTTTCTCAACTACAAGGAGTTGCCGCACTTCATCTCGGACAGCGCCGTCACGCCGTACTTCGGTACCGGTTCACGATCGCTGACGCTGCCGACCGGATGGGTCCCGGCGGGGACCACCGGTGGAATGTCCGCGCTGCCGGGTAGCCTTCATGAGGTCGATCTGGAGACCAAGCGGACGCGGATAGGCATGGGCGTGTCGCTGATCCCCGCGACCAACTGGCGGTACTCCCTCAACTTTCGTGAAGAAACGAAGGAAGGGACGCAACGTGTTGCCGGCACGTTCTTCTTCAATTCGGCCCAGCTGGTGATGCCGGTCGATTATGTCACCGATCAGATCGACGCGTCGGCGTCGTATAGCGGTCGCCAATTACAGGCGAAGTTTGCCTATTACGGTTCGACCTTCAATAACAAGAATCAGTCTCTGACCTGGCAGAACGCCTACACGCCACTGCTCGGCGGCGCTACCGAGGGTCAGCTCGCATTGCCGCCCGATAACCAGTTTCATCAGCTCCTGGCTTCGCTGGGATACCAGTTCAGCGAAAAGACGCGCGGCACCGCCGACATCGCGTTCGGGCGCATGACGCAGGATGACCCGTTTCTCCCGCCAACGCTGAATGCCTCGCTCGGCGCCCCGAACCCCCCAAGGGATTCATTGGCCGGGAAGGTGGACACCACCAACGCGTCGCTCAAGCTGGTGTCGGCGGTCACCGGGCAAATGCAGCTGAACGCCGCCTACACGTACAATGATCGCAACAACAAGACGCCGCAGGCGGCCTACGTCTGGGTGACCACGGACAGCTTTGTGAACGCTCCCAGAACGAATCTGCCGTACAGCTTCACCCAGAACACGATCAAGCTGAGCGCCGATTACCGGTTCACGCCACGCCTCAAGACCTCCGTCGGCTATGACCACGACACGCACGAGCGCACCTTCCAGGAAACCGACAAGACCCGCGAAGACACCTATTGGGCCAGGTTGATCGCGCGCAGCCGGGAGAATATCGACCTGACGTTCAAGCTCTCCCACGCCCAGCGTGACCAGTCGAACTATGTCCCGGTCCCCGAGATCACCCCGCCCGAGAATCCGCTGTTGGTGAAGTACTATATGGCCAATCGCACGCGGGACAGCGCCGGCATCCGTGTCGACGTGGCCGCCACCGACAGCGTCACCGTCGGACTCGGGGCCGACGTTTCCCGGGACGACTATCCCGACTCGGCGCTCGGCTTGACGAACGGCAGCGACTTCGTTCTCAGCGCCGACGTTTCCGCCATGCTCACGAAAAAAACCAGCCTGCATTTCTTCCTGAACCATGAGGAAATCGATTCCAAACAGGCGGGGAGCCAGTCCTTCTCGACGGCGGATTGGTTCGCGGAAAACAACGACAAGATCGATGTTTTCGGAGTCGGCGTCAAGCACTCGGTGCTGGAGAACAAGCTCGATGTTGGCGCCGATTACACCACCTCGCGTTCAACCGGCGCCATCAACCTCGACACGGGCACACCGACGGCGACGTTTCCCGATCTTGTCACGCTGCTGGACAGCGTGAAACTCTACGCCACCTACCACCTGAAAGATAACATATCGCTGCATGGTGCTTACTGGTATGAACGCTACGACTCCAAGAATTGGATGCTCGATGGCGTCACCCCCAGCACGATCCCGAATGTTCTGGCATTCGGCGAACAGCCGCCTTCATATCATGTTAATGTTATTTCGCTGTCCATGCGATACAAGTTCTGATTGGAGGTCGGGGCATCCATTCGGAATTGAGGGAACCATGAATTTAACCGTACGCCCTGCGTGCATCGCGCATACGGGCGTCCCCATTGCAATTAAGGAGCGCAACGATGATGAAACGAGAAGTCACCGGTTTGGTTTTGTTGGCAGGTGCCGGCCTGTTCAGCCTCGCTGTGGCCACCAGCGCCGCGGCCGACGTAAACAAGATGGTCGAGACCTGCGCCGCATGTCACGGCAAGGAGGGTGACAGCCATGAATCGGACGTGCCGACCATCGGGGGCATGTCCGCGCCTTACATCAAAGACAACCTGACGGCGTACAAAAACAAGGAGCGCCCGTGTCCCGAAACCAAGTTCCACGAGGGCCCTAAGAAGGGGCAAAAGACGGACATGTGCCAGGTCGCCAAGGAACTGAGCGATGGCGACATGAAAGAGTTGGCGGACTATTACGCCGGAAAGAAATTTTTCCGCGCCAACCAGAAATTCGATGCGGCCTTGGCGCAGAAGGGCAAGGAGATCCACGACGATCACTGCGAGAAATGCCACAGCAACGGCGGCAGCCTGGCGTCGGATGACGCCGGCATCCTGGCCGGCCAGTGGATGCCCTACCTCGAGGCAACCTTCAAAGAGTACAAATCCGGCAAGCGCCCGATGGAAAAGAAGATGAAACCGAAGATCGACAAGCTCACCCCGGGGGATATCCAGGCCTTGCTCAATTACTACGGCAGCTTCAAATAGGCCGGGCGCCGCGCCTGCAAGGGTGAGGCTCAATCCCGCACACAGACCGAACCGAGAGGGTCAACAACATGTTGGAACAGAAAGAGGACGAAGATCCGGGTAGCCGCTGGCAGTGGTTATGGCGCCGGTCGCACAAATGGTACTTGCTGTGGCTGCCAGCGGGCGCTGTGCTGATGTTCGTGGTGGGCATCATATTCTGGGGCGGATTCAACACGATCCTGGAGGCGACCAATACCGAGGCATTCTGCATCTCGTGTCACGAAATGCGGGACAACGTCTATCAGGAGTACCGGAAGACCATCCACTTCCAGAATCCGGCGGGGGTGCGTGCGACCTGCCCGGACTGCCATGTTCCCAAGCCGTGGATCTATAAGGTCGCGCGCAAGATCCAGGCCACGTACAACGAGCTTCCGAAGAAGGTTCTGGGCACCATCGACACCCGGGAAAAATTTATCGCCCACCGGGAGGAACTCGCCAAGGACGTGTGGGCGAGCATGAAGGCAACGGATTCGCGCGAATGCCGCAACTGTCACGCCATGACATATATGGATCTGGAGAAGCAGGACAAGAATGCCCGCAAGAAACATGCCGCAGTGCTGAACGGCGAGCTGAACAAGACCTGTATTGATTGCCACAAGGGCATCGCGCATACCTTGCCGGAGGACGATCAACCGGTGCGCGGCACCCCGGCGTCCCCATCTTGATTTGAAAGCACGGGCGGCTGCTGGCGCACGCGCCGGAGAGCGCCATGGTGGGTCGTTTGGCGACGGCGGACAAGGGTGGGGAGCGCCGCGTCGACACCCATCGCCCGCACCACGGCAAGGCTGTGCACGTCGAACAGCGGCGGGCTAAGATCGAACCATGCCGTTCACGTTGCACATCGACATTGTGAGTGCCGAGGCCCTCATTTTCTCCGGCCGCGCGGAGATGGTGGTGCTGCCCGCACTGCGCGGAGAGATCGGCGTGCTGCCACGGCACGCGCCGCTGCTCGCGCACCTCCGGCCGGGGGCTGTGCGCGTCATTCTCGACGGCAAGGACGAAGAAACGTTCTTCATCTCCGGGGGTTTTGCCGAGGTCCAGCCCTACGTCGTCACCGTGCTCGCCGATACGGCGCTGCGCGGCGCAGAGCTGGATAATGCCGCAGCGCTGCGCGCCAAAGAGCACGCCGAGAAGAAGCTGGACGGCCGCAAGCTTTCTCCGGAAGAATATAACCGGCTCAAGGCCGAACTCGATATCACCACGGCGCTGCTGCGCACCATCAACGACCTGCGGGCCCGAAAAAAAACGTGACTCCGGCAAGAATGTCTACGAGAAATCCGTGCCCAGGGGAATCGCAGTCACCGTTTCACCCTGTTTGAAACCGGCGCTCTCGGACTCCACGCGGATGAATCCGTTGGTCTCGCGGATCGGCTTGAGCATGTGCGAACCCTGCCCGGGCAGCGCCAGCGCCAGAAGCTTGCCGTGCTCGGTGTAAAGGCGCGCGCGCAGAAACTCGGTGCGCCCGGGATGCCGCCGGAAATCGTTGGCGGCCTGCGCGCTGAGTTGCAATAGCTGCGGCGCGCCGTGGTTCCACACCGCGAGCGCCGGATCGACGAACAGCATGAACGTCACCAGGCTCGAAACCGGATTGCCCGGCAGCGTGAAAAAATGCGTGCGGCTGCCCACACGACCGAAGGCGACCGGCTTTCCCGGCTTGATCTTCACTTTCCAGAACTCGATGTGGCCGATTTCGGCGAACACCTGCTTGACCAGGTCGTGATCGCCGACCGAGGCACCGCCGCTGGTGACGACGAAATCGAAATCGGCCGCCGATTTCAGCAACTGCCGCAACGCCGTGGGTTCGTCGCGCACCGTCCCGCCGTCGATCGCGTCCACGCCCCGCTCCTGAAAAAGCATCAGAGTCGCCAGGCGATTCGACTCGTAGATCTGCCCCGGCCCAAGCGGCTGTCCGGGAGCGACCAGCTCATCGCCGGTGGCGACCACGAGCGCGCGGGCCCGCCGAAACACCGGCACTTCGACCGCGCCGGCGGCGGACAGCAGCGCCAGATCGTAGGCGGACAGCCGGCGCCCCGGCGCGTACAGCACGTCGCCCGCGCGGAAATCCTCGCCGCGACGGCGCAGGTAACTGCCCGGTTGGACAGTTTTCGGAAACACCACGCGGTCGCCTTCGAACTTGACGTCTTCCTGGATCACGATGGTGTCGGCGCCGTCGGGCATGGGCGCGCCGGTGAAGATGCGCATCGTGGTGCCGGGCAAAAGCCGCGACGGCGGCGCGCCGGCACGGCTCTCGCCGTCGAGCGGCAGCACGAAATGGGCAGTAATCAGGTCTGCGGCGCGCAGCGCGTACCCGTCCATCGCGGAATTGTCGAACGCGGGGTTATCCACCCGCGCGCTCAGCTCGCGTGCAATGTAGCGGCCGTGCGCCTGCGGGAGCGGCACCGTCTCGGTCGCCGCGGCCGGCGTGATTTGCGCCAGGATCGCAGCGCGGGCTTCTTCAAGCGTCAGCATAAATGAAGCCCTACTCCGCTTCGCTCCGTTCGTCCTGTCATAACAGATCGCCCTACTCCGCTTCGCTCCGTTCGTCCTGTCACAAGACAAAACGGTAGCGTATTTCGCGGCAAAGGCCTAGCGTCCGGTATCCGAAGTCCTCGGTAGGCGAATCCGGCGAACGCATCGTTCCGCCGGCCGGCACGGTATCCATAGATCCGGAAAGGAGTGTCAGGAACGCGCCGGGGCGACCAGGGCGCGCGCTTCATCCAGGCTCTGCACGCCGATCGCAACCAGCGAATTGTCCACCAGCAGCGCCGGAATGGTCTTGAGTTGCAGCCGCGCCGCCAGTGTCCGCCCCTCGGGTTGATCGAGACTCACGACGGAAAAATCCAGCCCGCGCTCGGCCGCAACCTGGCGCCATACTTTTGCGGCCTGATCGCACGGCACGCACGACTCGGACACCAGCAGCTGGACTTTCACTTCTCAGTCGACCCCCGGGGATTGGCCTGCTCCCGCGCCGGCGCGGGGCGCAAGAGACGCTGCTACTCTGAAACGGCGTCGTGAACCGGGCATTGACCTTGGTCAATCGGACCCCTCTGAGGTTATGATTAAGACATGAACCGATCGCCGGACGCGAGCCGCGAACTGCGCCGCGCCTACCTCTTTGCCGACATGCCGGACCAGCACCTGCAAACGCTGGTCCATGGCATGCACGAAGTGCACCTGCACCCGGGCGACGTGCTGTTCCGCCACGGCCAGCCGGCGGAGCGCTTTTTCTTCCTGCGCGACGGCCTGGTGAAACTGTTCCGGCTCTCGCCCGAGGGCGATGAAAAAATCATCGAGATCATGCAGCCCGGCCAGACCTTCGCCGAGGCGGTGATGTTCATGGGCTCGCAGGGCCGCTATCCGGTCAATGCCGAGGCGGTAAACGAATCGCACGTGTACACGTTCGACCAGAAAACCTTCCTCGGCCTGTTGCACGAATCGAGCGACGCCTGTTTCGGGCTGCTCGCCTCCATGAGCCGGCGGCTGCACATGCTGGTCAACCAGATCGAAAGCCTGACGCTGCAGAACGCGACCTATCGTCTGGTGGCCTATCTGCTGGAACAGATCCCGCGCAACGTGAAAACCTCGCCCGAGGTGCAGCTGACCACGCCCAAGAGCGTGATCGCCGCGCACTTGGCGATCCAGCCGGAAACGCTGTCGCGCATCCTCGCAAAACTGCGTCAAGGGGGCCTGATTGAAGTACAAGGCAACCACATCACCGTGCGCGACGTGCAGGCGCTGCGCAATCTGGTGCAGATGCCGCCGGCGGAATAAGCGCATGAGCAAGTTCACTCATTTGAACCAGGCCGGCGAAGCGCACATGGTGGACGTGGGCGGCAAGGCCGTGACCGCGCGCGAGGCTGTGGCCGAAGGCCTGATCCGCATGCAACCGGCCACGCTCAAACTCATCATCGAAGGCGGACACAAAAAGGGCGACGTGCTGGCGGTCGCGCGCGTGGCCGGTATCATGGCCGCCAAGAAAACCGCCGAGCTGGTTCCCCTGTGCCATGCGATCCCGATCACCGCCATCGACATCGAGCTCGCGCCGGACGAGAGCCGCGCCGCGGTGCACTGCCGCAGCACCGTGCGCACGCAGGCGCAGACCGGGGTGGAGATGGAGGCGCTCGCGGCAGTGGAAATCGCCTTGCTCACGATTTACGACATGTGCAAAGCGGTGGATCGCGGCATGACCATCACCGACATCGGCCTCGTCTCCAAGACCGGCGGCAAATCCGGCGACTGGCGCCGCTAGCCGGGCGCTCATTGTGACGCAACCGGCACGGCGCTATGCTGGTGACCTTTCTTTCTCCGATCCGGGAGGTTTTATGGTCCAGAACGTCGGCAGCATCGATAAAGTGATACGCGTCGTCGTCGGCCTCGGTCTTCTGAGCCTGCTGTTCCTGGTGGAAGGCAGCGCGCGCTGGTGGGGCCTGATCGGTATTGTCCCGATACTCACTGTGGTCATGGGCTGGTGTCCGGCCTACGCCCTGCTCGGCCTCAGCACTCACGCGACCAAGAAGTCGTAACATCCGCGCCGGCGCGCATCGACGACGGCCGCACCACCCGCGAACACCGATCGCGCCCATGCATTCCGCGGCGCGAGGACGAACATGAAGCCCTGCTTCGCTTCGCTACATTCGTCCGGTCATATTACAATAGCCGTCCCGGTCGTCCCGGGTTCCCGTCAACCGGCATATCATTATTGATTGATTCTTCATGTCCCGATCCGAATCGCCGCCCGCGCTGGCGCTGAATCACGGCCTCAGCTTCACTGAACTCTTCACTCCCGCCGGCCTGCAGAAACTCGACGAACAGTTTCTGGAACGCCTGCGCGCGCAGGATGCCAAGCGGCATGAACGGCTGCTGGCGTATCGCCAGGGCAGCGCTTTCACACCGCTCGAGGTGAGCGAGCTGCTGCTCGCCTGCGGTCCGGTGCTGGAGGAATTCATCGGCGAACTGTTCGGCATCGGACAATCGCTGGACGACTTGATCCGTCGGACGTTGTCGCACGACCCGGTGTTCCATTTCAAGAAGTTCTTCGTGCTGCGGCGCGCGCGCCGGCGGCTCTTGAAAAAAGAGGAACTCGAGAATTTTGCCGAACTCGATACCTGGTTGACACAATCGCTCCGTCAGGCCGGACTCGATACCTCCGACCGCGAGCTGGCGGTCGCCCGATACGGCGAGCGATTACTGACCGACGAAAAAGGCAACGCCGAGGCGATCGAGAAACTCGCGCGCTGGTGCATCCGCGCCCTCACCGTGCCGGAGGGCATACACACGGTACACGGGTGGGTGAGTTTCCGCCTGCCCGAGGGAATCGATCACCAGAAACTGGTGCCGATCGTGCCGCTGAACGATGTTGTCGGACGCGTCGAGGGCCCACCGGAGCATCGGCGCTATCGCGACGGTTTCGGACTCACCGACCCGCGCATGGGCGCCCGCGAGGCGCAGAGCGAAATCCACTACTGCATCTACTGTCACGACCACGACGGCGACTTCTGCTCCAAGGGCTTCCCGGAGAAGAAAGGCGAACCGGAAAAGGGGATCAAGGTCAACCCGCTCGGCGTGACGCTCACCGGCTGCCCGCTGGATGAAAAAATCTCCGAGATGCACACGCTCAAGAAATCGGGGTATGGCATCGGCGCGCTGGCCATGATCACGATCGACAACCCGATGTGCGCCGCCACCGGGCACCGCATCTGCAACGACTGCATGAAGGCCTGCATCTACCAGAAGCAGGACCCGGTCAACATCCCGCAGACCGAAACCCGCATCCTCACCGACGTGCTCAGTCTCCCCTGGGGCGTGGAGATCTACGACCTGCTGATCCGCTGGAACCCGCTGCGCCGGCGCCAATGGCTGCCGAAACCTTACACCGGCCTGAAAGCGTTGGTGCTCGGCATGGGCCCGGCGGGGTTCACGCTGGCGCACCACCTATTAATGGAAGGCTTCGCCGTGGTCGGCGTCGACGGGCTCAAGATCGAACCGCTGCCTTCGAGTCTGCTGCGCGAGCCGATCCGCGACTACGCGCAGCTGCAGGAAGCGCTCGACACCCGCACCATGGCCGGTTTCGGCGGCGTCGCCGAATACGGCATCACCAACCGCTGGGACAAGAATTTCCTCAAGCTCATCTACCTGTCGCTCGCTCGCCGCGAGCATTTCCAGGTTTTCGGCGGCGTGCGCTTCGGCGGCACGCTCGCGGTCGAGGACGCCTGGCATCTCGGGTTCGACCACATCGCCATCAGCATTGGCGCCGGCCTGCCGCAGGCCCTGCCGATCCCCGGCAGCCTCGCGCCCGGCATGCGCCAGGCGAACGACTTCCTCATGGCGCTGCAATTGACCGGCGCCGCCAAGCACGCGAGCCTCGCCAACCTGCAAGTGCGCCTGCCGGCGGTGGTGATCGGCGGCGGCCTCACTGGCGTCGACACCGCCACCGAAATCCAGGCGTATTACATCGTGCAAGTCGAAAAGATGCTGGAGCGCTACGATGCGCTGGCCAAGGCGAAGGGCGAAGCCGCGGTACGCGCCGGGCTCGACGCGCCCGCGCTCAAGATTCTCGATGAATTTCTGGCGCACGGGCGCGCGGTGCGCGTCGAGCGTGTGAGCGCGGCGCTCGCCGGCGAACCCCCTGATTTGCTGAAACTGATTCGCCAGTGGGGCGGCGTCACCATCGCCTACCGCAAGGGCATGAACCAATCGCCGGCCTACACCCGCAACCACGAGGAAATCATCAAGGCCTTCGAGGAAGGTATCTACTACGCCGAGGGTCTCGACCCGAAAGAGGCGCGCGTGGACCGCGACGGCCAGGTGGAGACGCTGGTCGCCAGACGACTACGACCCGACGCCGGCGACAAGTGGGTCGAGACTGGCGAAGACGTGGCGATCCCGGCGCGCGCCATCCTGGTCGCCACCGGGGCGCGCCCCAACGTCGCCTACGAGTTCGAACACAAGGGCCACTTCCACAAGGAACGCGGGCACTATCAAACGCACCATGACGTGAACGGCAAACTGGAACCCATCGCGGTCGCGGCGCACTGCAAGATGGACGACTTCGGACCGTTCACCTCTTACGGCGTCGAGGGGCATCGCGTGAGTTTCCTCGGCGACACCCATCCGGTGTTCCATGGGAGCGTGGTCAAGGCCGTGGCCTCGGCGCAGCGCACCTATCCTAAGATCGTCGCCGCGCTCGGCGAACGCGTGAACCGCAAAGGCGAACCTCGGGAGTACCGACACTTCCGCGCGCACATGCAGGAACTGCTGGCGGCGCGGGTAGAATCGGTGAAACGCCTGACGCCGTCGGTGGTGGAGCTTCAGGTGCGGGCGCCGATGGCGGCGCGGCGCTTCCGCGCCGGGCAGTTCTTCCGCCTGCAAACCTTCGAAACCCATTCGCCGCTGGTCGACGGCACGCGGCTGCAGACCGAAACCCTGGCGATGACTGGCGCGCGCGTGGACAGGGACAAGGGCACCGTTTCGCTGATTGTGATCGAGCGCGGCGCGAGCTCGCGCCTCGTGGCGCTGCTCAAGCCCGGCGATGCGGTGGCGCTGATGGGCCCGACCGGCGTGCACGCGACAATTCCCAATGGCGGCGAAACCGTGCTCTTCATCGGCGGCCGCCACGGTGCGGCGCACGTGCAGTCCACCGGCAAGGCGTTGCGCGAAAAAGGCAATCGTGTCCTGTTCGTCGGCTGTTTCGATAGCGCGCAGGAGGTCTTCTGCCAGGATGAAATCGAGCAGGCCGCCGATGTCGTGTTGTGGATCACGGCCAATGGTCCGCCGATCAAGCCCCGCCGTTCCCAGGACCGTACCATCACCGCGCCCGTACTGGATGCCATTGGGAAATATGCCGCTGGCAAATTAGGAGATGTTCCCATCAGGCTGCAAGATGTCACACGGCTGCAGGTTGTCGGCAGCAGCCGGTTGGTGCGCCTGATACGCGACGCCCGTGCCGGAGAACTGGCACTCTATCTTGCGAAAAACCAGATGACCACGGCCTCGATTTCCACCCCGATGCAATGCTGCCTGAAGGGCGTGTGCTCGCAGTGCCTGCAATGGCAGATCGATCCGCACACCGGCAAGCGCACCAAGGCGGTGTTCAGCTGCTCGTGGCAGGATCAGCCGCTCGAAATCGTCGACCTCGACAACCTCGACGAACGCCTGTCGCAGAACCGGGTGCAGGAGCACCTGACCAATCTTTGGCTCGACTATCTGTTCGAGCGCCATTCGATCGCGCACGCCTGAGGCGGCGGCGAATCGTGCGACCGGGCCGGGCCCGCGGGACACGGAAAGCCCCGATAAGCGGGGTCGAAGCCGTGCAGAAAATCATCAGACGACGATTGTTGAATTGAAATAACCGGCAGCTGTACGACGATGTAGCAACTGGATTGAGGCGATCGTCGCGAACCCCAGCGTGACCTTCCCGTGTTGTCATCTTGCTCTTGCCCGCAAGCCGCCGATTTTTAATTCCGTTGGGGTTCTTTTCATTCACCCCAACCTGGCATTACTTCATGGCCGGCTGAATGAAACTCATGCAGGGCAAAATGTTGCAACAATCCCCGTATGGCGCGCCCGACCATCGCAAGCCTCGGGCCGAGCGCCCGCAGGGGCGCGCGAGGCCATTCACTGCCTGGATGCCCGCCGCGGCGGGCATGACAAGCGCGTATTCACGGGAATGACGGCGTTGGGAATTGCCACTATTTCCTGAACAACCAGAAAATCAGCGACAACACCAAACTCACCAGGATCATGCTGGTGATGGGAAGATAGAACCGGAAGTTCTCGCGCTCGATCACGATGTCGCCGGGCAGGCGTCCGAACCCGAGCTTGCCGAGCCACGGCCAGGCGATCCCCGCGACGATGAAAACGATGCCGAGCGTGACCAGGATCCGCGTCACGCCGGGGGCACCTCCAGGAACTGCAGAATCTCGTTCTTGCGCTGCATCGCGTCCCCATAGCCCAGGTCGATCAGATCGCGGCAGTACGGCCGCTCGAATAACAGGTAGCTTATCAGATTCGATCCCTTGCGGTTGAAAGCGCCGAGACTCGACAGCAACGAGCGTATCGTCCACGGCAGATGGTGCGCGTGCCGGGCGGCGAGCTTTTCCAGGTCCTCGCTCGGCGAGATCACCAGCACGTCGATATTGCGCAGCGTCACGCCGCCCTCACGCAGATGATCGGCCGGGATCAGGCTGATGGTCTTGTTGATGCGCCGCAGGCGCTCGATATCGGCCTCGAGGCTGTCCAGAAAGATGCTGTTGAGCACGTGGCCCGCGATCTGCGCGAGCGGCGGGTATTCGTCGCCGTCGACTCGCACCGATCCGACGCCGCCGTCGTAGCGCACACCGATGACCATCACGCGATCGGCGCCCAGGTGCAGCGCCGGGCTGATCGGCGCGATCTGACGCATGGAACCGTCGCCGAAATACTCCCGGTTGATCCTGACCGCCGAAAACAGGAACGGGATCGCGGAGGAAGCCATCAGATGATCGATAGTGATATTCGCGGCGCAGCCGATGCGGCGCGCGCGCCGCCATGGCGTCAGCGACGACGCTCCCTGGAAAAACGTGACGGACTGGCCCGAGCCGTAACCGGAGACCGTTACGCTCAGGGCATGGAGGGCGCCGGCTTCGATCGACGCCTGGATGTCCTCGCAGGGCATGGTCTGGCTCAACAACCGATGCAACGGCGTGCGGTCGAGCAGTGCGATCGGATTTTGCCGCCCGAGGCCGCCGAAGACAATGGCCGCGAGCCAGCGCAGGCCGTTCCCCATCACGCCCAGCGCATCGGTGCGGAAAACCTGGTGCACGTGGAAATTGCGCCATACCAGCGTCAGGCGCCGCACGCCTTCCTGGAAACGGCGGGCGTAAATGGCGAGCGTTGTGGCATTGATCGCGCCGGCCGAGGTGCCGCAGACGATCGGAAAAGGATTGGCGCTGTCCGGCGGGAGCATCTCGGCGATGGCCTTCAGGACCCCCACCTGGTAAGCGGCGCGCGCCCCGCCGCCTGCGAGGATCAATCCGACCTTGGATCTGTGCACGGTCTCGGTCATGACGCCGTCGGCGTGGGAGGAACCCTAAGGTGATGGCTCCGGCAACGGCGCATGGTACGCGCCTGCCTTGTCTAATGATTTAGCCGCTCGCCCATGTTTAGTCAACGCAGGCGAGATCGATGCAACGACCGGTCCGACTCACCGACACAAACCGCCGCAAAAGCGACTCGATGACGGCACCGTTTTGGCACAAGCGGTCTGATCCGTTCGCCTTGCGCCCGCCTCGAAAACTCGCGTCCGGGACAGGCGCGGATCGGTTCGCCCGCGACCGGCGGGACAAACGAATTTTCACAAACCGGCGGCGTGTACTTTCCCGTCATGAACCAAGCTTGGCCGTCACGGGTCCAACTTACTGGTCACGCGACGCCGCGACGACGAAAGCGGGTATTTTGCATATAGTTGATCGGCGTCATCGGGTAAAAATCACGGCCGGGAACCAATCTGGTAGACTGTCATTCATGTCGGCGAACGAGGTACCACGATGATCCCACGAATCACCGAAGCGATGATTTACGATGCCCTGCGCCAGGTCGTGGACCCGGAGCTTAAACACGATATCGTCGCCCTGGGTTTCATCCAGGAGGTCGACATCGTCGATGACTACGTGCACCTCGACATCCAACTCACCACGCCCTACTGTCCGTACGCCGAGAACATCGTGGCGCAAATCAAACGCGCCGTCGAAGGCGTGCCCGGCGTCAAACGCGTCGAGGTGGAGCGCGCTTGCATGAAAGAATCCTGACGGACCCCGGGGCCGCACCGCCGCTTCCATTGTTGCCGGCTCCCGGCCCTGCCCCTAAACTGGGCGTCAGTTATCGACGTACACGTCGCTCCGCATGAGCGTATCCCACACACAACGGACTCTCGCCCTCGCCGGCCTGTTCCAGACCGCGCGTCTGGTGCAGCAACTGGCGCGCGAAGGCCGCGCCGACGCCCAGGCGTTTACCGCCAGCATCCAAAGCGTGCTCGCAATCGACGCACCCAGCATCGAGGCGGTCTACGGGGGCGTGGCGGGCCTGCGAACGGGGCTGGAATTGCTGCGCCACAAGCTGGCCGGGAGCGAGCTTGGTCCGCCACAGGCTGGCCCGAGCCGTAACCGCGGCGAACGCGAGCCCCCCGGACGCGGCGAACACGAGTTCGCGGGCGGATCCGCGCCGGGCGATGTCGAAATCGTGAAGTACGTCTTGTCGATGATCCAGCTCGAGCGCCGGCTGCGGCGACAGCCGGACATGCAGGAAGCCATCCGCCGCGGGATCGAGGCGGCGCAGTCGCAGATGAAATTCTTCCAACCCGAGGACAACGGCGGCGCGCATCCGCGCCTGGTCGAAAAACTCGCCGAACTTTACACCCAGACGCTGAGCACGCTGGCGCCGCGCATCATGGTCAACGGCGATCACGGCTATCTCGGCAATCCGCAGAACGCGGCCAAGGTACGCGCCGCGCTCTTTGCCGGTATCCGTTCGGCGTTTCTGTGGCGCCAGCTCGGCGGCAACCGCTGGCAGCTGTTGCTCGGCCGCAAACGCATCGCCGCGGAGGCGGCAAGAATCCTCGCCGATCTGCGCGCCGCCCGGATCGCCACTGCTGATTAGACGCGCGCCGGCCGCTTTGCCAGCTTTCTTTGCAAGGTACGCCGGTGCAGCCCGAGGCGGCGCGCGGTTTCGGAGATGTTGCCGTCGCACTCGGCGAGCACCTTCTGGATGTGCTCCCACTCGAGCCGCGACAGCGGCAGCGGCCTCGCCGTCACCGGCGCGGCGGCGTCGCCGGATTCGCGCTCGAACGCCGCGACGATCTCGTCGGCATCGGCGGGCTTGGCGAGATAGTGCGTGGCGCCGAGCTTGATCGCCTCGACCGCGGTCGCGATCGAGGCATAACCGGTGAGCACCACGATCCGGGTATGCACGTCCAGCGCCTTCAGCTTCTTCACCAGAACCAGCCCCGATGAGCCGGGCATCTTCAGGTCAATCACGGCATATTCCGGCGATTCCTGTTCCGCCGCCGCCAAGCCCTCGTCAACGTTGTGCGCCACGCGCACCGCAAAGCCGCGCCGCTCGAGCGCCGGCGCCAGGACCCGGCAGAAGGTCTCGTCGTCGTCGACCAGAAGCAAGTCGGGATTTTCCGCTGCCGGGTTCATGGGACGCCATCCACCCGGAGGCTGGACAATGGCAATGTAAGCCGGGTGCACACGCCGCCACCGTCGCGATTATACAATCGGACGCTGCCGCCGAAACGCTTCAGCGTGGCGTGCGCCAGGAACAGCCCGAGCCCCATGCCCTGACCCGGCGCCTTGGTGGTGAAGAACGGGCGGCCGGCGTCGCGCGCGACGTCGGGGCGCAGGCCTTCGCCACGATCGCATACTTCCAGCTCCAGGGCCTGCTCGCTCCAGCGCGCGCTGACTTCGACGTGCTGCGGCGAGGCGTCCGCGGCGTTGTTGAGGATGCTCACGATCGCCTGATTCAGGGTCTGATCGGCCACGACTTGCGGCGACGGCCGCGGCCCCTCGAAGCGGCGCGTCGCCGAAACACCGAGCCGCGTCGCCTGCCATTGATCGATAAGCCCGGCCAGAAAATTTTCCAGTGGCTCACGGCCGCCGCCTTCGGCGCGCGATTCGCCGGCCGTGGCCGATAGCGTCGAAAGAATGGATTTGCAGCGGTCGATTTGCCCGCGCAGGATCCGGAGCTGTTCCCGCGTCGCCGGCGCGGAACCGGCGTCCCGCTCCAGCTCCTTCGCCAGCACCGCCATGGTCGACAACGGGGTGCCGAGCTCGTGCGCCGCGCCCGCGGCCAGCGTACCAAGCGCCAGGATGCGCTCGTTGCGCAGTTCGTCCTCGCGCATCTGCGCCAGCAGCCGGTCGCGGCTGCGGCGCGTCTCACCCATGCGCACCGCGAACCACGCGATGAGCGTCGCGGACAGCAGGAACCCGAGCCACATGCCGATAACGTGCAGGCTGAAGTCGCTCTCGTGCCCGACATGGCCGTGGGGCAAGGGAATATAAAAAAACATTAATAAGGTGTAACAACCGACCGTCACCGCGGCCATCGCCCAGGCGTAGGCGGCCGGCAATGCCACCGCGGTCAGCGCCAGCGGCAGCAGATAAAGAATGACGAAGGGGTTGGTCGAGCCACCGCTGAAATAAAGCAGCGCGGTGAACTCCGCGACGTCGAGCGCCAGGTGCGCGAAGAACTCGATCTCGCGCACCGGCCACGGGCGATGCACCCGCCACCACGTCAGCAGGTTCACCGCGGCCATGCCGGCGATGACGGCAATTAGCGGCCGCAGCGGCAGCATGATGTGAAGCGAGGTCACCGCGATCCACACCGCCAGCAGCTGCCCGGCGAGCGCGATATTGCGCAGCGCGATCAGTCGCCGCAGGTTGATGGCGGTTGAAGACGGTAATGGGGGTGTCGGGTTCATCGGCTGATTCTGGCCTGAGCGCTATTCTGACACATGCTGCGTGCGCGAAGCAGCGCGGCCTTGAGGACCTGCGGCATCGGTCGGCCGGAAGCGGAATTGCAAAGTCACTCCCTGGACTTTGCCCTACGGGCCGCGCCTCGACCGGCGCGTTCAAAATCGTTCCCGACGATTTTGGGGCGCGCTTTGGCGCGCCCGAAGGGCGCAGGCCAGGGATGGCCTGCGCACAAATTCGCCTGGAGCGAATCTGCACGGCCGAAGGCCGGCCCCGGAGCACGAAGTGCGGAGGGGTCGCACCACGGACGGGTGCGACAAAACGCCGCGCGGCGATTTACCGCATTCAGGCGGAATGAAACGCACGCTAGGATGCTGGAAAAATAAATTAAAAGTAAATCTGTTCTAAATTCACTGGGAGGAAAAAACCATGCGTTTTGCTTTGTCCCTGATTCCGCTCTGTTTCATTACCGGGACGGCGGTACAGGCGGAAGAACTCACCGACAGCGCAACCAGCCAGCTCGAAGAGGTAACCGTTACCGGCACCCGGGAAAAGGAATCTCTGTCTGAAACCCCGTCTTCGGTGGGGATTGTCAAAGGCAAGACGCTGCAAGAAGACAAACCGACGCATCCGTCCCAGGTAATCAGCCAAGTGCCGGGCGCGGCGGTGGCCGTCACCAATGGCGAGGGACACACCACCTCCATCCGCCAACCGTTCACCACCGCACCGGTCTACCTTTTTCTCGAAGACGGGATTCCTATCCGGTCCACCGGGTTTTTCAATCACAACGCGTTGTACGAAATCGATATCCCCCAGTCGGGGGGCGTGGAAGTCATTCGCGGTCCCGGTACCGCGCTTTACGGTTCGGATGCGATCGGCGGCGTGGTCAATGTATTGACACGCATTCCTCCGACCCAGGCCGAGGCGTCCGTCTCCGGCGAGGCCGGCAGTTTCGGCTGGGGGCGCCTGCTGGCCGGCGGTGGTAACGCCTCCGGCGCCGATTCCTGGCGCGCGGACCTGAACCTGACGCATACCGACGGCTGGCGGAATTCGACCGATTACGATCGTCAGAGCGGCGTCGCGCGCTGGGACCGGGCCGTCGACGCCAATGCGGTGCTCAAGACCATTTTCGCCTTTTCAACGATCGATCAGCAAACCGGCGCGAACTCGCCGTTGACGCGGAACGATTATTACGACAACCCGACCAAGAACTATCTCCCGATCGCCTACCGCAAGGTCGATGCGCTGCGCCTGTCGAGCGCCTACGAGGGCGAGTCGGGGAACGATTTACTATCGATCACGCCCTACGTGCGCGACGACCACATGGAACTGCTCGCCTCGTACACGCTCAATTTCGATCCAACGGTGTTCACCGACGAGAACAAGTCGTTCGGCGTCATGGCGAAATGGCGTCGGGATTTTCCGCAGGCGATGCGGGCGCGGTTGATCGTGGGCGCGGACGTGGATGTCAGCCCGGGCGGGCACGAGGAGGATGCGCTCAACGTCAACACGACCGGGAGCGCGCCGTCCCGGCAGTTCAACTCCTACACCACCGCAGCCCGCGTTTACGATTACGATGTCACGTTCCGGGGCGTCTCGCCGTACGTTCACGGCGAGTTCTCGCCGACCGAAAAATGGCGCGTCACCGGCGGCCTGCGCTACGACTATCTGACCTACGACTTCTCGAATCATTTCGGGAGCAGCCCGATACAGGTTCCCGCATACGGATTCGTCGGCACGCGGTATTACGGCCAGGCCGGCGATACCGACATCCACTTCAACCACCTCAGTCCGAAACTCGGCGCTACCTACGCGCTGGACAGCGACACCCATGCGTTCGTTTCCTACAACCACGGCTTCCGCGTGCCGTCCCAGAGCCAGCTGTTCCGGCCGTCCTTCGGCAGTTCCGCGGCCGCGGCTGACGCGCTGATGCAATCGGCTCTCGGGCTCAAACCCATCAAGGCCGATCAGGTGGAACTCGGTCTGCGCGGCGCGGCCGGACAGCTTACGTACGATGTGGCGATCTACGATCTGAAGAAGCGGGACGACATCGTGGCGCAGCGCGACCCCATCACCACGTTCACCCAGACGGTCAACGCCGGCAAAACCGATCATCGCGGCCTGGAGGTCGGCGCCGGCAGGCCTATCTCCGCCGGGTTCCGGGTCGATGTCGCCGCCACGTACGCCCGACACACTTATACGGATTGGGTCACCAGCACCGCGAATTTCTCCGGCAAGGACATGGAAGCCGCCCCGAGGGAGATCGCGAACACGCGCCTGACGTGGCAGCCGGCGAGCAAGGGTCCGCGGTTGCAGCTTGAATGGGTGCATCTCGGATCGTACTGGCTGGATGCCGCGAACACCCAGAAGTATCCGGGCCACGAGCTGTTCAATCTGCGCGCCAACTGGCCCATCGCCGGCGATGTTTCCGTCTTCGGCAGCATCTACAACCTGGCGGACCGGCGCTACGCCGACAGCGCCTCAGTGTCGAACAACCAGCAGGTACTGTCGCCGGGCCTGCCGCGCTCATACTACGCGGGCGTCGAAGTAAAGTGGTGAATCGAGCCTGGACAGCGATCAAGCGGGTCTGCAGGGACCCGAACACCTTGTTGGTTGCCGCGCCGCCGCGTCGCGTGGCGGCTCTGCTGGTTTTGTTTCCGGTGCTGGCGATCGCCGCGCCAGATTCCGGTGCGCAAGCGCCGGGTGCGGAACATCTGGCTCACGCCAAGCTTTCCCTGGCGACGGGTGTCGCCTTCGACAAAAACGGCCGTCTGTGGCGTGTGTCGACGGAAGAGCAGTACGTGCTCGTGCGCTATTCCGACGACCAGGGCCGCCATTTTTCATCTCCCGTGCGTGTCAACGCCGCCCCGGAACGCATCGCCGCCGATGGCGAGAACCGCCCGACGATCGCCTTCGGCACGAGTGGCGAGATATATGTTTCCTGGACCCAGAGCCTGGAGCAGGCCTACGCCGGGCACATACGCTTCAGCCTTTCGCGCGACGGCGGCCGCACGTTTTCCGCGCCGATCACCGTCAACGACAACCGCGATCCCATCAGCCACCGTTTCCAGGCCATGACGGTGGACCCGCGTGGAATCCTTCATCTCGTGTGGCTCGACCGGCGCGATCAAAGCGTCGCGAAGGCGCGGGGCGAAACATACGCCGGCATCGCCGTCTACCAGGCCGTTTCGCGCGACGGCGGAACCAGCTTCTCTATCAACGAGAAAATCGCGGATCACTCCTGCGAGTGCTGCCGCATTGCGCTCGCCCTGGACACGGACGGCACGCCGGTCATCTTCTGGCGCCACGTTTTCGATACAAACGTCCGCGATCACGCGCTCGCACGGCTCGACGGGGCATCGGCGCTCGTGCGCGTCAGCCACGACAACTGGGCCGTGGATGCCTGCCCGCATCACGGTCCCGCGCTTTCAATCGGCCACGACGGTGTTTATCACCTTGCCTGGTTCAGCGGCGCACCGGGCCGTTCCGGTCTCTTTTACGCCCGCTCCAGCGACCGGGGAAGACATTTTTCCGCTCCCCTGAAGTTCGGCATCAGCGAGGCGCAGGCGGCGCATCCACAGGTGCTGAGCCTCGGCCAAGACGTGTGGCTCGCGTGGAAGGAATTCGATGGCCTCAACGCCGTCGTCCGCGGCATGCACTCGGCCGACGGTGGGCAATCCTGGTCCGCGCCGGCCGTGGCGGCATTGACCGCGGGGGCCTCGGATCATCCGCTCCTCATTGCGAACGGTGCGGAAGTTTTTCTTTCCTGGCAAACAGTGCGGGAAGGCTACCGCTTGATCGCGCTCGACGGGAATCGGCCGTGAACGGACGCGCGCTGACGATCGTCATCGGCCTGCTGCTCGCGTCGCCGGTCCCGGCGCGGGACATCCGCGCATTCGAGCCCGGCAGCCTCGCCGCGATCGAGGCGGCCCACGCGGGCCGGTCCTTCATCCTGGCCTTCTGGTCGATCAACTGCACGCATTGTCCGGAAGATCTCGCTCTATTCGCGGATTTGCGGCGTCGTTACCCAGATCTCGATATCGTGCTGGTGTCGGTCGACAGTCCGGAAGACGCCGAAACGATTTCCGCGACACTCGAGCGTTATCACCTCGAAAATGTCGAGGCGCGAGTTTTCGCCGATGAATTTACCGAACGACTGCGCTTCGAGATCGACCGGCAATGGCACGGCGAGCTGCCGCGCACCTATTTCTACGGTGCCGACCGGACCGTCCGCGGCGTCAGTGGCCGGCTCGACGCCCGTGCCGTGACGCGCTGGATCGAACGGCAGCGTCATCGCATGGCGAAGGAGAAATGATGCTGGCACGTCTACGGCAAATTCCGGCGCCGACGCTGACCGCCTGTTCGTTCTCCATGCTCATGCACGCCGGCGTCGCGATCTGGTTCGGGGCGTTGCACCTGGCGCCGCCGCGATTCAGCATGCCTACGCACATCGACGTGACATTGGCACCGGAACCCGCGTCACACCCGTCACCGCGCCGCGCGCCGCGACCCAAGAGCGCCGTGGCAACACCGCGGGCACCGGCGTCGCCGGCAACTGCCGCGAAGCCACACGCCGCCACCGAATCGGCCGCGGTCGGAGCCGGCGACGCCGAGCCGACATCGGCGGAGACGCCGCCGTTCGTCGCGTCGCGTTACGACGTCACGACACTGCATAATCCGAAACCGCCCTATCCGCTCGCCGCGCGGCGGCGCAGTCAGGAGGGCCGGGTGATCCTACAAGCGCACGTGCGCGAAGACGGGCATTGCAGCGAGGTGCAAATCAAACAGAGCAGCGGCTACGAGCTGCTCGACGCCTCGGCGCTGCAGACCGTGCAACGCTGGCGCTTCGTACCCGCCATGCGCGGCGGCGCGATCGTCGATTCGTGGGTGGAAATACCCATCGTTTTCAGGCTGCGGGAAGATCCCGTGGCCATGAATGAAGCGGCAAGCTGATCGGCTCATCCGGGGAACGCCGAACCGCGATTATGGCAGGGTGTGGCATTTTGTCGCATTGATTAACTCGGTACAGATCAGTAGCGTTTCCTGCTCGTCGTGCCGACGGATAGCGGTGAGCGTCGACGCGCGGCGAGAGTGGTGACAATCATGAAAAACGAAATCGGCAAACATCGGGGGAATTAGCCATGTCGTCAACCGGTCGTATTAGCGGCGCTATTCTGATCTGCGCCGCCACGCTGATTTCCGCTCATGCCTGGGCCTGCTCCAGCTGCGGCTGCACCTTGAGCTCCGACTGGGGCAGCCAGGGTCTCGCCACCGGGGCGGGATTCCGCTTCGACTTGCGCGCCGACTATTTCAACCAGGACCAGCTTCGCAGCGGCACCGGCACGGTGGACACGGGGGCGATCGTGTTCCCCACCGAACGGGAGATCCAGGAAAAGACCATCAACCGCAATTTCACCCTGACGCTCGACTACAGCCCGACCGTCGACTGGGGCGTGGCCGTGCAGATTCCCTATTTCAACCGGTATCACACGACCATCGCCGAAGGCGACACCGCCATCTCGACCTCCCACACCGAGAGTCTCGGCGACGTGCGCGTGCTTGGCCGCTATCAGGGCCTGGCCGACGATCACAGCAGCGGCGTGCAGTTCGGGCTCAAGCTCGCCACCGGCAGTTTCAACGAGACCTTCATCGACGGTCCCCAGGCCGGCGAACCCCTGGACCGCGGGCTGCAACCCGGAACCGGCACGACCGACGTCCTGATCGGGATCTATCACTTCGGCGCGCTCAGCCGCGACTGGGACTATTTCGCGCAGGCGCTGGTCCAGCAGCCGCTCGGTCCGCGCGACGATTTTCGCCCCGGCACCGGCCTTAACGTGACCGCGGGGACGCGCTATGTGACCAACGAAATGTGGGTGCCGCACGTTCAGCTCAACATGCGCGCGGAGAAGCCCGAGTCGGGCGCCAACGCGGACGTCGAGAACAGCGGCGCAACGCTGATCTACCTGAGCCCCGGAATTACGTACAATGCGGGCAAGAACTTCAAACCCTATGCCTTCATGCAGGTGCCGGTGTACCAGCGCGTCAACGGCTACCAGCTCGAGCCGCGCTATTCGTTCTCAGTCGGAGTACATTATTCGATGTGACCGCGCGAGACGGGGCTTCGCTCAGCGCGACTCGAGCAGCGGCGTCACAGTTTTTTCCAGATCCGGCAGTTCCAGCGTCGGCGCGCCGTGCCAGCCGTCCTTGCGCAGTATTCCCTGCCGGTCGATCACGAACGTGAGCGGGATGCGCCAGATCCGTCCGTAACCCTTGGCCTCGGTATCGCGCACCATCGCCGCGGGGAAAGTGAATGCCCGCATGACCTCGCGCGCCTTGGCTTCGTCTGCCGGGTCGTCCATGCTGACGGCGAGAATCTCCAGACCCTGCGCGCGATGTTTCTCGTAATAGGTCTCGAGCGTGGGCATCTCCTTGCGGCAGGGCGCGCACCAGCTGGCCCAGAAGTGCAGGACGACGACCTTGCCAGTGTAATCGTCGAGCCTGAACGCCTTGCCGCCGAACGTCCTGGCCTCGACCGGTGGCGCCGGTTTGCCTTCGTTGAGCGCCAGCGCGACCGTGGTCCATCCGAGACCGATCCAGGCGATGAATAACACCGACCATTTCATGCGGCCTTCTGCCCACTCCATTATTGCTGCGGCGCCGGCTGGTCGCCCCGCGGATGCCATGAAAACAAATCGTGTCAGAGACATCCGGATTACCCGATACCCCGCCCGGTCGGCATGCGAATAACCCCTTCCGCGGCGGCTCTCTCTCGTCCAGACCGGCGCTATCTTAACCGGCTTGCGGGCCGCACCGCAAAGGAGTAACGTCCGCGCGCATTCGCGTCCCGGCAGACAGCAAGGCTTGAAAACCGACAATAACGACCCGTCTGCACCGCGCTCCTCCACCGCGGCATTGACCCTGCTCGCCCTCGGGGTCGTCTACGGCGACATCGGCACCAGCCCCCTGTACGCGGTCAAGGAGACCTTCTCGCACATTCACGGCATCCCGCTGAATGCGGAAAACATCCTCGGCGGACTTTCGACAATTTTCTGGTCGCTGATGATCGTCGTCTCGCTCAAGTACGTCGTGCTAATCATGCGCGCGGATAACAAGGGTGAGGGCGGGATCATGGCGCTGCTCGCACTCGCGGGTTCCGCAGTCCGGGGCACGGGGCGGCTTCGCGCGCTGATCTTCACGCTCGGCGTCATCGGCGCCTCGCTGTTCTACGGCGACGCCGTGCTCACGCCGGCGATCTCAGTGCTGTCGGCGATCGAGGGACTCGAAGTCGGCACGACGGCGTTGCACCATTACGTTCTGCCGATCACCGTGGTGGTGCTGGTGACGCTGTTCGCGTTCCAGCGCCACGGGACCGCCGTGGTGGGCGCCTTCTTCGGACCGATCTGCGCGTTGTGGTTCCTGGCGCTCGCGGCAGGCGGCGCCTACAACGTCGGCCAGAATCCGGCGGTGCTGGACGCCCTCAAGCCGGCGCACGCGTTCGCTTTCGTCACGGGGCACGGCTTCTCCTCGTTCGTGGTGCTTGGCGCCGTGCTGCTCGCTTTTACCGGCGCCGAGGCGCTGTACGCCGACATGGGCCACTTCGGCCGCCGCCCGATCCGTATTGCCTGGTTCGGCCTGGTATTGCCGTCGCTGGTGCTCAATTATTTCGGGCAGGGCGCGCTCCTGATCGCCAACCCCCAAGCGATCGAGAATCCCTTCTATCTGGCGTTTCCCGATTGGGCCTTGTATCCCATGATCGTGATGGCCACCGCCGCCACGGTAATCGCCTCGCAGGCGACGATCTCCGGCGCCTACTCGATCACCAAGCAGGCGGTCCAGCTCGGTTATCTGCCGCGCCTGAACGTCCAGCACACCTCCGAAAGCGAGATGGGGCAGATCTATATTCCCGCCCTGAACTGGCTGTTGCTCGCCGCCGTGCTCGCTGCCGTGCTCGGTTTCGGCTCGTCGTCGAATCTTGCTTCGGCTTACGGCGTGGCGGTCGTGGGCACGATGCTGATTACCACCTTCCTGACGTTCTTCGTGGTCCGCTACGGATGGGGATACCCCCTGTGGCTCGCCGCGGTCGCCACCGGCTTTTTCATCATCGTGGACGCCTCATTTTTCTCGGCGAGCCTGCTCAAGATAGCTGACGGCGGCTGGTTCCCGATTGTCGTGGGCGCGGCCGTGTTTACCGTCATGGTCACATGGCGAAGCGGCCGCGAAATGTTGCTGTCACGCCTGCGCCAATCCTCCGTGCCGCTACCGGCGTTTCTCGATTCACTGATGCGCACCCCGCCGGTGCGGGTGCCGGGCACGGCGGTATTCCTGACCTCGACCCCCGGCACGGTCCCGCACGCGCTGCTGCACAATCTGGCGCACAACAAGGTATTGCACGAGCGCGTGGTCTTTCTGACCGTAATCATCAAGGACGTGCCGTGGGTGCCGCCTTCGGCGCGCGTGCGCATCGAGGAGCTAGGAAACAACTGCTTCCAGCTCACCGTTCACTTCGGCTTCAAGGACAGTCCCGATATCATGCAGGTGCTCGAAATGTGCCGCGAACAAGAGCTCGAATTCCAGCCGCTCCAGACCTCATTCTTCCTGAGCCGCGAGACCGTGATCGCGAGCATGCGCGTCGAAGGAATGGCCCTGTGGCGCGAACGCCTGTTCGCGGCGCTCGCCCGCAACGCCGTGAGCGCCGTGGAGTATTTCAACCTCCCCGCGAACCGGGTGATCGAAGTCGGAACCCAGGTCGAAATCTGACGGCGTCCTGCCGGTCAATCGAACTCCAGATGCAAACGCACAATTGCCACCAAGGCATCGTTGATATCGGTCTGGCCGCCCGGATGGACCACGTACTGCAGATCCGGCTGCAGGCTGGCGAAGCGATAGACGTGAATGAGGTAGCTCAGCTCGTAGACCGTCTCGGCCGCCGCATCGTCTTCGCGGATGTGGGCATGGGCGACCCCGGCGGCGAACAGGTCCCTCGGGCGTGCGTGAAACGGCGCCTGCAGCTGCAGCCCCGCGCCCACGTAATACGGCACTGGGTTTGCCGCGTCGGGCGAGGCGCCGCCCTGCAGGAACACGGCGAGTTCGCGCGCGCCGTGGCGCAATAGCGTCTGGTCGACAATGCCGTAGATGCCCGCGTCGTCCCTTGGAAAATGAACAAGGTCCGGGTCCGTTTGCCGGTATTGCCAGACGCCGAACTTGTAGTGGCCCCACGATTCTTCTCCGGCCATCCGTTCATACGCCACTTCGCCGATCAGGAGCTGGCCGTGCTGAAACAGACTGCCGCGATCCGTGGGGTCCGGCTGGAACAGGCCGAGCTGGAACTGCCATCGGCCTCTCACGGCGGCCGCCTCGATGCCGAAGCCGGGCTCGGGATAAATCGAGGCAAGAACATCAGCGCTCAGGGTCGGCATCACACCGAACGATCCGTTCAGCAGCATGCCCGCCGAATCGACGGCCATGAAGTCCTGGTTCATGTCTATCAAACCGGCCTTGAGCTGAGATTCCGACCAGTCGAATTGCTGCCGGTACCACAACTGGAAGAGCCGCGTGGCCGGTTCGGCCTCGATGTTGCTCACGGCCTGCAGGGATCCGACGTAGTTCCGGCTCGGCTCCCCGCTGCGAATGTGCAAGGCGGACGCCGCGAACCGGCCGCCGGCCCATAAACCCAGCGGCTGCGTATCCATGGCCATGGCGGCGTGCGCCACCGTGTCGGAGACGGTGCCGCGGCGCAGACCGCCGTCGCGATCCGAAACGGCTTCACTGTCGAGATGCAGGCTCCATTGGAATGCGCTTGGCGTTTCGCTGATCAGCGGATGCCGGGCCGGCGCAGCCACGTCGTCGGTGGCGTCGCTCGCCGCAGACGCGGCGCACGCGGGGAGAATCCAAAGCGAACACAGGGTCGCCGCGAAAAACCCGATCGTTCGGGAAGCGGTCAGCACTGCGAACCTCCGTTCCAGCCGCCCGCGCCGCTGACTACGGGCTGAGCTTCTTCCTCAGCAGTTCGTTGACCTGGGCCGGATTGGCCTTGCCTTGCGTGGCCTTCATCACCTGGCCGACGAAATAGCCGAACAGCGCTTCCTTGCCGGCGCGGTACTGCTCGAGCTGCTTCGAATTCTTCGCAATAATATCGTCGATCACCTTGTCGATCGCCCCGGTATCGGTGATTTGCTTCAGGCCCCTTTTATCGATCACCGTATCGGCGTCGCCCTCGCCGCCCCACATGGCCGCGAGCACGTCCTTGGCGATCTTGCCGGAGACGGTGTTGTCCGCCAGGCGCTTCAGCAGCCCGGCCATCATGGTCGCCGTCACCGGCGAGTGTGTGATGTCCTTGTTGTCGCGGTTGAGGAAACCCGAAAGCTCCACCGCGATCCAGTTGGCGGCAATTTTGGGTTCGGCCCTGGACTCGGACACCACCTTTTCGAAGTAATCGGCCATCTCGCGCGAACTGGTCAGCACGCCGGCGTCGTAGCGGTTCAGGCTGTATTCCCGCATGAAACGCACGCGTTTGGCATCGGGCAGCTCGGTCAACGTCGCCCGCACGCCCTCGATCAACGCGTCGTCCAGAACCAGCGGCGGCAGGTCCGGATCGGGGAAATAGCGGTAATCCATCGCCTCTTCCTTGCTGCGCATGGAGCGCGTCACGTCCTGGTCGGAATCGTACAGGCGTGTCTCCTGCACCACCGTGCCACCGCCCTCCAGCAGGTCGATCTGGCGCTCGATTTCGTATTCGATCGCCTTCTCCACGAAACGGAACGAGTTGATGTTCTTGAGCTCGGCGCGCGTGCCGAACTTGGCCTGGCCCTTGGGCCGAATCGATACGTTGGCGTCGCAACGGAACGAGCCTTCCTGCATGTTGCCGTCGCAGATGCCGAGCCAGACCACCAGCTGGTGCAGCTTTTTGAGATAGGCCACCGCCTCCTTCGATGAACGCAGATCGGGCTCGGAAACGATTTCGAGCAGCGGAGTGCCGGCGCGGTTGAGATCGATTCCGGTCATGCCGCGGAAATCCTCGTGCAGCGACTTGCCGGCGTCTTCTTCAAGATGCGCGCGCGTGATGCCGATGACTTTTTCCGCCCCGTCGGCGTCGATCGTCAGGCGGCCCTGGGATACGATCGGCAGCTCGTACTGGCTGATCTGGTAGCCCTTAGGCAGGTCGGGATAGAAGTAATTCTTGCGTGCGAACACCGAGCGGTGATTGATCTGCGCGCCGATCGCCAGGCCGAACTTCACCGCCATGCGCGCCGCTTCCTGGTTGAACACCGGCAGCACCCCCGGCAGTGCGATGTCGACGGCGCACGCCTGGGTGTTCGGCTCGGCGCCATATTTCGTGGACGCGCCCGAGAACGCCTTGCTCCTAGTGAGCAATTGCGTGTGCACCTCGAGACCGATGACAGTTTCCCAATCCATCACTCGAACCCCTTGGGAATGCGTCTGTGCCATTCCGTCACCTGCTGGTAGCGATGCGCGATATTCAGCAGCCGCGCCTCGTCGAAGTACGTGCCGATCAGCTGCAATCCCACCGGCAGGCCCTTGGCATCGAAGCCCGCGGGAATCGACATGCCCGGCAGGCCGGCGAGATTGACCGAAATGGTATAGATGTCGCTCAGATACATGGCCACGGGATCGTCGCTCTTTTCTCCGATCTTGAACGCCGTGGTCGGGCTCGTGGGCCCCATGATGACGTCGCAGGATTCAAAGGCCTTGCGGAAATCCTCGGCGATCAGGCGCCGCAGCTTCTGCGCCTTCAGATAATAGGCGTCGTAGTAGCCGGCCGACAGCGCGTAGGTGCCGATCATGATGCGCCGCTTCACCTCCGCCCCGAAACCTTCCGCACGGGTCTTGCAGTACATGTCGAGCAGGTCGGAGTAATCCTTGGCGCGGTAACCGTAGCGCACGCCGTCGAAGCGCGACAGGTTCGAGGAGGCCTCGGCCGGGGCCAGTACGTAATAGCACGGGATCGCGAGTTGCGAATTCGGCAGGCTTACCTCCACCACTTGCGCCCCCAGCTTTTTGTATTCGGTGATCGCAGTCTCTATCACCTTGGCGACTTCGGAATTCAAACCCTCGCCGAAATATTCCTTCGGCAGGCCGATGCGCAGGCCCTTGATGTCGCCGTCAAGCGATTGCGTGTAGTCCGGCACCGGCGCCTCCACCGAGGTCGAATCGCGCGCATCGAACCCGGCCATGACATTCAACAGGAGCGCGGCGTCCTCGGCGGTGCGGCACATCGGCCCGCCCTGGTCTAGCGAGGAGGCGAACGCGATCATGCCGAAGCGCGATACGCGGCCGTAGGACGGCTTCAGCCCGGTAAGGTTGGTGAGCGCCGAGGGTTGGCGGATCGAGCCGCCGGTGTCGGTGCCGGTCGCGGCCGGGCTCAACCGCGCGGCCACCGCCGCCGCCGAGCCGCCCGAGCTGCCGCCGGGCACGGTCGCGGTGTCCCACGGGTTCTTCACCCCACCATAATAAGAAGTCTCGTTCGACGAACCCATGGCGAACTCGTCCATGTTGGTCTTGCCGAGGCAGACGGCGCCGGCACGGTTGAATTTCTTGATGATCGTGGCGTCGTAGGGGGCGACGAAATTGGACAGGATTTTCGAGCCGCAGGTGGTGCGCCAGCCATCGGCGCAGAAAATATCCTTCTGGGCGAGGGGGATGCCCGCGAGCACCCCGGCCTCGCCCTTCCCGATCCGGTCGTCGGCCGCCTTGGCCTGGGCCAGGGACCGCTCGGGGTCGACGGTAATGAAGGCGTTCAGATCCCGATACTTATTAATTCGCTCGAGAAACAGCCGGGTCAGCTCGACGCTGGAGATTTCCCGGCGACTCAGGGCACGGGCGAGTTCGACGACGGTTTTATCGAACATGCATGATTTCTTGACGTCCGGGGGCCAAAAACTACTCTATTACTTTAGGTACGAGATACAGCCCGGCCTCGACCGCCGGGGCGATACGCTGGAATTTCTCGCGCTGGTCGGTTTCACTCACCGTGTCCTCGCGCAGTCGCAGGCCCGCCTCGTTCGGGTGGGCCATGGGAATCACGTCCGCGGTATCGACGGCGTTCATCTGCTCGATCAGCACGAGGATCCGGGACAAGGTGTCGGCGTACGCACTGACCTCTTGCTCCGAGATATGCAAACGCGCAAGATGCGCGATTCGGCGTACCTGTTCGCGGTCAAGTGACATGGAAACGATGTATATGTATATGGATATGAAATCGGCCGCTCCTGCGCATCCTGCGCTCGCGGCATTCGTACGTCCCTGTACATCACAAATTACCATATTCGTCCCGCCGGTTGAACCGCCCGATTGCGGTTGATACAGTTAGCGCGTTCCGTACGCCTTTCAAGGATAGAATTCTCCTCATGTTCAAAAGCTTCCGTGGTTTTTTCTCCAGCGACATTGCCATCGATCTGGGCACCGCCAATACTCTGATATTCGTGCGCGACAAGGGCATCGTGCTGAACGAACCTTCTGTCGTCGCCATCCGCCAGGATCATGCCGGACGCAACAACCGCTCGATCCTCGCCGTCGGCCACGAAGCGAAGAAAATGCTCGGCCGCACGCCGGGCTCGATCCAGGCGATCCGCCCGATGAAGGACGGCGTGATCGCCGACTTCACCGTCACCGGCGAGATGCTCAAGTTTTTCATCCGCAAGGTGCATGAGAATCGCCTGTTCCAGCCGAGCCCGCGCATCGTCATCTGCGTGCCGTGCGGCTCGACCCAGGTCGAGCGGCGCGCCATCCGTGAAGCCGCGATGAGCACCGGCGCGCGCGAGGTGTTCCTGATCGAGGAGCCGATGGCCGCGGCGATCGGCGCCGATCTGCCGATCATGGA
>DASPRK010000094.1:0-4865 GCA_035624495.1 Methylomirabilis sp. (SeqCode) | reverse complement strand
GTTAACATGGAATTTCCTTTGGTTACGGTTAGGTTTGGGTGGTGGATCCGGATTCTTCCGGAGTCAGCGCGCGGATGCCGAGCGCGTGGATTTCTTGTTGCATCATGCCGCCGAGCGCCTGGTAGATCATCTGGTGGCGTTGCACCGCGCTTTTGCCGCGGAACGCTGGCGACACGATGGTGACGGCAAAATGCCCGCCGCCGCTTTTCGCGCCTTCGTGCCCGGCGTGAAGGCGGCTGTCGTCGCGCACCTCGACATGATGCGCCGCGAAGGCTTCGCGCAGGCGGGTTTCAATTTGAGTCGCGCGTTCCATTAAATCAAGGCAAGACCTTGCGGAACGGTTTGACGCTCACGTCGGCGTAGACGCTGGCGCCGACGTACGGATCAGCCTTGGCCCAGGTCTGCGCGTCCTCGAGCGAATCGAACTCGGCGACGATCAGGCTGCCGCTGAAACCGGCCGGTCCGGGATCGTTGCTGTCGACGGCGGGGTAGGGGCCCGCGAGCAGCAGGCGGCCTTCATCCTTGAGCTGCTGTAGTCGCGCGAGGTGCGCCGCGCGCACCGAGAGCCGCCGCTCGAGGCTGTTATCGACGTCGGTGCCGTTGATGACGTACCACATCAGTCGTTGCTCGGCTTGGCCGGAGACTCTGCGTCGGCCGGCTTGTCCTGGACATGCTTCGCCATGAACACGGCCTGTCCCAGTGCGAACACCAGGGTGAGTCCGAACAGCCCGAAGACCTTGAAGTTGACCCATATGTTGCGCCGCGTTTCCTCGTCGAGATCGTGGCCATAATAGAAGGCAACGTAGAGATTGGCCGCGCCCAGGGCCGCGAAGAAAAGTCCCCAGCTGAGATTGAGTCGTTTCCACACCGGCGCCGGCAGCGCGATCTGCGCCGACATCATGCGCTCGATGAGCGTGATCCTTCCGAACCACTGGCTGGCCAGCACCAGCGCGGCCAGTATCCAGTACACCAGCGTCGGTTTCCATTTGATGAAGATGTCGTTATGCAGCGCCAGCGTCAGGCCGCCAAAGACGACGATGACGCCGAGCGTCACGAGATGCATGGTCTCGAAACGACGGTGCCTGAGCCAGAAGTATCCCACCTGCACCAACGACGCCACGATCGCCACTGCGGTAGCGACGTAGATGTCGTAGAGCTTGAAGGCCGCGAAGAACAGCAGCAGCGGAAACAGGTCGTAGAGGAATTTCATCGTGACGGCAGTGCCAAAAGGAGCGCTATTCTGGCACTACCAAAGGGGGGCGGCAATGCCCTCCCGGCAACCGCCGTTCCGGAGGTCGCCGTTCGCCAGGGGCGCGGGGCCCTAATGCATACGCGGCCGGGTCCAGCGGTCGAAATACCGGCCCATGATCTGGCGCACCTGGGGCGGATAATTGAGTGCCTCCATTTGCTGCATGCCTTCGGCGAAAAACGCGGCCGCGTCCTCCGGCAGATAGCGCACCAGATCATCGAAGACCTGCTCCATGATCGCCGGATTATGGGTACGGGTGGCGACGATTCCACGGTTGAGATGCAGCACGCGCCACGGGCGTCCGGGGTTATTTTTTTCCAGGTCTTCCTTGATGAGGTTGGCGCTCGATTGGATGACGCGACCCATGTACCTGGCCAGCGGTTCGAGCGCCGAGGGTTCGTGCATGCGATTGGCGAAATTGGCGAGCGCGTTGACCATCGGTTCCAGGGTGCGGATCTGGCCCTGGTGACGCATGATCCAGTCGGCCGCGCCCAGGATCACGATTTCCAGGTCGTGGCGCGCTGTCGAAAGATTCAGCTGTCCGGCCCACGCGCCCAGGTCGGTGAGCAGAGTCATGCCGTAATCGCCGAGCTGGGTGACATCGTCCTTGTAGATCGGCCCGACCTCGCCTTCCTCCCGGTCGAGGCGGGTAATGATGTCGAAAAACTGGTTGATGGCTGCCGTCAATTGCGCCGGGGTCACTTGGTCCGTGTCGGACGGGCGCCGCGCCTCGTAGGTTTCATGAATTTCCGCCGCGGCGTGCTGAAAACGCAGCTTGGCTTCGGCCAGATTGGGCGGAAAATTGATGCGCATGGATCTCCTTGACCCGGTTTCAGCACGATTTATCGGTTCATGATACCCTGTTTATACCATGAGCCCTACCGCCGCAAATTCCGTTTCGGTGCCATCGCGGCGCTACGATCTGCACACGCACAGCCTGTGTTCCGACGGGACCCTCGCGCCCGCGGACTTGGTGGCGCGCGCACACGCCGCCGGCGTTGAGGTGCTGGCACTGACCGATCACGATGTTACCGACGGTCTGGCGGAAGCACGGGTCGCCGCCGAGTGCCTGGGCATGACCCTGGTTGCCGGGGTAGAGATATCGGTCTCCTGGCACGGGCAGACCCTGCATATCGTCGGCCTCAATATCGATGTTGCCGACGCCTCGCTGCAGCAGGGTCTGGCGCGGCTGCGCGAATTCCGCCAGTGGCGCGCCGAAGAGATCGGCCGTCGGTTGGCTAAGAAGCGCATCGAAGGCGCCTACGCGGGCGCGCGGCGTTTGGCCAAGGGAACCATCGTTTCGCGCACCCATTTCGCACGCTTTCTTACCGAACAGGGGTTTGTCCGCAGCCCGCAGCACGCTTTCAAACAGTTTCTCTCGAGCGGCAAGCCCGGCCACGTCCCTGGCCAATGGGCCACGCTTGAAGAGGCGGTGCGCTGGGTACGCGTCGGCGGTGGGCAGGCGGTGATCGCTCATCCGGCGCGCTACAAGCTCAGCAGCGGAAAACTGCAGCGCCTACTCGGCGAGTTCCGCGAATGCGGCGGCGAGGCCATCGAAGTCATATCCGGCAGCCATGCGCCGGAAGCGAACCGGCATTTCGCCGGTCTGGCCAAGGAGCAGAATTTTTTCGCCTCCGCCGGGTCGGATTATCACGGCCCCGAGAAGACCTGGATGGACCTGGGAAAACTGCCGGCGCTGCCGGAGGGCTGCATCCCGGTATGGCGCGACTGGGAAGTGAAAAATACTTTCAAACCCCAGATATGCGCCGACGAACGCCGTTTCGTCATGGGTGCCGGCTGAAGCCCGTTTCAATCCGCATTTGTCGGCGGTGATGGAGGACTTATGGCCCAGTATTTTCAGATTCATCCGACCCATCCGCAGTCGCGTCTGATCAAGCGCGCGGTGGAGATCGTGCGCCATGGCGGCGTTATCGCTTATCCCACGGATTCGAGCTATGCCCTCGGTTGCCACATCGGCGACAAGGCGGCGATGGAGCGCATCCGCCGCATCCGCCGGGTAGAGGAGGACCACAACTTCACCCTGGTGTGCCGCGATCTGTCCGAGCTAGCGCAGTACGCCCGCGTCGGAAACGCCGACTATCGCCTGCTGAAGGCCAATACCCCGGGGCCGTATACTTTTGTTCTGCCGGCCACGCGCGAGGTACCGCGGCGGCTGCAGCACCCCAAGCGAAAAACCATCGGATTGCGGGTCCCGGACCACGTGATCGCGCAGGCGCTGCTCGCGGAATTGAACGAGCCGCTGATGAGTTCGACCCTGATGCTGCCGGGGGAAAGTCTGCCCCTGAGCGATCCGGAGGAAATCCGCCAGCGCCTGGAACATGACGTGGACCTGGTGATTGACGGCGGTTTCTGTGGATTGGAGCCTACGACCGTGATCGAGATCGAAGAGGGTCGCGCCACCGTGGTGCGCCAGGGCAAGGGCGACAGCGAGCGACTTCCTCACAATATTGCAGAAAAATCAGGAGGATAACGGCAAAATCGGCGTTTAATGTGGCCGGTCGCTCTGATATACTCGCGCGCCAATGTCCGCACTCAGCCTCCCCCAGCTCATCGCCGTTGCGATTCTGCCCCTGATTTTTGCCATCACGGTCCACGAAGTAGCCCATGGATGGATGGCCAAGCAGTTCGGCGACCCGACGGCCCAGCGACTTGGCCGCCTGACTCTCAATCCCCTCAAGCACATCGACCCGGTTGGCACGGTACTGGTCCCAGCGTTGTTGCTCGTATTAGGTGGGTTCATATTCGGCTGGGCCAAGCCGGTGCCCGTGACTTGGGAAAACCTGCGCCATCCGAAGCGTGACATGGCCATCGTGGCCGCCGCCGGCCCGGCAGCGAACCTGTTGATGGCAGTTTTCTGGGCCTTGATCGTGCGTATCGGGGTGATGCTTGGGCCATATTCCTGGGCCGGCATTCCGATGCAGTATATGGGAGAATTCGGAATACAAATCAATGCAGTATTGATGATTCTTAATCTAATTCCTTTACCTCCATTAGATGGCGGACGGGTGGCGGTCGGTCTATTACCCGGTCCCTGGGCCTGGCAGTTGGCACGAATCGAACCTTTTGGGTTTTTCATCCTGCTGGCGCTGCTGGCCACCGGGGTCTTGGGCACCATCATCGGCCCGCCAATTAATATGGTCATGCATCTCGTCTCTCTAGCGGTAGGCCTCGGATGAGCGCTGTCCTGCCGGGCCAGCCGATGCGGGTCCTGTCGGGCATGCGCCCGACCGGCCGGCTGCACTTGGGGCATTACCACGGGGTGCTCAAGAACTGGGTCAAGCTCCAGACCGAGTACGAATGTTTCTTCTTCGTGGCCGACTGGCACGCCCTGACCACCCATTACGAAGACCCCCATATCATCGAGGAGAGCGTGTGGGACATGGTCGTCGACTGGCTCGCCGCCGGGGTCGACCCGAATAACGCCACCCTGTTCATCCAGTCTCACATCCCGGCCCACGCCGAGCTGCACGTGCTGCTGTCCATGATCACGCCGCTGTCCTGGCTCGAGCGGGTGCCGTCGTACAAGGACCAGCAGCTCCAACTCAAAGAGCGCGACCTGTCGACCTACGGCTTCCTCGGCTACCCGCTGCTGCAA
>DASPRK010000081.1:0-18071 GCA_035624495.1 Methylomirabilis sp. (SeqCode) | reverse complement strand
ACCCCGAACGATAACTTTGTCGATCGATTGGTAACATTACTGCCTGATCGGGCGCAGAAGACATTTGTGATTGGGAGAGCAGACATTCAGGTGATCGGTTAATGTCTGTTGCCGGTAGGCCCGATCGTCTCAGGCCGGCCAGGAGCGGACAACGCAGCATCCCAGTACCGGTCGTTCATCTCAATGAAAAGCAGACGCAGAGTTGAGGAGCCAAGGGCACTGCGCGTATGAGATTTCTCTTCCGCTCTCGACTTGTTGGCTGGAGATTGGCTATAGAGACCAATAAAGATACAGCGCTTTGGATAATCTCTTGGACTCGCGTGCCAGTGACCTGAGAGAGGTCAAAACCGAATTGGCGTCTGATGGAGACCAGTGCTCCTTTCTAAGCTCATCCGTTTCTAACCATCTCCGACCAACCTCCACGAGTTGACTCTCGGTAAGGCTAGAGAGTGCCTGCACCAAGGAATCTGAGGCCGCATATAGTCCCTCCTCGCCATCATTCGGCGAAATTAGGGCGGGCTTATCATAGCGAGCGATTGCATCATTGAATGTGCATGCCGATAAAAGCATCTCGAGCGTACAGAGCTTCACGATGTCGACTCCCTTGGACTGAAAGGTGGGGAAGATCTGGGAGTATCGTTTCTTTCCCACGTCCGCTCGCTCGGCGGGCCGTGCCTTCTTGAAGAGGCGGGTTAATAGACTGGTAGATCCCGCTCTGGACGACGGCGTCTTTGGACCCTCAACAAGGGGCGCCCACGTCATGTGTACATCGCCCGTGAGCGGGTTCTTCCAGGGACGATTCTTCAGGCCCACCTGCATCCATCCGGGAAACGCAGCAATCAGCTCGTCTGGTCTTGCAGCGAAGAAATCCGTGATGATCGCCATTAGTTTATTCTTTCCGGTTGGTCAGCGTTGACCCGAGTTGCAGACCATGGTTTGGGGCGGCACTACATTCATGGATGCACTTGTGCATGGGTTTCTTCCTCATGGCGCTCCAGTTCCACAGGGCGGGCTTGTTACCGGCTGAAAAACCACTCCATGAAATCTTCCGCCACCTCGGGATTCATTTCCAACACGGCCTCGGCAATGGAACCAAAACCTTTGGATGCCGCAATCGCCGACAGAGCACAACAGAGAAAACCGGCATCCCAATCACGATCCGCAGCTGCTGCGACAAGCGCGGGGAGTCTAGCCAAGGCAGAAAAATATGCTGCTTCCAGTTCTTTCGGGATTGGCACTGAATTCTTCTGGCGACAAACCTCAACCCATGCCGGAAACTGAAAGTAAGAAAAATCCGCTTCGGACGGAGCCTGCGATAGATAATGCACAACATGAGGGACCGCAGCAAATGACGCAGGATAAACATCGCCTTGGTGCGCCAATGAACTCCAAAGGGAGAACCACGGTTCTTTTTCACCTTCGGATGATGGCAGTACTTGAAGCTGGCGCAGAAGGCCCGGAATGTCAGTAGCGGGGCCGTACGCGTGTTCCAATTCCGACCATTTTGGGCTATCGAGGCTCAGCATAATTTCGGCCTATTAAGAGGTCCAACGCCTCGCGCGAAAGGCAAAAAACGGCACGTAGCGCTGACGTAGGGGTTACACTCCACGTGCTTGCTAGACATCGGACTGCCGCACCGGGAAGAACGCATCCGGCGACGCTCGTAGCTTTAATTCGAATGCATCTACAAGATCGCTATCGCTCCGCACCACTTTCCCATACTCTGAATTGAGTTGCCCGAACTCCGCTTCCTTGGCGTCTCTTGCTTTCGCCAGGATTGCTGCCGCCTTGAAGAGTCCAAAATAGCGGAACCCCACAATTCCGGCGGCATATTCGGCTGCGCTCAAAGTTTCCAATGCGTGGTCCAGACCACCGTTCATGATCATGCCATGTACTAGCAACAGGGCGGCCAATGCGGCGTCGCCTTCTCTGGGAGTCCGGCCACCAGCTTCCATGGCAGCACGATTCCAGATTTGATCTTGATACGTAAGGGTCACTTGTATGCTCACGTGCTGCTATCCGGTGCGCGCTCTAGCGCGTTAATCATGGTACACGTCAGGTTTCGCAAATAACGCCGAGTAATACGTACGTGTGGCCGCACCAAATGTGTAAAGCACTGCCCACGCAAAGATAGCCACAACCAATACAAATGTGACGAGAGACAACATGGGGCTCTGTGCAAACGAACGGGCGGTGACCAGCAATCCGAAAATACCGCTGAGGCAAAGGACAAATAGAACTGAAATTGCGACGATTCGACCGATTCTTGTTTTGGATAGGACACCAACAAATGCGGCCGTTGCCGGTATCGCGCGCAGCAATGCAACCAATGTGTTGGTTGAACCTGGTTGACTATTGATCAGCGCAACCCAAGAGAAGAAAGCCAGCACGCCAAAGAGCCCAATTGTTATTTTCACCGTAATTGGTTTTTGAAGTTGGGGCTGCATTAACCCACCCTAACATATGAGAATGTGCGGACACGCTTACAACATTCTGCCGCAGATGCCGGTATATTGAACGGGCGAGCGATGGTGTGCAAAGAGATTTCGTCGAGAGTATATAAGCAATTACTAATTGGTAACGCCCGCATCTGCGGATTTGGACGAATGGCCTCTCTCAAGCTGCTGGGCAGATTTCAGAAGGCCTCGGGGTATGTCCGCTAACGAGAAAATTGAGCCACGATGGGGGAGGACAGCTTAGGGTCGGTTTGAGTTGATGTAATTTGCCGAAAACGGGCATTTGCCGGCCATCTGACTGTCCGCTTACCGGAAATCGTTAGTCAGCGACTTACGAGGACCGTCAGACCGCAGAGCTACTGATTCCAAACCAGCGGAACCAGGCGCACGAGCGCCTGCATCACGAGCCAGGCATACACCGCGGCGAGTGCGTCATCGAGCATGTTGCCGAAACCGCCCTGGATGCGGCGTTCGATCTGGCGAATGGGGAATGGTTTCCAGATGTCGAACAATCGAAACAATACGAACCCGGCCGCCATCCACATCCACCCCGCCGGGGCCAAAAACATAGTAATAAGGTATCCGACGATTTCGTCCCACACGATGCCGGGATGGTCGTGCACTCCGAGGTCACGCTCGGTTACGCGACAGAACCACACGCCGACGATGAACAGGCCCGCGACAGTCGCCGCATAAACCGGCGGTGGCAACTGACTTAGTAATAGGTATACCGGCACGCCGACGAGGGTGCCGAAAGTACCGGGCGCGGCCGGCGCCTTGCCGGCGCCGAAACCGAAGGCCAAGAAATGCACGATCCCTCGCCACAACGGAACCGGCGCCGCGTTGGCCTTCATGCGCGCGAGTGCTGCGGCGCCACTTCTCGCACGCCGCCCGCTTCGGTGAAAAACCGCTCGACTTCCGCGACGTCCCGGGTCAGCGGCATTGGCGGCAGACTGGCGAGGAAGGTCTTGCCGTAACCCTTGCTCAGCAGGCGCGGGTCGCACAACACCAGCACGCCGCGGTCGGTTTCGTCGCGGATCAGGCGGCCCACGCCCTGCTTCAGAGCGATCACCGCCTCCGGCAGCTGGTGCTCCATGAACGGGCTGCGCCCGGCCAGTTCCATCGCGGTCGCACGCGCTTGCAACACCGGATCGTCGGGCGAAGCGAATGGCAGCTTGTCGATGATCACGCACGACAGCGCCTCGCCGCGCACGTCCACGCCTTCCCAGAAGCTGCCGGTACCGAGCAGTACCGCGTTGCCGGCGGCGCGGAAGCGGCGCAGCAATTCCGAGCGCGGCGCGTCGCCTTGCACCAGCAACGGGTAGTCGAGCGCGTCGCGCAGGCGCGTGGCCGCTGCTTTCAGCGCGCGGTGGCTGGTGAAGAGTATGAACGCACGCCCGCGGCTGGCACGCAGCACCGGCAACGCGGCGTCTAGCACGCCGTCGGTGTATTCCGGCGCCGACGGCATCGGCAGGCGCGGCGGTATGTACAGCAGTGTGCGATTCGCGTAGTCGAAGGGGCTGTCCCACAGACCGGTCTCGGCTTCGTCGAGCCCGAGCTGCGCCTGGAAGTGCGCGAAGCTTTTGTTGATAGCGAGTGTCGCGGAAGTGAATATCCAGGCCTTCTTGGCGTTCGCGGTGCATTGCCGGAACGGCACGGCGATGTCGAGCGGCGTGAGATACAAGGTGAAAGTGCGTGTAGTGGTTTCGAACCAGGCGACATAATCCGCCGGCGGGTTCTCGCTGATGGTCAGCAACCGGTCCAGCAGCGTCGAGGCGCGCCGCGCGCAATTCGCCAGGCCCTGGCCCTTCGCGGCCGCCGCCTCCAGCACCGTGCTCAGTTTCGCGAAACGCGCGCGCAGCTCTTCGAGCGCGCCATGAAATCCCTTGGCGTCGTCCACCCGGCTCCAGGCGTCGCGCCTCGGCTCCACACCGAAGGCCAGGCGAAAATCGGCGGCGGCTTTTTCCAATGCCTGGGCCGCATCCGGCAGCTCGGCGATGTCGCTGTGTTCCTTCAGTTCCTCCGCAACGCTGTCGCGGCACAGGCTCGTGATCTGATGGCTGCTCAGTGACAGGCTGAAGAAATTCGAGGCCACCTCCGGCAGCTGATGCGCCTCGTCGAAAATGACGGCGTCGACGCCGGGCAGCAACTGGCCGAAGCCTTCCTCGCGCAACGCCAGGTCGGCGAAGAACAAATGATGGTTCACGACCACGACGTCGGCGGCGAGCGCTTCGCGCCGCGCGCGGTTGACGAAGCATTCTTCATAGTTCGGGCAACCGCCGCCGAGACAGTTTTCCGCGGTCGAGGTTACCTGCGGCCACAGGCTGGAATCCTCGGGGATGCCGCTGACCTCGGCGATGTCGCCCTGTTTAGTGTGGCCGGCCCAATCGCGGATACGGACCAGGTCGGCGGCGTCGCGCCGCCCAGCGAAACGCGCCTCGGTCTCGGCGCGTTCGAGGCGATATCGGCAAAGATAATTGGCGCGCCCCTTGAGCAGCGCCGTGGTCATGGGCACCGCGAGCGCGTCGCGGATGACGGGCAGATCGCGGTGATACAGCTGGTCCTGGAGGTGGCGCGTGCCGGTGGAAATCAGGATCTTGCGGCCGGACAGCAACGCCGGCACCAGATAGGCGAAGGTCTTTCCGGTGCCGGTGCCGGACTCGGCGATGAACACCGAATAATCCGCGAGCGCCTGCTCGATGCGCGCCGCCATTTCCTGCTGCGCGCGCCGCGGGACGAAACCCTCGACGCTTTCGGCGAGCGGGCCGCGATCATCCAGAATGTCCTGACTCGAAATCGACAACGGAATATTTTTCCGATCCTTGCGCCCGGTACGCCCCGGCGATAAGCTGGACGCAAGCATACAATAATTCCGCATACACCCATACCATGCCAGTCAGGCTGAAGTCTTCGCCGGGATTCAAGACCACGCGTTTTAGGGTGCATGACGATCTGATGAAATTCGTCGCCGTCGCCCTGTGCGCCCTGACGCTCGGCGCCTGCTCCATGGGGCAGATGGTGGCGCGCTCGTCGCTGCCGGTGGTCGAAAGCGGCAACGTGGCGATGAACCGCGAGACCGATCTCGATCTGGCGCGCGCCGCCATCCCCGCCAACCTCAAGCTCATCGAAAGTCTGATCGAGGAACTGCCGGGAAACCCGGACCTGCGACTGCAGGCGGCCCAGGCGTTCTACGGTTACGCCTACGGTTTCGTGGAGGACGAGGACCGCGCGCGCGCCGGGAAGCTCTACCAGCGCGGACTCGAACACGCGCTGAAGGCATTGGCCCACGCCGGATTCCGGGAAGACATCAACACCCTGTCGCCTGAACAACTCAAGCAACGCTTGGATGGCCTCGGCCGCGACGCGGTGCCGGCGCTGTTCTGGTCGGCCTCCTGCTGGGCCAAGTGGATCGACATGAACCGCAACGACCCGGCCCGGATCGCCGAGCTGGGCAAAGCCGTCGCCCTGATGCAGCGCGTGCTGGAGCTCGACGATACCTATTATTATGGCGGCGCCCATCTGTTCTTCGGCGTCTATTACGGCAACCGGCCACCGATGCTGGGCGGCGACTTCAAGCGCTCGGCCGCGGAATTCGACAAGGCGCGTGCTGTCAACGAGGGCAAGCTCCTGATCGTCGATCTGCTGCAAGCCCAGTATCTGGCGCGCCAGGAACTGGACCGCAAGCAGTTCCATCAACTGCTGACCGGGATCGTGCACGCGCCTCCCGACCTCTACCCGGACATGGCGCTGGCCAATGCCATCGCGCAGCACAAGGCCGGACAGCTGCTTGCGAAAGAGGAAGAATGGTTTTGAAGCGATTCGTCGTTCTGTTTTTGCTGGCCCTCCTGTTGCCGAGCGCGCACGCTGAAGATACTTACGTCCTCAAATTCGCCACGCTCGCGCCGCAAGGCTCGACTTGGATGAACATAATCGGCGATTGGGCCAACCAGGTCGCGAAGGAAAGCGGCGGCCGGCTCACGTTCAAGCTCTACGGCGGCGGCGTTTCGGGCGACGAGCCCGACGTGCTGCGCAAGATCCGCTTCGGCCAGCTGCAGGGCGCGGCCCTGACCGGCCACGGCATCGGCGAAATCTACTCGCCGGCGCGCGTGCTCGAGATACCGTTTCTGTTCCGCGACTACGACGAGGTCGATTATGTCCGCGCGCAACTCCTGCCCGGGATCCGCGCCGGGTTTCACGACCACGGTTTCGAGCTGCTCGGCTGGATGGAGGTCGGTTTCGTGCAGCTGTTCTCGCGCGAGCCGATCTATTCCATCGAGGACATGAAAAAGCGCCGCATCTGGTTGTGGCAGGGTGACCCGCTCGGCGACGCCTTCTTCAGCGCCAGCGGCCTGTCGCCCGTGCCGCTGCCGATCACGGAGGTCTTCACCAGTCTTTCCACGGGGTTGATCGACACCACCATCGCGCCGCCGCTGGGCGCGATCGCCCTCCAGTGGTTCACCAAGACGCCGTACATGACCGACATTCCCGTCATGGACGGGATCGGCGGACTGATCGTGTCACGCCAATTCTACGACAAGCTGCCGCCCGACCTGCGGGCGGTGCTGCGCAAAACCGGCGAAGCGGCGGGCGAGCGCCTGGTCACCGAAACGCGCCGCGACAACGCGAAAAGTCTCGCGGTGCTGAAACAGCACGGCGTCACTTTCACCCACGAGTGGAAGGACAAGGATTCCGACCTCTATGCGCTGCGCGACCGCGCCGCCGCCGCGCTCGCAAAAACCGACTACATTCCCGCCGATGTATATGCAAGCGCGCGCCAGGCGCTGGCCGATTACCGCGCCCGAAACGCGCCGAAAGGGAAGCCGTGACGGAACCGGCGATACCCTACGTCCGTAACGGGACGTGGATGGCAAAACTCGAGTTTTATCTGACGCGCACGGAAAGCATCGTTGCCATTTCCGGGCTCGCGTTGCTGGTGCTTCTGTCTCTCGCCGAAATCAGCGCGCGCAATTTTTTCCACACCGCCATCCCCGGCGCTGACGTGCTGGACCGCTATCTCGTGGTATGGGTGAGTTTTCTCGGCGCGGTGCTGGCGGTACGCGAGCGTCACATCAAGATCGACGCCGTGGCGGTATGGTTGTCAGAAGCCTGGCGCCGGCGGCTGGAACGGCCGATCTTCCTGTTCTCCGCCGTCGTCTGCGGCGCGCTGTTCTGGGCCGCGGTCCGGTTCTGGCGCGAAGAGTGGGCGTATGCGGCGGCGGCCGAGAAATGGATCACCGGCCTCGGCATCATCATTCCCCTGAGTTTCTTTCTGCTCGCGTTTCATTTCTCGCTGCGGTTCCTGATCGGACCGCGTTCGGCAAATCGCGCCCCGTGACCCTGACGATCGTCATTCTGCTCGCCATCGCCGCTTCGCTGGGCGTGCCGCTGTTCGTGGTTCTCGGCGCCGGCGGTCTGATCGCCACGCGCCTGTCCGGCCTGGACCCCGCGGTGCTGATCGTGGAGATGATGCGCCTGGCGTCCTCGCCCAACCTGATGGCGATCCCGTTGTTCACGCTCGCCGGCGTGACCATGTCGCGCGGCGGCGCGCCGCAGCGGCTGCTGCAGGTTTTCAACGCCGGCTTCGGTTGGATGCCCGGCGGTCTGGCCATCGTGGCACTGGTTTCGTGCGCGTTCTTTACCGCCTTCTCCGGCGCCTCCGGCGTGACCATTCTCGCGCTCGGCGGGCTGCTCTATCCCATCCTGCTAAGCGAAAATTACACCAAAAACTTTTCGCTCGGGCTGCTGACGTCCTCGGGCTCGCTCGGGCTGTTGTTTCCGCCCAGCCTCGTGATCCTGCTTTACGGCACCGTGGCCGGCGTCAGCATCGAGCAGCTGTTCCTGGCGGGGTTCGCGCCAGGGCTGCTGCTGCTCGCGTTGCTGGCTCTCTACTGCGTGGCCACGTCGCGGCGCATCGGATTGACGCCAAAACCGTTCTCATTGCCGGCGCTCCTCGTGGCGCTGCGTGCGGGGATCTGGGACTTGCTCCTGCCTATCGGCATCGTGGCCGGTCTGTTCGGCGGCTTCGTGACCGCGACCGAGGCCGCCACCTGTTCGGCGGCCTATGCATTGCTGCTTGAAACGGTCATGCACCGCAATCTCCGGTCGTTTGCGCAGCTGTCCGACACCCTGCGGGAAACCGCCGTGCTCGTGGGAAGCCTGCTGATCATCCTCGGCGTAGCGCTCGGTCTGACCAATATCATGATCGATGCCCAGATACCCATGAAGATTCTGGCGCTGATGAAGCAGGACGTGCAAAGCCAGACGCACTTCCTGCTGCTGCTTAACGTTTTTCTGCTTGCCGTCGGCTTCGTGATGGACATCTTCTCCGCCATCATCGTCGTGGTGCCTCTTATCCTGCCGCTGGCGAGGCATTTCGGGGTCGATCCCGTGCACCTCGGGATCATTTTTCTGGCCAACCTCGAGATCGGTTATCTTCATCCCCCGATCGGGATCAATCTGTTTCTGGCCAGCCAGCGCTTCCGTGAGCCGATATTGAGGCTATTCCGCGCCTGCCTGCCGTTTCTGATGATCATGATCGTCTGGCTGGTCCTGGTCACCTACCTGCCGGAACTGTCTCTGTGGTGGAAAAAAACCGGGCTCATACGCGTCTTTTAGAGGTCGGGCCCAAAAGCGACATCAAAACAGGTGAAGCAACCATGCAAGGTTTGACATTTCCCCGCTGGCACTTTCGTGAATCACGCTTGGCCGGTCATCCTGCGGCTCAGAATTGCCACGGGGATTCGACGCCTCGCGAAACCCGGCTACGGGGAACTGCGCGCCATCGCTTGGCTCGCCCCCGGCGCGCTGCGTATGATGTATGCTATCGCACGGATCGTCTTGGAACGACGGAGCTGATCGTGGAGCAACCGTGCGCCCGTGGCGCGCGCTGGGACTGTCTCCGGTATACGCACGCAGGTCGACTGTTCCGCCACGAGTTAATGTCGCGCGAAAGCATTGAAACACGGATGACAATTCTCATGTCGGGTTTGCAAGCGTCGTGCAGTTAAGTCGGGGGCGGCCGCTGACAATCGCCGCCATTGGAAGTCTGATCAACTGAATAGAGGGAACCACCAATGAATGTAATTCTTCGGAAATCACGCTTCACTCTTGCTGCTGTTACCGTGATCGCGGTTATTCTCGCCGGGGGCGCCGGGATCGCGATGGCCGCCGAAATAAAGGTTACGCTGAGCGGCGATCAGGAAGTCCCGCCCGTCGCCACCTCCGCAAAAGGTACCGGCACTATCACCGTTGGCGACGACATGTCCGTCAGCGGCAGCGTAAAAACTTCCGGAGTCGCCGGCGTGGCAGCGCATATTCACGAAGGCGCGCCCGGGGAAAACGGTCCAGTTATCATTCCTCTCACGAAGAAGTCCGCGACTGAGTGGTCCGTTCCGGCCGGTGCCAAATTGACCGCAGAACAATATCAAAGCTTCAAGGCCGGCAAGCTTTATTACAACGTGCACAGTGCCGCCCATAAAAAATTCGGCGAGATCCGCGGCCAGATCAAGCCTTAACGGCTAGCGGCTACGGTCTTTATCAGTGCCCAACCCGCCGCAACACCCCCGGTGTTGCGGCGGGTTGGTATGGGCCGCTCAGCGACCATCTGCCCACAGGCCCATTTCGACTCGGTCTGGACATTCAGCATCCAGAGGATCCAGCCAGTAACTCTGCTGTTGCTCACTGGCGCAGATTTTTTAGAGCCCCTCCGATTCAGGTCTTTTAGCGAAATTCTCAACGACTGATGAGGCGCGCCAATTGCGACAACCGCGGTCCTTAGCCTGAAATCACCTGTTGGTACCGGTCGTTTTTCCGCCCGGCGCGCAGACGACGATGTCCTACTTGATGGCGCCGACGGTGAAACCGGCGACAAAGCGGTCGACGAAGAAATTGTAGATGACAGCGATCGGGATGCTGACGATGAGGCAGGCGCCCATGAGCGAACCCCAGAAGTAAACGTCCCCCCGGACCAGGAAAGTCGGGACGCCGACGCTCACGGTGTACTGCGAGGACGAGGTGATGAACGTGAGCGCGTAGACGAACTCTTGCATCACCAGCGTGAAGGCGAAGATCACGACCGTGAGGATCCCGGGCATCGAGATCGGGACCACGACCTTGAAGAAGGCCCCGAACCGACTGAGACCGTCGATCATGGCCGCTTCCTCCACGTCCTTGGGTATGGTCTTGAAAAACCCCATCAGCAGCCAGGTGCAGAACGGCACCGTGAAGCTCGGGTACACGAGCACCAGCGACCAGAGCGAATCCTGCAAGCCGAACGCGCCGATGATGCGCGAGAACGGGATGAACAGGATAGTCGGCGGTATCAGATAGGTCAGGAAGATGCCGATGGCGAGCTGTTGTCCCCAGCGCCCGGCCAGCCGCGCGAGGCTGTATCCGGCGGGCACCGCCAGCGCCAGCGTGATCGCCACCACCGCGAGACCGACCACGAGGGTATTGACCAGCCACCGCCCGAACTGGGTGTCGAGAAACAGCACGCGCAGGTTCTCCAGCGTCGGAGGGTTGTTGAACAGCAACGGATTGTTCGCCGTGTTGATGAGATCGTGCGTGTCCTTGAACGTGGTGATCAGCATCCAGTAGAACGGAAACGCGCAGAACGTCACGAACGCGGCGACGATGACGAAATGCCCCCCGCGCGAGATCCAGCGCCTGAGAGGTGTGGAGGCCATTTCCATTTCAGGTCACCTCGGCACGGCGCGCCATGGTGAGGAACAGCACCGCCACCCCGACCAGCACCGGAAACAGGAACAGCGAGATCGCCGCGCCGTCAGCGAGATTGCCACCCTGGATGCCGGTGAAGAAGGCGTAGCTCGCCAGCACCTGGGTAGTGTCGTAGGGGCCGCCGCGCGTGAGCACGAAGATCACGATCATATCGGTGAACGTGAACACGACACCGAACAGCAGCGCCACCAGCATGATCGGCATAACCAGCGGTATCGTGATCCGGAACAGGTGGCGCCAGAAACCGACGCCGTCGACCGCGGCAGCGTCGTGGATATCCTGGGGGATCGAGCTCAGGCCGGCGAGGATGATCACGGTCGCGAGCGGCAGCAGGCGCCACACGTCGACCATGATCACGGAAGCCATGGCGAGGTTCGGCTGGCCGAGCCAGATCGGCCAGGTGTTCGGACCGAACACCCCGATCGCGCGCAGGCCCCAGTTGATGATGCTGTAGACCGGATCGAAGATCCACAACCAGCCGATCACGCCGAGCGAGATCGGCGCCACCCACGGCAGCAGGATCAGGAAGCGCACCAGCCACTTGCCTCGGAAATTCCTGTTGAGCGCGAGCGCCAGGATTTTCGCCAACACCACCACGAGCACCTGCGACACCAGGGTGAACACGATGGCATTGCGCAGCGACTCCCAGAACGTGGGGTTGTCCATGATCTGGCCGTAATTCCTGAGACCCACGAAGTGCAGAGTCCGGCTGCCGACCGTGGCGTCGCTCAGACTGTAGTAGATGGCGAGCAGGAACGGGAAACCGACGAGCGCGACGATATAGATCACCGCCGGTGCGAGCAGCAGGCGTCCGAGCCAACGCTCGTTGTCGATGAAACGCCGCAGGCCGCGGGTTCGGGCAGCGTCGGCACCGGCGATCATGGCGGCGTGGTCCGCGACGGCGGCGTGGCGCGCTTTCCGCTGGCACGGTCGAAATAGCGCAGATCGCGGTTGCGCACGACGAACTCGTGATGCTCGTCCTTGCGTACCGCGACGCTGACGTTCGACGGCAGCCGCGAGATCACGTGCGCCGCCGGGAACGGTTGTTCGAGAATCCCGTAGACCAAGCGGTCCGAACCCAGGTATTCGACGCGCGTGACCTTGAACGGAAAGCGCGTGACGTCCTGATCGCCGTGGTAGATTTCGTGCGGCAGGAAATGTTCCGGCCGGAAACCGGTGACGATGCCCTCGCTCTCGACGAGGTTCATCGGCGGCGCGCCGATGAAGGTGGCGACGAAGATATCCGCCGGGTCGTCGTAGACCTCCTGCGGCGTGCCGAGCTGGTGGATGCGCCCGTTGTTGAGCACGGCGATGCGGTCGCCCAGTCCCATCGCCTCGACCTGATCGTGGGTGACGTAAATCGTGGTCGTGCCGAGCCGGCGCTGGAACTGCTGCAGCTCGTCGCGCGCCGAGGTACGCAGCTTGGCATCAAGGTTGGACAGCGGCTCGTCGAGCAGGAACACCACCGGCTCGCGTACCACCGCGCGCGCCAGCGCCACGCGCTGGCGCTCGCCACCCGAGAGCTGACGCGGCTTGCGCTGCAACAATCGCTGAATGCCGAACAGGCCCGCGGCCCATTCGACCTTCTTGCGGGTCTCGTCGCGGTGCATGCCCTGGGCATCGAGCGGAAACGCGATGTTCTTGAACACCGACATGTGCGGGTACAGCGCGTAGCTCTGGAACACCATTGCGATGTTGCGCGCCCGCGGCGGCATCTGCGTCACCACCTTGTCGCCGATCAGGATATCACCCGAGGTCGGCGCCTCGAGGCCGGCGATCATGCGAAGCAGCGTGGTTTTCCCCGATCCAGATGGGCCGAGGAACACCAGGAACTCCCCTTCCTTGACCAGCAGGTCGACCGCGTCGACGGCGTTGCTCCCGTCAAAGCTCTTGGTAACAGCACGTGTTTCTACGGTAGCCATTGATTTGTTCTTCATTTATCGCGCGTCGTTGCGCCGCGCCTTATTATTCGCTGCGCGGGTCTATTCGCGCAACAAGGGCTCCCGGAGGAGCCCCTGTGGCAACGGTTGACGGAGAACCTAGAGCGCCGTTCGCTCGCTCAGACCATCCCCTTTTCACCCCATTTCGCGAAGATCCGCTCGCAGCTCGCGGTGGCTTCCTTCACCGCCTGCTCCGGGCTCATGTCGCCGGTGGCGGCCTTGGCGAACATCGTGTTGAGCACCCAGGTATTGAAGATCTCGTCGATTGCCGCGTTCGCGTAGCCGGGATATCCGACGTTCGTGGCCCACGTGAGCACGTCGCCGAGCACTTCATACTTGCCCTTCGGCAGGTGCGGGTCCTGCGCGAGCAGGCGCTTGAGGTCTGGCACGGTACTGGGAAAACACGGGAAGTTGTAATACTTGCTGGCGGCGCAGCCCTCGTGGAAGTTGTCGACGTAATCGACCAGGAACTTCTTCGCCCCGTCGATGTTCTCGGCGAATTTCCAGATCACGTAACAATCCATGACGTGCTCGAGGCCGATGCGCCGCACCGGACCGGCAGCGGCCTTGGCGAGCCCGATCTGATCGGCGATCGGCAGCTGCTTGTCCTCGGCCTCGCGCGTGGTCGAGATCGCGTTCAGCACCACCGACACTTTGCCGGCGAGCAGCGCGCGGTTGTTGGACGACGGATCCCACGCGAGCACCTCGGGCGTCATGGCTTCCTGATACATGGCCTTGACGAACTTCACCGCTTCGAGCGTGTGTTTGGAATTCAGCGCCACCTTGCCGTGCGCGTCCTGTTCCGAGCCGCCGAACGCATACAGGATGGCGCGCATCGCCATGGCGGTGTCGAGCTCGGCCGAAAGGCCGATGCCGAGCGGAGTGCCGGTCTTCTGCTTGATCTTGCGCCCGCCGACGCGGATCTCGTCCCAGGTGTCCGGCTTCATGCCGATCTCTTGCCACAGATCGATACGGTAGTTGACCGGGTCTGGCACGTAGCTGTCCGAGAAGGCGAAGTACTTCTTGGTCTTCGGATTGTACGTGCTGTGGATCGCGAGCGGGATCGGCTTGCCGTGCTTGCGTTCCACCTCTTCATAGATCTCGCGGTGATCGATGACCTGTTCCTCGTACACCGGCGGCGGTGACAGGAACATGAACAGATCGTGTCCCTTCTGGGCCGAAACCTCGGCCGCCGCGCGCGAGCTGAGCGCCGGAATGCCAACGTGATCCACGATCACCTCGGTGTCGTTCTTTTCGCCCCACTGCTTGATGTAGGTGTTGTCGAACCACTTGTCGTACGCGGGAACGAAGTGATTCCACTGCAGAATCTTGAGAGTCTTCTTGGCGGCGCGGGCGGGACCGGTGATGATGAAGGGGCCGACGCTGGCCGCCAGTCCCGCAACACCCGCCGCCTTGATGAAACGGCGCCGCGATGCGCCTTTGGTATTCTTGTCGTCCTTACTCGATTCGTCGCTCATGACCATCTCCTTGAATTACGTTTGTTGTTCATGGAGTGCTGCCACTTCAACCCCCATCGGGGTCGATGATGCATGTCGTGCCACTTGGAGAGTCGATACCGCCTGACTTGCGGGCGATTTGGGGAAACGCCCTCCGATACGGCGGCCCATCATTGTCGGCGCATCGACCAAGTAAAATCAATCGTTTTAGACCGCGCCTCGGGCGTATAAATCCCGGGCGGCGCCGCGCCCCGACCGGGCCGCGCCCGCGCCGGCCGGGATTTCCCCGTGCCATGGGCAAATACCCGCGGCGGGATGACGCGCCCTTGTACGAGATACCGCGGTAAAATGCCGGTTCCATGGACCGACCACGCCCGAGTCAGGCGGCGCTGCCGCCGCAAAGCTGCCGCTGGCATATCCACCCCGACGACGCCGCCCTGCTGGCGCTGGCCGCCGACGCCGTTGAGCGGGTCGCGCGCGAATCGATCGAGAAACGGGGCGTTTTTCGCATCGTGGTGGCAGGCGGCAACACCCCCCGGCCGCTGTACGAAAAACTGTGCGACGCCGAAACGGATTGGTCCGCGTGGCATGTATATTATGGTGACGAACGCTGCCTGCCGCCGGACGACGCGAACCGCAACAGCTTCATGGTGGAAGATGCCTGGTTGAAACGGGTCGGCATTCCCCGCGCGCAGATCCACACGATCCCCGCCGAGCGCGGCGCGACGCAAGCGGCGCAAGACTACGCGGCGCTGTTGCAGGGCGTGAATGAATTCGATCTGGTCCTGCTCGGTCTCGGCGAAGACGGTCACACCGCCAGCCTGTTTCCGGGTCATGACTGGGGCGTGGCCCCCGGGGCGCCCGCGGCGCTCGCGGTGCATGACGCCCCCAAACCGCCGCCCGAACGCGTGAGCCTTAGCGCGCGGCGGCTGAGCCGGGCACGACACGTGCTGTTCCTGATAACCGGTGAGACGAAACGCCGCGCGATCGCCGCTTGGCGCGACGGCAAGCCGATTCCGGCGCGCGCCATCACGCCGCCGGGCGATGTGGACATCTGGGTCGAAAGCCGCGCGGCATCTCCCTGATCCGGGAAATACCTGCAAGATATTAACGCGAATAGGATTGAACGCGCGCGGAACCTGCCCTCGCAATGCCTGTCTAGATGAGCATGTACCGGGACGCGAGCGACAGACAGGGACCGATCGCGTGTATGCTAACGGGCTGGAAACGAACCGGTACATACTTATCAAAAAATGATCGCCTCGCTGCTCACCGCTTCACGAAGACCGGAGCCCGGGTGAAGACCGACACGCGCACACCGTTCGAAATCGGCGTCGTCGGACTGGGCGTCATGGGCTCGAACCTGGCGTTGAATCTCATCGAGCACGGCTTCCCGGTCATCGGCCTCGATCGCAACGTACCCAAGGCCGACGCCTTCCGGGATGCAGCACGCCGCCTGCGCGCCGACGTGGCCGCCGACGGCACCACCGAAATCGCGGTCTTCATCTCGAAACTGCGCCGCCCGCGCGTAGTACTGCTGCTGCTGCCGGCGGGGCCGGCGGTGGACACGATGATCGAACAGCTGCTGCCGCACCTGCAGCGGCAGGACATCATCATCGACGGCGGCAATTCCCATTTCGGCGACACCGAGCGCCGCATGATGCAACTCGCGAAGGGCTGCGTGCAATTCGTCGGCATGGGCGTTTCCGGCGGCGAGTCCGGCGCGCGCCACGGGCCGAGTCTGATGCCGGGCGGCTCGAAGGCCGCGTGGGAGCGCATGCAACCGATGCTGCAGGCGATCGCCGCCAAGGTCGGCAACGATCCCTGCGTCGCCCGGCTCGGCAGAAACGCCGCTGGCCATTACGTGAAGATGGTGCACAACGGCATCGAGTACGGCCTGATGCAGCTGATCGCCGAAAGCTACGACCTGATGAAACGCGGGGTCGGCCTGCCGCCGGATAAGATACAGGCCGTGTTCGCCGACTGGGCGCGCGGAGAGATGTCGGGTTTTCTGATCGAAATAACCGCCGACATCCTGACCCGGCGCGATCCCGAAAACGGCGGTTATCTGCTCGACAAAATCCTGGACGCGGCGCGCCAGAAAGGCACCGGCATGTGGACCTCGCAGGAGGCGATGGCGCAGCAGGTGCCGGTGCCGGTGATCGACGCCGCCGTGTCCATGCGCGGGTTGTCCGACTACAAGGAACAGCGCGTCGAGGCCAGCCAGCGCTTCGGAGCTCCGGCGCGTCCCAACGACGTCGACCGCGACGCGTTCCTGGCGCATCTCGGCCAGGCGCTGTACGGCGCCATGATCCTGACCTACGCCCAGGGATTGCATCTGCTGCACCGCGGCGGGCGCGAACGTCACTATGGCATTCCGCTCGGCGACGTCGCTCGCGTGTGGCGCGGCGGATGCATCATCCGCGCCCGGTTGCTGGAGGATCTGCGCGCAGCATACGCGCGCGACCCGAAGCTCGACAATCCGATCTTCGACGAAACCCTGTCAGCGCGGCTGATGAGCCGCGCGGACGGCCTGCGCCAGGCGGTGCAGTTCGCGGCACGCGCCGGGCTGCCGGCCCCGGGCTTCATGGCCGCGCTCGGCTATTACGACGCCTGGCGCAGCGCGGTGCTGCCGGCCAACCTGATCCAAGCGCAGCGCGATTACTTCGGCGCGCACAAGGTCGAACGCGTCGATCGCGCCGGCGCTTATCACATCGCCTGGACCGATGACGACCAGGGCAATGAAAACGGCCACTGACCTGCGCGACACGCTGTTCGTGTTGTTCGGCGCGGGCGGCGATCTATCGCAGCGCCTGATCGTGCCGGCCCTGTTCAACCTGTACCTTGATGGGCGCCTGCCGGGGCGCTTCCTGCTGCTCGGCGTGGACCGCGCCGAGTACGACGACGCCGCCCTGGCCGCGCGTTACCGCGAAGGTATCGCGAACTTCTCGCGCCGCGGCGCGGCGGCCGACGACGCCTGGAAGAAATTCGCCGCGACGATCCACTACTTCAAGGCCGACGCCTCCGATGCCGCCGCCTACGCGCGGCTCGGAGAAAAACTGGGGGCCTATGAAAAGGACTGGAGCGGCAAGGCCGAGCGCATTTTTTACCTGGCCACGCCGCCATCGCTGTTCGAACCGGTGGCGCAGGGTCTGGGCGCCGCGGGTCTCGCGCACGACCGCGAGCACGTGCGCATCGTGGTGGAGAAACCGCTGGGCCACGACCTCGACTCGTTCTGCGAGATCAACCGCGCGTTGCGGCGATCTTTCATCGAGCCGCAGATATTCCGCATCGATCACTTCCTAGGCAAGGAAACGGTGCAGAACATCCTGGCGATGCGTTTCGCCAACCCCATCTTCGAGCCGATCTGGAACCGCCGCTACGTCGATCACGTGGTCGTCACGGTCGCCGAAACCCTCGGCGTCGAGCACCGCGGCCGCTATTACGAACGCGCCGGCGCGCTGCGCGACATGGTGCAGAAC
>DASPRK010000059.1:0-9823 GCA_035624495.1 Methylomirabilis sp. (SeqCode) | reverse complement strand
GAGCAGCGCGTGATTCACCTGCCGGACGCCTACGATGATTTCGCCGGCCTGCCGGGCAAGGACCTGTATCGCGCCGCCGCCGCGCACGCGGCCGCGCATCTGGTGTACACGCGCGCCCCGCTGTCGATGGAACAGCTGAACCCGGTGCAGATGTTCCTGATCGGCGTGTTCGAGGACGCGCGCGTCGAGGGTCTGGCGATCCGCGAGTTCCCGGGCATGAAGCAGATGTGGACTCAATTTCATGCCAAGGTACGCGAGGTAAGCTGTCCGACCGATCCCGTGGTCGGGCTGCTCGAACGGCTCGCGTACGCGATGCTGGACGCGGACTACTACGACGACGACGGGCTGATCCGGGAGATGGCGGCGGCATTCCGCGACGAGTTCGCCAAGCGCGCCGAGGACAATCAACTTTCGTGGGATCTTGGCGCCACGCTTCACAACCGGCTCGGCAGCCGCGGCGGCATTCCATCGCTGCGCGTGCTCGAGTCGACCGCGATCCCGTATCGCGACGACAACCGCTATTGCTGGGCTTCGGACGAGATCGCTTGGCACGCGGCCGAATATGTGCCGGCGCCGAAGCAGGTGCGCAAGCATGTCACGACCATGGAGATGGTGAACGAACTCGACTGCGAGCTGGCCGGCGACGATGCCCAGGAGATCTGGGTGCTCGAACAGCCGTTCTACCTCGACCAGGAAGGCTGCACGATCAACGAACTCGAGGGCAAGGAGCCGGTGTCCGAGCCGTATCACTACCAGGAGTGGGATTACAGCGTGCAGTTGCACCGGCCGAACTGGGCCACGGTGCTAGAGAAGCGCCAGAAGAAGGGCGATCCCCAGGACATCGACAAGATCCTCACCGAGAACAAGCCAGTTGCCTCGCGTCTTCGCCACATCATTGATGCCCTGCAGCCGGAGGGCGTGCAGCGCTTCCGCCGCCAGGAAGACGGCGACGAGATCGACCTCAATGCCGCCATCCGTGCCATGATCGACATGCGCATGGGCCAGACGCCGGACACGCGTATCAACATCCGCATCGTGCGCAAGGTGCGCGACCTCGCCGTGTTGGTGCTGCTCGACCTGTCGGAATCGACGAACGAGAAACTCGGCGGCTCGGAGAAACCGGTGATCGAGCTGGCGCGCGAGGCGACGTCATTGCTGTCGTGGGCCATCGACCGCGTCGGCGATCCCTTTGCGCTTCACGGTTTTGCCTCGGACGGGCGCCATGACGTGCAGTATTACCGCTTCAAGGATTTCGACGATCACTACGGCGACGAGGCCAAGGCCAAACTCGCCGGCATGCAAGGCGGATTGTCCACGCGCATGGGCGCGGCTCTGCGGCACGCGGCCTCGTTCCTCTGGAAGCAGCCGGAGCAGAAAAAGCTGATCCTGCTGGTTTCCGACGGCGAACCGGCCGACATCGATGTGCGCGATCCTCAGTACTTGCGCCACGACACCAAGAAAGCCGTGGAAGAACTCGCCACCCGCGGCGTGCACACCTTTTGCCTCACGCTCGATCCCAACGCCGACGATTACGTGTCGCGCATCTTCGGCAACAAGAACTACATGGTGGTGGACCACGTCAACCGCCTTCCGGAGCGGTTGCCGATGCTCTACGCCGGGCTCACCCGATAAGCGCGACCGGATCAGCCGCCTGATTTAGGCCAGGCGACTTTGGGCGGCAGCAACGGGCATTCCCCCTGCTCGGCATGATGACACGGAATATCGTTCACCTGCTTGGGTGCCTGCTTGAGGTAATCGAGAAAGGCGCGCGCCACCACCGACAGCTGCTTGCCGGACGGATAAGCGACGTACCAGTGGCGTTGGATCGGAAAACTCTCGACATCGAGGATCGCGAGCTGTCCCATCGGGGCGTCGAGCGCCAGCGTATGCCGCGACAGCACCGAGACACCGAGCCCGCCGACAATCGCCTGCTTGATGGCCTCGTTGCTGCCCAGCTCCATGCGCACTTTCATTTTGAGTCCATGCGCGGCGAACAGCCGCTCAACCGCCATGCGCGTGCCGGAACCAGGTTCGCGCAACAGGAACGGTTCCTCGACGAGACGTGCCAACGGTATCTTTTTCATACCCGCCAGCGGGTGGTTTGCGGGCGCGAGCACCACCAGTGGATTGTCGAGGAACGGTTCGGCCACGACGTCCAGTCCTTCCGGCGGCTGCCCGAGGATGCAGAGGTCGTCCTGGTTGTCGGCAAGACGTTCGAGAATGCGCTCGCGGTTCGACACCTTGAGCGACACCTCGATGCCCGGGTGCCGCTGGCAGAACGGTCCGAGCAGTCGCGGCGCGAAATACTTGGCCGTAGTCACCACGGCGAGGCGCAGCGTGCCCTGCTTCAGTCCCTTCATGTCGGCCACCAGCATTTCGAAGCGCGTGAAGTGTTCGAAGATTTCGCGGCTGGTCCTGTGCAGCTCGCGTCCGGCGTCGGTGAGATAGATCTTCTTTCCCACCTGCTCGAACAGCGGCAGGCCGACGGCCTCGGAGAGCTTCTTGATCTGCATCGAGACCGTGGGCTGGGTCAGGAACAATTCCTCGGCGGCGCGGGTGAAGCTGCCGAGCCGGGCGATGGCTTCGAAGACTTCGAGTTGGCGCAGGGTGCTGTGGCGCATGACGGTGGTCCTGTGGGTATATAGACGACAGTCTATCAATGATATCGAAAAGATTGACTGTTATTGATGATCCCCGTTTGGCAGCATGCCGGCAACGTACTGTCAAATCCCCTTAAAAACGAAGGGTTACGAAGCTCCGCGGCGGAATATTCGTCACGAGTCTCCGGTGCGGAGCGGTTCAATCAAAACTCTGGAGGAAGACATGGGTAAAACTGAAACCATTAAGGAAGGAAAAGAGCGCTATAAAGCCGGCGTCATTCCGTACAAGAAAATGGGCTATTGGGAGCCTGACTACAAACCCAAGGACACCGACGTCATCGCGCTGTTCCGCATTACCCCGCAGCCGGGCGTGGACCCGGACGAGGCCGCGGCCGCCGTCGCGGGCGAGTCGTCCACGGCCACTTGGACCGTGGTGTGGACTGATCGTTTGACCGCGTGCGAGCTGTACCGCGCCAAGGCCTATCGCGTGGACCCGGTGCCGAACACCGGACCGGGAACGAAGAACGAAGCCCAGTATTTCGCCTACATCGCCTATGACCTCGATCTGTTCGAGGAAGGCTCGATCGCCAACCTGACGGCAAGCATCATCGGCAACGTCTTCGGCTTCAAGGCGGTCAAGGCGCTGCGCCTGGAAGACATGCGCCTGCCGGTCGCCTATCTGAAAACCTTCCAGGGTCCGGCCACGGGTATCGTCGTGGAGCGCGAGCGTCTCGACAAGTTCGGGCGCCCGTTGCTCGGCGCCACCACCAAGCCCAAGCTCGGCCTGTCCGGCCGCAACTACGGGCGCGTGGTGTACGAGGCGCTCAAGGGCGGACTCGACTTCGTGAAGGACGACGAGAACATCAACTCGCAGCCGTTCATGCACTGGCGCGACCGTTACCTGTACTGCATGGAAGCGGTGAACCGCGCCTCGGCCGCCACCGGCGAAGTGAAGGGACATTACCTAAACGTCACCGCCGGCACCATGGACAAGATGATCGAGCGCGCCGAGTTCGCCAAGAGCCTCGGCTCGGTCATCGTCATGATCGACCTGGTGATCGGCTACACCGCGATCCAGACCATGGCGCAATGGGCGCGCAAGAACGACATGATCCTGCACCTGCACCGCGCCGGCAACTCGACCTACTCGCGCCAGAAGAATCACGGCATGAACTTCCGCGTGATCTGCAAGTGGATGCGCATGGCGGGCGTGGACCACATCCACGCCGGCACCGTGGTCGGCAAGCTCGAGGGCGATCCGCTCATGATCAAGGGTTTCTACGACACGCTGCGCGAGACGCACACGCCGATGTCGCTCGAGAACGGCCTGTTCTTCGAGCAGGACTGGGCCTCGCTCAACAAGGTCATGCCGGTGGCCTCGGGCGGCATTCATGCCGGCCAGATGCACCAGCTGCTGCACTACCTGGGCGAAGACGTGATCCTGCAATTCGGCGGCGGCACCATCGGTCACCCGCAGGGCATCCAGGCGGGCGCGACGGCGAACCGCGTGGCGCTGGAAGCCATGGTCCTGGCGCGCAACGAAGGCCGCGATTACATGAAGGAAGGCCCGCAGATCCTGGAGGCGGCCGCCAAGTGGTGCAGCCCGCTCAAGGCCGCGCTGGAAACGTGGAAGGACATCAGCTTCAACTACGAATCCACCGACACCGCCGACTTCGTGCCGACCACCACGGCCAGTGTTTAACGCTCAGGAGAAAAAATCATGATGACCAATCCCGGAAACCGCATTACCCAGGGCCAGTTTTCCTTTCTGCCCGACCTGACCGACGCGCAGATCACCGCGCAGATCAAATGGGCGCTGCAGCACGGCTGGGCGGTGAGCGTGGAGTACACCGACGATCCGCATCCGCGCAACACCTATTGGGAAATGTTCGGCAATCCCATGTTCGACCTGAAGGACCCCGCCGGGATCCTGATGGAAATCAACAACTGCCGCAAGACCTTCCCCAACCATTACATCCGCGTGATGGCGTTCAACTCCACGCGCGGCGGCGAGAGTCCGGCCATGTCGTTCATCGTCAACCGGCCGAAGGACGAGCCGGGTTACCGGTTGATCCGCCAGGAGCGCGACGGGCGCAGCATGGGTTACACCATCGAGGCCTACGCGACCGACAAGCCGGAAGGCGAGCGGTACAGTTGAGGAAGTCCCGCAAAAATTCTCCGTTCATGGCGAGCCTGTCGAGCCATGAACGGAGGCGCCTGTTCGCATTTCGACGAGCCCGGTGCGAACGAACGGGTGCTGATCATGCCGTGACAACGGAGCCGTCATGAGCGATACCAAGAACACCGGCGTCGCCGTGCACGCGGCTGGCGGCAGGGGCGACGCCGTCGACCTCGAGGCCGAGTTCCGCGCCTCCAACGTCCAGGAAGTGCTGGACAAGCTCGACCGCGAATTGATCGGCCTGAAACCGATCAAGACCCGCATTCGCGAAATCGCCGCGCTGCTCCTGGTGGACCGGCTGCGCAAGCAGTTCGCGCTCACCGCCGAGACGCCGACCCTGCACATGTGCTTCACCGGCAACCCCGGCACCGGCAAGACCACGGTGGCCATGCGCATGGGCGAGATCCTCAAGCGCCTCGGCTACGTGCGCGAGGGCCATCTGGTGACTGTCACGCGTGATGATCTGGTCGGCCAGTACATCGGCCACACCGCGCCCAAGACCAAGGAAGTGATCAAGAAGGCGATGGGCGGCGTGCTGTTCATCGACGAGGCGTACTACCTGTACAAACCGGAGAACGAGCGCGACTACGGCGCCGAGTCGATCGAAATCCTGCTGCAGGTGATGGCGAACAACCGCGACGACCTGGTGGTGATCCTGGCCGGCTACAAGGACAAGATGGAACGGTTTTTCCAGAGCAATCCGGGAATGCGTTCGCGCATCGCGCATCATCTGGATTTTCCCGATTACTCCGCGGAGGAGCTGATGGCGATCGCCAAGCTCATGCTGGCGGGCCAGAACTACCGCTTCAGCCCCGAGGCCGAAAAGGCGTTTGGCGAATATATTCCGCTGCGCATGAGGCTCACGCATTTCGCGAACGCGCGCTCGATCCGCAATGCGCTCGACCGCGCGCGGCTGCGGCAGGCGAACCGTCTGTTCGCTCGGCGCGGGCGCGCGCTCACCAAACTCGACTTGATGACCATCGAACCCGAGGATATCCGTGCCAGCCGCGTGTTCACCGACGGGCGGCTCGACGGCGATCCCGAGGCCCCGTCCGGTTGATCGCCAGCCGGCCGCCATGCACGCCACGAGCGAGTTCATTCCCCGGCGCATCCTGCCGAAGCGGATCGAGGCGGTCCATTACAACCACGCACGGCTGGCCCTTGCGCGCCTCGGCCGCCCGCTGTGCGTGGCGCGGCCGGGGCACCGCGGACTCGAGGCAATCCTCGACGACGAACAGTGGCTGTGCGTGGACGCGTGGCGCGACGATTTGCCGGTACTCGCGTGGCGCGCGTTCGAGGCGCGCGGGCGCGGCGCGCTGGACGAACCGGTCGGTTGCCGGCTCGAGCGCCATCACCGGCACGCCGGGCTGGTCATGGGCACCGCACTCGAAGCGCTCGATGTGGCGTTGCGCGCCCGGCTGATGTCGCCGCCAGGCAGGGGGGAATGAGATCATGCCGCTGATCGACATGCGGGACCTGCTCCGTCATTCTCGCCGCCACGGCTACGCCGTCGGCGGATTCGAGCCGGCGGGTCTCGACAATATCGAGCCGATCCTGCAGGCCGCCGAGAACACCCGCTCGCCGATAGTCCTGTCGATCCGGGATTCGAGCGGGCAGTACGATTTCGAGCTCGCCATGGCCGCGGCCGAGACCGCGGCCCGGCGCGCGGGCGTGCCGGTGGCGATCGAGCTCGTCGGCGGCGGCACGCTCGATTCGGCGGTGCGCGCCATTCGGCACGGCTGCAACGGCGTGACACTCGACGCATCGCGCGAGACCTTCCCGGAGAACGTCGCGCGCACGCGCGCCATCGTGAACATGGCCCACGCCTGCGGCGTGCCGGCCGAAGGCACGCTCCGCGGCGCCGCCACCGACGCCGAAAAGAATCATGGCGGCTCCGCACCGGCCTCGGCGGAGGAGGCCAGGACATACGTCAAGCGCACCGGGGTGGATTTCCTGGCGGTGTCGGTCGGTTCCGGTTCCGGCCGGACGCGCGGCGTGGGGCGCGCCGATTTCGAGCGGCTCCGGCGCCTGGTCCACGGCCTGGAGCTGCCGCTCGTGATCCGCGACGGGGCGGAACTTGCCGAAGAACAGATTCGACGGCTGATCGCCGGCGGCGTGGCCAAGATTCACTGCGACGGCGTCGTCGCCGCAACCGTCGACAAATCCGTGCGCGCCGGCGCGCGCCTCGGCAACGCCGGCTGGGCCGGCGGCGTGCGCGAGGCGATCCGCGCCGAGGTCGAGCGCTGTCTGCGCGTGTTCGGTTCGGCCGGCCGCGCCGCCGAGGTGCTCGCGCAGTGCCGCGGGTGGCGGCCGGTCGAGCATGTCATCGTCTATAACGTCGAGCACGTGCCGGATGCGCAGGTCGAAGCCATGATGGCGCGCGGTCGCGAGATTCTGGCGACGATTCCGGGCGTGCGCCGGGTCGTTGCGGGCTGGGCCGTGGCCGACGAACCGCGCTACCGTTTCTGCTGGTTGATCGAATTCACCCACCGCGCCGTGATAGATTCCTACCGTGAGCATCCGCTGCACAGGCAGTTCGCCGACGATCTGTTCCGCCCCGTCGCGGGCGACCGGGTGTCGATCGATTTCGAGCAGGTGGATGCCGTACCCGCCGTTCCCGCCGGCTGGACCCGAGAAAGCGCCATCGGCTGATTCACGCCCGATGCCTGCCGGCCGGCCATGATGAGCGTCGGCACGCCGCTGATTTGGTCGCTGTTCGTCGCCTTCGTTCTGATCGCGCTCGCGGTCGATTTCCTCGCCATGCGCAAGCAGGGCGCCCACGCGGTTACGATGGGCGAGGCGGCGGTGTGGTCGGTGATCTGGGTGGCGGTATCGTTCGTGTTCGTCGGCCTGCTGTGGTGGTACCTTGGCGGACTGAGCGTTGACGAAACCAGGCAGGGCCTGGCCAACACCAAGGCGCTCGAGTTCGTCACCGGCTATCTGGTCGAGAAGGCGCTGGCGGTGGACAACATCTTCGTGTTCCTGATGGTGTTCACGTATTTCGCGGTGCCGGCGGAATTCCAGAAACGCGTGCTGATGGTCGGCATCCTCGGCGCCTTGGTCCTGCGCGCGGTGATGATCATCGCCGGCGCCTGGCTGATCACGCGTTTTGACTGGGTGCTGTACATCTTCGGCGCGTTCCTGGTGTTCACCGGCATCAAGATGTGGTGGGCCGCCGGGCAGGAGCCGGACCTGGAGTCGAACCCGGCGCTGAAGTGGATCCGTCGGCACGTGCGCATCGCCCCGGACTTCGACGGCGAGAAATTCTTCACCGTCGTCAACGGCGCCAGACTGGCCACGCCCCTGTTCGTGGTGATCCTGCTGATCGGTATCGTCGACGTCGTGTTCGCCGTGGACTCCATCCCGGCCATTTTCGCGATCACGACCGACCCGTTCATCGTCCTGACGTCGAACGTCTTCGCCATCCTCGGCCTGCGCGCGATGTACTTCCTGCTCGCTGGCCTGCACGAGAAGTTTCATCTGCTCACCTACGGTCTGGCAATCGTGCTGATCCTGATCGGCAGCAAGATGCTGTTGATCGACGTTTACCACATCCCGGTGGCCTGGTCGCTCGCGGCTACGGTCACCGTCCTGGCGGTGACCGTGGTGCTGTCGCTGTACATCCCGGCCCGGGGATACACCGGAAGCGCCTACCCCTTCAGGGCCAAACCCGGCAAAGACAGGAAAAGGGCGAAAAGGCAGAGTTAGGGACAGGTTCTGTCGCTTGGGGCCGCTGCAGTAGACATCGCGATATCGGTGGTCGCGAGCCTCAATCCGGTTCACCAAGAATTCATATGGCCGTCAATCGAGGCGAAGCGCCGGCTTCCGATCTATTTTGTCGAAAAACTCCTTTCTTGTTCGAAGACCAAAAATTTCCGGACCGTCAGCGAACGATTTTATCCGCTGAACGGAGGGTTGAGGTGCGGCGGCGATTTCGCCGTGGTAAGCGCTCTGGCGTGCGCCGGCATCTAAACGACTTCCAGCATTCGAGTGCAATCAACGCCAGCGGAAAAATCGACTCAGGGAATTTTCGAGTTCTTCAGCAGAGTAGGCAGCAGGCGCCCCCCAATCCGACCTACCGTTTGGTGTATTTGTCACACAGCAGTCATATTGGCTTCCTGTTTAATCACTTACAGCAGGGCTAGCATGATACTTGCAAGGATTTCATCAAGACCAATTTCTCGTATGGCATATTGCGACGATGATCTGGCTGCAAGAAACCATCGAAGCGCAGCGCGCCCTGCTGAGGGAGCGCCTGGAACCGCCCATGGCCGAACTCGCTGTGCGATGCGCGGCATCATGGTCGGATCGTAACCGGCTCGATGAAATGCTCAGCGACGCACTGGCGCGCATGCCTGTCTGCCAGCGGATTTACGCGCTCGACACGAACGGAATCCAGGTCAGTTCCAACCTGGGCCGGCACGCGATTGACGGCAACCAAAACGGACCGAATCCGGCGCACCGTTCGTTCTTGCCAAGTGCGGCCCCTCGCAAAAGTTTTCTGCTCTCGGATGTGTACTTCACCCCGCCCGAACGGCGTTCCTGTATCACTGCCGTCCAGACGGTCACAGACGGGCTGTCGGCGCTCGGATTTGTTGTAGCGGATTTGTTTTTGCGCGACTTGCCCCAGCTCGAGCGGCGGGCCGCGTCGGGCCAGAGCGCATGGCGCCAGATCAAGGGCGACCCCGTCATCCGTGACGCGCTGTTTCAGCAGCAGCGGGCGCGCAGCGCCATGGACGAGCAGGTCGATAACGTCATTGCCATCATCAGTGAGCTGATCAGCGAACGCGGCGTGTTTCACGCCAAACTGCATTTTTCCAGCTCGCGGGTGACCCTGTGGCTGACCGACGACCCGTACCGCGACCACATCCACGTCTTGGAGGAAATCATCGACCCTTCGCTTTGTCTCGCTTATCCGAGCCGGCGTTATCCGGAGCAGACACTCGTGCCTTCAGGCCTTGTGCGCCCGGTGTTCGAGCGATTCAAGATGCTGCGGGAGGTGGACGAAAACATCTATCTGCGCTCCGGCTCCCTCAACGTGATC
>DASPRK010000051.1:0-13535 GCA_035624495.1 Methylomirabilis sp. (SeqCode) | reverse complement strand
TTCTGCTGGTAGGAGGAGGATTCAATGTCGAGATCGAGCAATTTCTGGCCATCGACGACGGCCAGACGCAACTCCTCGGGGTGAGTTGCGTTAAACAAAATGCGTTTCATTAAATTATTGTCCCTGACGCCCGGTTTGGCGGGCCAGACTACCTCGCGCTGAATGGCAGCGGGGTGAAGCGAACATCGTCCTCCCGACAGGAGGCAGAAACCGCCGTCACATGGCGGTTTTTCTGCTCTTGCTCCACGCCTTTATGGGCGCGGAATGTGCAAACCAGACTTGGAATCCACGCAGCGGGCGCTTTTGGCGGTCCCGGTGCCGTCTGCCAATGCTGATGTCGGCAGGCGCTCGCTAAACTGGAGCGTCTTACTCTTACACCTCTACATGTCAGGGGAGAGGCGTGTCACCCTTGTAGGCTTGCTGCTTTCTGCCGTTCAGGCACCCGGCGGTTGGTTAGCGCCGGCGCAACGCTTGCAGCCAAACCCGCGCGTCATGAAATCGCGCAAAAATACGTTGCATTCGGTGCACTTGATGCAATATTGGAGAATTCATCGCAAAGTACACAAAATAACTATACCAGACCCGCCGGCTGCCCGGCAATCTTGTTATGATCGCGTTCCCGATGAAAAAGGCCGTAAAACCCGCCGCTTCCACCGTCCGCTATCTCGAAATCGATGAATCCCGGGCCGGCCAGCGGCTCGATAACTTCCTCATTGGCGCCCTGAAGGGGGTGCCCAAAAGTCACATCTACCGCATCCTGCGCAAGGGCGAAGTGCGCATTAATCGCGGGCGCGCCCGGCCTGACTACCGTTTGGAACCGGGCGACGTGGTCAGAATTCCTCCTTTGCGTCAGGCGCCGCCCGCTCCCAAGCCGGAACAGGACGCGGCGGCGTTTGCCTGGTTGCTGACCCGCATTCTCTATGAGGACGATGTGCTGCTCGTGGTGAACAAGCCGGCCGGCCTCGCAGTTCACGGTGGCAGTGGCGTAAACGTCGGGTTGATCGAGGCCTTGCGCCGGCTGCGGCCGCAGGCGCCATTCCTGGAGCTGGCACACCGGTTGGACCGGGAAACCTCCGGTTGCCTATTGATCGCCAAAACCCGACCGGCAATGCTGGCGTTGCACCGGATGTTGCGTGAAGGCGACATCGAGAAACGTTACCTTGCGCTGGTACAAGGAGCCTGGCGCGGTGGCGTGCGGGAGGTGACGGTGGCGCTGGAAAAGAACCGGCCCCGTTCGGGCGAGCGGCGGGTGGAGGTTTCCGACGTGGGCAAGGAGTCCACCAGCATTTTTACGCCGCAACAGCGCTTTGGTATTGCCACGCTAATGGAGATCATGCTCCAGACGGGCCGCACCCACCAGGCGCGTGTGCACGCGGCACATCTCGGTCATCCGATTGCCGGCGATGACAAGTACGGTGATCGCGAATTCAACCGGCGGCTGCAGCAATTGGGGTCGCGACGCTTGTTCCTGCACGCACAGCGGCTGCGTTTCACGCATCCGCGGACAGGTTGTAAAATGGATTTTGAAGCCCCACTTCCCGACGAACTTTCCGCGCTGCTGGAACGCCTGACTCATGAAACCTGACCCTGAATTGATTATTTTCGACTGGGACGGGACCCTGATGGATTCCGTTGCCAAGATCGTCCGATGTTTCCAGGCGGCGCTGGCCGATGCTGGCGCACCCGATGCCGGCGAACTGGCGATCCGTCATATCATTGGACTCGGACTCGATGAGGCCGTGACCACGCTGTTGCCGCACGCGGAAAACGCCGTGCGGTCGCGGGTGGTGGAGCGTTATCGCGAGCATTTCCTGCATCTCGACCAGACCGGCATGGCGCTGTTCCCGGGCGTGCGCGAGGGGCTCGAGGCGCTCGCAGAGCAGGGATACCTGCTGGCCGTGGCCACCGGCAAGGCGCGCCGCGGACTGGACCGGGTGTTGCGCGACACCGGCACGGCGCATCTGTTCTGCGCCACGCGTTGCGCCGACGAGTCCTATTCCAAGCCGCACCCGCGCATGCTGGAGGATATTCTCGAACAGACCGGTTTTGAATCCGCGCAGGCATTGATGGTGGGCGATACGACTTACGACCTGCAGATGGCGCGGCACGCGCGGGTGGCAAGCTTGGCTGTGACTTACGGCGTGCACGATCGCGAACTGCTCGCGGAGCACGGGCCGCTCGCCTGTCTCGACTCGTTCACGGAGGTGTGCGCGTGGCTGCAGCGGACGGGCACGGCTTCATCTGCCGCAGCGGCGAACTCGTAAACGGCGGCCGCGCCGTACGCTTCCGGGTGCGCCAGCACGGCGAGGCGGCGCTGGCATTCGTGATTCGCTTCGAAGGTGTGGCGCATGCGTACCTGAATCGCTGCAGTCATCGTTCGCTCGAACTCGACTGGATCGAGGGCGAAATTTTCGATGCCTTCGGACAGCATCTGCGGTGCGCTACGCACGGAGCGCGTTACGCGTCGGCGAGCGGTCAGTGCGTAGGCGGACCGTGCGCGGGTGCGGCGCGGGTAAAACTCGCCGTGGTCGAGCGGGACGGTGCCGTCCGTCTCGCCGCGATGGATGATGTACACTTGGCGGAATCCGAGGCAGTGAACTGAGGTCATAATTCATGACAGACGAGATCGAACCTACCCCCGCATCCTCCGGCGCCGAGAAACGGCCGCCGAACTGGGAACGCGACCTCCTCGAGCGCCTGGCGTTCGCCGCGCTCACCGAGCAACGGCGGGCGCGCCGGTGGGGGATTTTCTTCAAGTTTTTCTTCGTGGCGCTGGTTTTGCTGATACTGGTCCTGTCGCAGACGGACAACTGGGGCGGCAAGGCTCTGGCGCGACACACGGCACTGGTGGACCTGGACGGCGAAATCGGCGCCAACACGCTGGCGAGTGCCGACAACGTCATCTCCGGCCTGCGCGCCGCGTTCGAAAGTACCTCGACTGTCGGCGTGATCGTGCGCGCCAACAGCCCCGGCGGCAGTCCGGTACAGGCGGCCTATATCAACGACGAGATCCGGCGCCTGCGGGCCAAGTATCCGAAAATTCCGCTATACGCCGTGATCGGCGACGTGTGTGCCTCGGGTTGTTATTATGCCGTCGCCGCGGCGGACAAGATTTACGCCAATAAGGCGTCCATCGTCGGCTCGATCGGCGTACTGATGAATGGATTCGGCTTCGTCGACACCATGAAAAAGCTCGGCGTCGAGCGCCGGCTCATGACCGCGGGCGATCATAAGGGTTTCCTCGACCCGTTCAGCCCGGTGAAGCCGGCGGAGTCGCAGTACGCGCACGAACTGCTCGACCGCATCCACCAGCAATTCATCGACGTGGTGCGCCAGGGGCGCGGCAAGTCGCTTAAGGAGACCAAGGACATGTTTTCCGGTCTTTTCTGGACCGGGGACGAGGCCGTGAAGCTCGGGCTGGTGGACCGTCTGGGCGATGCGGGTTACGTCGCGCGCGAGGTGATTGGAGCCGAGGATATCGTCGATTTCACCTACCGCGAAAATGTTTTCGACCGTTTTGCCCGGCGTCTCGGCACCGCCATGGGCGAGACCCTCGGCGCCGAAGTCCTCGGACGCTCGCCGGTTTTGAAATAAGACATCAGCCGGGACGCCAACACCTGCCGTTCTGGGCGCGATGTTCGTGGTTTCGATGACCACCAGTCCGTACTTCTCGCTGCGCCGTCCCGGCTTCGCGCGATGTCCGGCGCGGCCATCGCTGGCTGGGCGTTCGCCGCTTGCCCGTGTGCGGGCCGCTCGCCGGGACGAAGGTGAAGCAGGGTTGTCACCGTACGGGTGCAACCGTTTGGGTTGCACCCTGGGCCACAAGTTTTCAGTGTCTTCGTCCGCTTCCGGCCCGCCCTGGCGGTTTAGATAATTTTTATTCCTTCGTTCTCGAGCATCCGGACCAGTCGGATGAGCGGCAACCCGATCAGCGTGTTCGGATCATCGCCCTCGAATTTTTCCAGCAGTGCGATCCCCAACCCTTCGGATTTGACACTGCCGGCACAGGAATAGGGTTGCTCCCGACGCAAATAGGACTCAATCTGCGCCTCGTTCAGGACACGGAACGCCACGCGATAGGGAATGACTTCGCACTGGACACGCTGGGTATCGGCGTTAACGAGCGCCAGCCCGGTATAAAGCGTGACGGTTTTGCCTGAGGCCGAGCGGAGCTGTTGCGCCGCCTTGCCGTGGCTGTGCGGCTTGCCCACGATTTGGCCGTCGTACACCGCGACCTGGTCCGATCCGATCACGAGGGCGCCCGGAATCTGGCCGGCGATTTTGCGCGCTTTTTCGATCGCCAGCCGTTCCACCAACTTTTCCGGCGTTTCCCCGGAGCGCGGACTTTCATCGACATCCGGGGCGATTACTTCGAACGGAATTTTCAGACGCTCCAGCAGCTCGCGGCGGTAGGGCGAAGACGAAGCGAGAATTAGTTTCATAATATTGAAAGCGCCAGGACGCCAGGGTCGCCAGGAAAACTTTTGTTTATAAATCTTCCCGGGCGTTCCTGGCGCCCTGGCGTTCAATTAAATTAATTATTCAATTTCGACCAGCGCTTCGTCGGGATTGACGGAATCGCCCTTGGCGACGTTCACGGCCTTCACCGTTCCCGCCACCGGCGCCGGCACTTCGTTTTCCATCTTCATCGCTTCGATCACCAGCACCGGGTCGCCAGCCTTCACTTTGTTGCCGGCCTTGACCAGAATGTCCACGATGGTCCCGGGCATGGAACTCGTCACGTGTCCTTCCTTGGATGCCTTCGGCCGGCGCGAGCCCTTGGACGCGCGACGCGTATCCACTACGCCGGCTTCGGTCGGCACGGTTTCCGTAAGCGTCTCGATGAGAATCTGTTCCGGCACGCCGTCCACCGCAACGAAGAACGGACGTTGCTCATCGGTTTTGTGGCCGACCCCGGTGACCCGAATGTGGTAAGTCTCGCCGTGCATCGTGACGTTGAAATCGGTCGGCGCCAATGACGGCAGCCCGGGCGCGGCGGCGGAGACCGGCGGCTTGAGCTCTTCGGGTTTGAGCGTGCCGGCGGCGCGTTCCTCGAGGAATTTGCGGCCGATCTCGGGGAACATCGCGTAGGTGAGCACGTCTTCCTCGCTCTTGGCGAGTTCGCCGATCTCCTCGCGCAGCCGGTGCATTTCCGGCTTGAGCCTGTCGGCTGGACGGCAGGTGATGACCTCTTCGTCGCCGATGGCCATGCTGCGCACGGCCTCGTTGATCTTGCCCGGCGCTTGTCCGTAGCGGCCCTGGAGGTAGAGCTTTACTTCATTGGTGATGCTCTTGTAGCGCTTGCCCGTGAGGACGTTGAGCACGGCCTGGGTTCCAACGATCTGCGAGGTCGGCGTCACCAGCGGCGGGAAGCCCAAGTCCTCGCGCACCCGCGGGATCTCGGCCAGCACTTCGTTCATGCGGTTGAGCGCGCCCTGTTCTTTCAGCTGGTTCGAGAGATTGGAAATCATGCCGCCCGGCACCTGATTCACCATCACGCGCGTGTCGATCTCGGCGTATTCGCTTTCATACTGGTGATACTTCTTGCGCACGCCGCGGAAGTAAAAGCCGATCTCCTGCAGCAGCTCGAGATTGAGACCGGTGTCGTAGGGCGTGTCGCGGAACGCCGCCACCATGCTTTCGGTCGGAGAATGGCTGGTGCCCCAGGACAGCGACGAGATCGCCGTGTCCACGTGACGCGCGCCGTGCTCGACCGCCAGATACATGCAGATGTTGGCCACGCCGACCGTGGTGTGCGAATGGAAGTGGAGCGGCACCTTGATGGCCTTGGAAAGGGCGGAGAACAGCTCGACGGTGTGCGGCGGCGTCAGCAGCCCGGCCATGTCCTTGATGCAGATGGTCTGGCAGCCCATCTTTTCGAGCTCCCTGGCCTGCTCCACGAAATGTTCGGTGGTGTGCACCGGACTGATGGTGTAGCTGATCGCGCCTTGCGCGTGCTTGCCGGCCCTGAGCACCGCCCCGACGGAAACCGCAATGTTGCGCATGTCGTTCATGGCGTCGAAGATGCGGAACACGTCGACGCCGTTCTCCGCCGCTTTTTTCACGAACGCTTCTACCACGTCGTCGGAGTAGTGACGGTAGCCGAGCAGATTCTGTCCGCGCAGCAGCATCTGAATCGGCGTCCTGGGCAGTGCTTTTTTCAATTTGCGCAGGCGCTCCCATGGATCCTCTTTCAGGAAACGCAGGCAGGCGTCGTAGGTAGCGCCGCCCCAGGCCTCCAGCGACCAGAAGCCGGCCTTGTCGAGCTTGTCGCAGATCGGCAGCATGTCGTCGGTGCGCATGCGCGTGGCCAGCAGCGACTGATGGGCGTCGCGCAGGACGACCTCGGTAACCAGCACTTTTTTCGATGCGGACGCCATGATTGCTCCTGGTCTCCTACAGGCCGTGATGCGCCACGATCGCCGCCGCGATCGCCGCGGCAAGGTCGGCGGGCGGGCGGCGGATGGAATAGTTTAACAGTTCCGGATGTTGTTCGATAAAGCCGGTGCCGAATTTGCCGGCTTGGAATTCCGGTGTGGCGAGAATTTCCAGGTAGAAGGGTTTGGTGGTCTTCACGCCGTGCACGCCCATGTCGAGCAGCGCGCGCCGGGCGCGCGCCAGAACCTTTTCCCAGGTGAGCGCCCAGACCGTGAGCTTGGCGCACATGGAATCGTAATGCGGCGGGAATTCGTAGCCGGTGTAGATTGCGGCGTCGGTGCGCACCCCCGGGCCGCCGGGCGAGTAGTAGCGGGTGATGCGCCCGTAACTCGGGAGGAAATCGTTCTTCGGGTCCTCGGCGTTGATGCGGAACTGAATGGCATAGCCGCGTCGCTCGATTTGTTCCTGCGTGCAGGAAAGCGATTGCCCCTCGGCAATGCGTATCTGTTCCTGCACGATGTCCACCCCGGTGATCTGCTCGGTAACGGTATGCTCCACTTGCAGGCGCGTGTTCATCTCCATGAAATAGAAGTTACCGCTCTGGTCGAACAGGAACTCGACCGTGCCGGCGTTTTCGTAATGCACGAACCGCGCGGCGCGTACAGCCAGGTTGCAGACCACGGCGCGCTGCTCTTCGGTCAACTGGGGCGAAGGGGCGATCTCGATCAGTTTCTGGTGCCGGCGCTGAATCGAGCAGTCGCGCTCGAACAGATGGACGACGTTGCCGTGTTTGTCGCCGAGCACCTGCACCTCGATGTGGCGCGGGTTGATGATCGCCTTTTCCATGAACACGTCGGCACTGCCGAAGGCCTTGGTGGCTTCGGAAACCACGCGCTCGAAGGCGCGGCGCAACTCCTCTTCGTTGTTGCACCGGCGTATGCCGCGTCCGCCGCCGCCCGAGGTGGCCTTTAGCATGACCGGATAGCCGAATTTCTTGGCAAGCTTGACAGCCTCCGTGGCGTTCTTGAGGTTTCCCTCGCTGCCGGGCACGACCGGCACGCCGGCGGCGACCGCCGCCGCGCGCGCGGCGGTCTTGTCGCCCATGCGACGGATGGCGTCCACGGTCGGGCCGATATATATGATGTCGCGCCGGGCACAGATTTCGGCCAGCTGGGGGCTTTCCGACAGGAAACCGTATCCGGGATGCAGGGCGTCGCAACCGGTGGCCACAGCTAGATTGACGATGCGATGCGCGTTCAAATAGCCGCCGACCGGATCGGGACCTACGTTATAGGCCTCGTCCGCCTTTTTGACGTGCAGCGCATGACGGTCGGCATCGGTGTAGATGGCGACCGACTTGATGCCCATCTCGGCGCAGGCGCGCACGATGCGCACCGCGATTTCGCCGCGGTTGGCAACCAGAATCTTTTTGATCAAGCTGAAAACTCCGCAGAGCTGGCCGGCATCCCCGGCCGGATGCCGTCACCTGTTTTGTACGGAAAGGGGCGGGCAGTGTCAATAACAACCGGTACCGACCGGATCGCCTAAAACCCTATTTTGACACAAGTTTGCCGCGAATATATGATGCGCGGCCAGTATCAGGCGGTCGGATCGGGGTTATGCCCGGTTTGCGGGGATTAGCGTCGCTGCCCGGTCGTGAGCCGGGTGGCCATGTCGCCATCCAGGAAAGAGGTTGGCGCGGTTGATCATTGAGTCGCCCGGCCACCACCGCCGAAAGAGTGGTCGCCTCGGGTGGTGGCGACCCCCGTCGGAGACGGGCGCAAGGGTCGCCGGAACGAAGCGCTCGGAGAAGGTATCATGTCGCCATCCAGGAAAGCGTCACACGGTCATTTACCGGCGACCATCGATCCGATCCAGCTGGCGGAACGCGGCGCGCACCTGACCGGCACGCTTCCACTGAAAGGCATGCCGCGCCTGTTGCAGGCGGCGTTGGCGGGATCCGACGACGTTTTCGTCGACCTTGCCTTTGAGCGCGGCGAGGGCGAAAACGTGCTGCTGATGCACGGCCGGTTGCATGCCCGGCTGCGGGTCACGTGTCAGCGTTGTCTGGAACCCATGGACCTGGAGCTCGAGACCACGCCCTGGTTGATCCTCATGCGGCCGGACGAACGTCGCGTGCTGCAGGAGGAAAACGAGCCCGATACGCTGCTGGTGGACAAGCCGTTGCCGTTGAGCGACCTGGCCGAGGAAGAGTTGTTGCTGGCGTTGCCGATGGTGCCGATGCACGAGCTGAGTCGATGTGCCGCCAGGAACTACGTGACCGCGCGTGGTCAACCCAGGGAAGTGACACAGAATGAAAAGGACAAGCCCAATCCCTTTTCCGTTCTGCATAAACTGAAGACAACGAAGTAATTTGGATTTATTAACGAGGAATCGCCATGGCCGTACAGAAAAGCCGAGTATCACCTTCCCGTCGCGGTATGCGGCGTTCGCACGACGCACTGAAGAAGCCGGCGCTGTCGGTCGACAAGACGAGCGGCGAGACCCATCGCCGGCATCACGTCAGCGCCGATGGTTATTATCGCGGCCGCAAGGTGCTCGACACCAAAACGGAATAACCAAGGAAACCACTCCGGCTGGAACCCGCACGGCACAGGGAATTGACGGACTTGATCACGATTGCCGTCGACGCCATGGGCGGCGATCACGGTGTCGGTGTTACCGTGCCCGCCGCACTCAAGACGCTGCAAGACCAGCCGACCGCAAGGCTGGTGCTCACCGGCAGCCGTGATGCGATAGCGGCGGAACTGAAACGTCGGCACGCCTCCGAAAGCGATCGTCTCGTCATTCAACACGCCTCCGAAGTCGTCGGGATGGACGAACCGCCCGCGCAAGCGCTGCGCGGCAAGAAAGATTCTTCCATGCGCGTGGCCATCAACTTGGTCAAGGATGGCGTCGCCCGAGCCGCTGTCTCCGCTGGCAATACCGGCGCGCTGATGGCGACCGCGCGTTTCGTGCTCAAGACCCTGCCCGGCATCGACCGGCCGGCCATCGTCACCACACTGCCGACGTTGCACGATCACGTGCACGTGCTCGATCTTGGCGCCAACGTCGATTGCACGGCGGAGCAGCTGGTGCAATTTGCTGTCATGGGATCGATCCTGGTGAGCGCCGTGGAGGGCAATCCTCGACCGCGCGTCGGACTGCTCAACATCGGCGAGGAAGACATCAAGGGCAATGAGATCGTCAAGCGGACGAATGAATTGTTGCGCGCCACTTCGATCAACTACTGCGGCTACGTCGAGGGCGATCAGATTTACACCGGAGACATGGACGTGATCGTGTGCGACGGTTTCATCGGAAACGTCATGCTCAAGACCAGCGAAGGTTTGGCGCGCATGATCACGCATTACATGAAACAGGAATTCCGTCGTAACTGGATAACCAAATTTTCCGCGTTGGTGGCGATGCCGGTGTTGCACGCCTTCCGCAAGCGCGTCGACCCCCGGCGCTACAACGGCGCGACGTTTATCGGGCTCAACGGCACCGTGATCAAGAGCCACGGTGGGGCCGACAAACTGGCCTTCGAGCACGCGATCCTGGAGGCGCTCGCGGAAGTCGAACACAACGTTCCCGAGCGTATCGGCCGCGAGCTCGCCATCATGGCTGAGCGTGGCAAGGATGTGGTGGTATGAGCGGCGCCGCGCGGGGCGACGAGCGGGAGCAGGGAGCAGGCTCCAGCGGCGAAGCCGGTGGAAGCCGCCGTCGCGAGTCGCTCGCGGCCACCGGAAAGGAGTTCGTTGGTAACGACCGTGCCGCGCTCATCCGGCTTGCGGCGGTGTCGCGGCAATCCGGTGGCGACCGGCGGAGGCTGCGGGACGCCGACAGCGGATGGTCAGGTGCGGCAGCGACTTCGCAGAGGCGGCGGACATGATTTATTCCCGCATCGTCGGCACCGGCGGCTACCTGCCGCCGAAGGTGCTCACCAATCGCGACCTCGAAAAAATGGTCGACACGACCGATGAGTGGATCGTCGAGCGCACCGGGATTCACGAGCGCCACATCGCGGCCGAGGGCGAGACGAGCGCCTCGATGGGCGAGCAGGCCGCGCGCCGCGCGATCCAGGCGGCCGGCATTCATGCCCGGGACATTGACCTGATCATCGTCGCGACGACCACGGCCGACCAGGTCTTCCCCAGCACCGCCTGCCTGCTGCAGGACCGTCTCGGGATTCACGGCTGCCCAGCCTTCGATATACAGGCGGTATGCACCGGCTTCGTGTACGCGCTCGGCGTGGCCGACAAATTCGTGCGCTCGGGCAGCGCCAAATGCGCGCTCGTGGTCGGCACCGAAACGCTGTCGCGCATCACCGACTGGACCGATCGCACTACCTGCGTGCTGTTTGGCGACGGCGCTGGCGCGGTGATCGTCGCCGCCTCGAAAGCGCCGGGCATCATTTCCACGCATCTGCACGCCGACGGCAAGTACAAGGACCTGTTGAACGTGCCTGCGGGCATCTCGCAAGGCTACGACAAGGTTGTCCGTGGCACGGCTTACATGAAAATGGAGGGCAGCGAGGTCTTCAAGGTGGCGGTCAATACGCTCGGCCGCATCGTGGACGAAACGCTCGCCGTTAACCACATGAAAAAATCCGACATCAAATGGCTGGTGCCGCACCAGGCGAATCATCGCATCATCGCCGCCACCGCCAAAAAACTCGACATGTCGATGGATCACGTGGTGCTGACGGTCGATCGCCACGGCAACACTTCGGCGGCCTCGATCCCGCTCGCCTTCGACGAGGCGGTGCGTGACGGCCGCATTCGAAAAGGCGATACCGTGTTGATGGAGGCCTTCGGTGGGGGTTTCACCTGGGGCTCGGTGCTGCTTAAATTTTGACGTTTCGATTTCGGGATTCGAGTCCCGAGTCGACGGCAATCTTATTTTATGGTCATTGACCCATTGCACTGCAAGCCATCGCAAGCCGAGAAATCATGAACCCGAAACCCGAAATTCGAAACCCGAAACTCGCCTTTGTTTTCCCGGGTCAGGGATCGCAGTCGGTCGGTATGTTGCACGCGCTGGCCGCGGAGTTCCCCGTCGTCAAACAAACCTTCGTCGATGCCTCGCAGGCCCTCGGCTATGATTTGTGGCAGCTCGTGGAGCAGGGACCGGAGGCGAAACTGAATCAAACCGAAGTGACCCAGCCGGCGATGCTGGCGGCCGGTGTCGCCACGTGGCGCGTATGGATCGCCAATAACGGTCCTCGCCCGCAATTCATGGCTGGACATAGCCTCGGCGAGTACAGCGCGCTGGTGTGCGCCGAGGCGCTCGATTTTTCCGATGCAGTGAAACTGGTGGGCGACCGCGCACGTTTCATGCAACTGGCGGTACCGGTCGGGGAGGGCGGCATGGCGGCGATACTCGGACTCGACGACGCGGCGGTGCGTCAGTTGTGCGCACGAGCGGCGCAAGGCGAGGTGCTCGATGCCGTGAACTTCAATTCGCCCGGCCAAGTCGTGATCGCCGGGACCGCGGGCGCGATTGCGCGCGCGGTCGACCAGTCCAAGGCCGCCGGCGCCAAACGCGCGGTGGTCCTGCCCGTGAGCGTGCCGTCGCATTGCCGTTTGATGCATTCGGCGGCGCTGGCTATGGCGGAACGGTTGAAGCAGGTGTCGCTGCGCGCGCCCACAATTCCCGTGATCCATAATACGCATGTTCGGGCGGAATCGGAGCCGGAGGCGATACGAGACGCACTGGTGCGCCAGATCGAATCGCCGGTGCGCTGGGTCGAAACCATAGAGAAAATGGCGGCCGAGGGCGTGGAACGGCTGGTGGAATGCGGGCCCGGCAAGGTCCTGGCGAGCCTGAACAAACGCATCGTGAAAACTATCGAGACGCTGCCGGTGTTCGATTCGCCGACATTGCGCGAAGCGTTGGCCAAGGTATCGTGAATAGGACGAAAAGGAAGACAACATGGTTCTGAAAGGTCAGACTGCCCTGGTCACGGGCGCGAGTCGCGGTATCGGCCAGGCCATCGCCCTGGAACTGGGGCGGCAGGGCGCGCAAGTGATTGGCACCTCCACGTCGGGTGACGGTGCGGCAAAAATCAGCGGCGCGCTGAAGGAACACGGCGTCGACGGCCGGGGCGTGGTGCTCGACGTCAACAACAACGACTCGATTGCGGCGGCATTAGGCGAAATGGAAAAAGCCGGCCGCATGCCGACGATCCTGGTCAACAATGCCGGCATCACGCGCGACAACCTGCTGCTGCGCATGAGCGAAGAGGAGTGGGACGCGATTCTCGACACCAATCTCAAGTCGGTATACCGCATGACCAAGGCGTGCCTGCGCGCCATGACCAAGGCGCGTTGGGGACGGGTCATCAGCATCAGCTCGGTCGTGGGCGCGACGGGCAACGCCGGTCAGGCGAACTACGCCGCGGCCAAGGCGGGATTGATCGGTTTCACCAAGGCGCTCGCGCGCGAGGTCGGATCGCGCAATATCACGGTGAACGCGGTGGCCCCGGGCTTCATCGATACCGACATGACCCGCGCCCTGCCGGACGCGCAGAAGGAGGCCTTGCTGCGGCAAATCCCCCTGGGGCGGCTGGGCCGGGCCGACGAGATCGCGCATGCGGTGGTGTATCTCGCCTCGCCGCAGGCCGGCTATATCACTGGCGCGACTCTGCACGTCAATGGCGGGATGTACATGAATTAGCATGCCCGGGTCGCTGCAAAAAGCCGAATTGTTATATGTGGCGATGGCAAGAGCCCGGTTGAACCGGCCGTTTGAGTTATTATATTTTCGGCCCAGGGACGTAGCCGTTGTGATGCCGCGTATTACATGACAGCACGAATCAGCGGAGCGCGGGGTAGCGCTTCATTATCCAGAAACCCTTATTTTTTCGCGTTTGACCCTGCCCGTCGGTGCCGTCACCAGCGCCAAATAGCTTATATCGGACCTCTCATCGCGCAAAAATTGCCGCACCGGGTCAATCGCTGGACGATTTTTACTAAATGGTGTTAACTATGCGCCCGCACGAGGGCCGTATTTCAATTTTGGAGGGAAAATCACCCATGAGCAGTGTCGAAGAGCGCGTCAAGAAGATCGTTGTGGAGCAGCTGGGCGTCAACGAGGGCGAGGTCAAGCCCGAAGCTTCTTTCGTGGATGATCTGGGCGCGGACTCCCTGGAT
>DASPRK010000026.1:0-28565 GCA_035624495.1 Methylomirabilis sp. (SeqCode) | reverse complement strand
GCGTTACGACGGGCACGCAGGATGCGGCGCTGTTCGGGTTTCTCTGTGGGCACAAATGAAATCGCCAAGGCAAAAACAAAGGCGCCCTCCACAGATGCCGTGCTGTTCCGTAGCCTTGAACCGTGAGGTTCAAGTTGGGTGCCTCAGCGATCCCTTCAGGCTTCCCGCTGCGAGGCGGGCATGCACACCGGTATCGGCGATTCGGCTCCCTTTTAAAGCACTTATAGGTTCAGAGGATATCTGGAACAGTCACGCACACCGCAGGGGGCGCAACGCGAATGATATACCTATTGGCGGGTTTGTGCATCCCAACGCAACGCGGCGTCGATCTTGCTTTGGAGAAATTTAATTTTTTGTGACATGTCGAGAGACATGCCGCCACGCTCGCGCAACTCGAGGAGTTCATGCGCGATATTGAGCGCGGCCATGATCGCGGTCCGCTCGGTGCCGATTACCTTGCCGCTCGTCTGGATCTCGCGCATCTTCTTGTCGAGGTAGCCGGCGGCGGCGACCAGCGCGGCGCGCTCGTCCTCGGGACAGGCCACGATGAATTCCTTGCCGAGGATGGTGACGGTCACGCCGTCGCGCGATTCCTTCACGTCAGCTGCGCTCCAGTGCCTTCAAGCGGTCGATCATGGTTTCGATGCGCGCGCGGGCGAGCCGCGTTTTTTCGACCAGGCGTGCGTGCTGCACGCTCAAGTCGCTGCGTTCCGACTTGAGCGACTCGTTCTCGCTCTTCAGCCGCCGGCAGGCATCAATCAGCTCGTCGACGCGGCTCTCCAGGATCTTGAGATCCTGGCTTTCCAGGCGAGAATCATTGCTTGCCATACCAAAACTATAGGACCGACGCCCGCGCCGGTCAACGCTTTTGACCGTACCCTGCCGGTGTTACACTTCGCGTTTCCCCCAAGACCGATCGCCTTCCGTAAATGGAAGGTTTGAGCGCCATGGATGCCACCCCCACTCTGCCCGCCTACGATGACGCGACCCGCCTGCTGCATGAGGCCGGCGTGCCGACCGGCGCGTCCGAAGCGCACGGCATCATTACCGGCGTGCTGTGCGCGCCCCAAGGTACCCGGGTGGCATGGCAGATGTTGATCCTGGGTCGTGACGCCTCGCCCGGTGGCGAACGGCTCACCGAGTTGGCGCGTTTGCTCACGGCATTGCATGGTTCCACGTACGCGCACTTGCATGGCGTCGATTGCGATTTCACACCTCTGCTGCCGGACGATGGCCACAGCCTGGCGGAGCAGCTCGATGGCTTGACCGACTGGTGCCGCGGTTATTTGTTCGGGCTGCATGTTAGCGGGGTGGAGGACGCGCAGGCACTGCCTGGCGATGCCGGCGAGATTGTGCGCGACATCACCCGCATTTCGGAGGCCGACCTCGATACCTCGCTCGCCAACGAAGAGGAGGCCAGGGCACTCGCCGAGATCGTGGAATACCTGCGTGTGGGCGTGCAACTGATTTTCGAGGAACTGCAGCCGCCGGTCGCACGGCACTAATTCGCCGTCGTCCCCGACTCCGATGACGCCATTCGCCCGTGGCCTAAGGCGGGCCGAGCGGTTCTTGCTGTTTTTCGCGCTTTGCTTCGATCTGCTTCAGGGTTTCGCGGAAGGTTCCCACCTGCGGCCCGCCGAGCTCCACCGCGCGCTGCGCCGCCGCCGTCGCGTCCTGCCAGCGATTTTCTATCGCCAGCATTTGCGCGAGATTGTTAAACGCAACGGCGGCATCGGGATGTTCCTGCGTCGCCTGCCGGAATGCCTGTTGCGCACCGCGCACGTCACCCAGCGCGTAGCGGCTGTTGCCCAGGCCCATCCGTGCCGCCAGACTTTTCGGCCAGCGAGTCAGCGCGGTGGCGTAGGCGGTCGCCGTCGTTTCCCAGCTTGAAAGACGTTCAAGCGCGGCGACCGACTGTAGATAGGGAATCTCCTCGGCCGTGAATGGCAGGCGGTCCGGCGGCATCACCACCATCGCCCAGTAATGGCTGCGGCGCCAGGTACGCTCGAACACTTCGATCGGGACGACGTGCCGTTCTTCGCGACCTGAACGCAGCACCATACGGTCGCCCGGGAGATCGAAACCCACCACAACGGCGTAATGCCAATCCGGATACCACCAGAAGCCCAGGTTCTGAAGTACCAGCACCGGATTGCCCGAGTCGACCTCGGCGAACACGGATTCCAGTTCCGGCCGCAGCACGTAAGGGATGCGGTTTTGACGGCGCACCGCGCCGATCAGCTCCAGCTGCAGGCTGCCGTGGCGTTTGGGCAGATAAACCTGTGACACCAGTTCGTCGGGGGTGACGAAGTCGTTGGTCCAATTGAGCATGATCGCCAGTGCCGCCGGCCCGCACTGGTATTCCTCTTGCGGGAAGAACGGCACCTCTTTCAGCTCCACCGGTTGCGGCCTGGCACTGGCGGTCGCGCGGATGCGATCGGTTTGCGGCGTGGCGCAGCCGCCGAGGAGAAAAAAAACAGAGATAAAAAGGGCGACCGCGAGCAGGGAGCAGGCTCCACCGGTGGAGCCGGTGGAGGCGACCGTCGCGAGTCGGGCGCAGGCGCCGGAAGCCGGGCCCTTGCGGTTACTTAACTGTGTTTTTTGTCTGCACAAAGTTTCATTGGGTATGCCGGCGCCGCCTGAAACGCTCCAGGCGGCTTGGGTATTACGCATGCGGCAATGCAACCGGGATTCAGCGCTTGGGATGTTTGACGAACGGAAAGATATTGGTGAAACCGAGAATATCCGTGACCAACAACACCAGGAACAGGAACACGAGCACACCAAGCACGTCACCGCCAGCCGGCATCTGGTCCATCTTGGTCGCCAGGGTCTGCACTTCCTGGTCCGTAAGGCTGTCGACACGCGCCTGGACCTGAGAGGGATCAACGCCGCGGGCGACCAGCTGCGATTTGACGTCCTCGCGGTTCAGCAGTTCGTGCAGGCGCTCACGATTCTGCTGCGCCTGGGTGGCGTTGATCACCGCTTCGGTACCGATCAGGCTGGCCTGCGCGGTAGGCAGGTGCAGGGATAGCGCGAGCAGGCCGGCGACGACGAGGTGGCTGACGGGTTTGGCGAGACGACGAAATTTTTCCATTATGACATCTCCTGATACACGGCGTGGTAGAAGTATGAAAGCATAATCCGACCCGACGGGAACGAAGCCTTGGCGGCGGTTATGTTTGTCCGGCAAGGAATACCGGCCATCCGATGGTGCCTCCGTTACGGGTGCCACGGGCGGCGAGATTATAGCAAGCCGCCGGCTTTACTCTAGCCGGTGTGTTGCCGGGCAACGCTTAGACCGCGATTTTGGCATAATGCTCGTCCATGGACATGAAAATCTTCGAGAAACGCCGTGAGACGCTGATGCAACACATGGGCGGCGGGGTCGCGATTCTTCCGACCGCGCCGGTGCGCCTGCGCAACCGCGACGTGCACTATCCGTTCCGGGCCGACAGCGATTTTTATTATCTCACGCACTTTCCTGAACCGGACGCCGTGCTGGTTCTGGTTCCGGGGCGTGAGCACGGCGAGTACATATTGTTCTGCCGCGAGCGCAACCCGGAGAAAGAGATCTGGGAAGGCCGTCGCGCGGGCCTCGACGGTGCGCGTGAGACTTACGGTGCGGATGACGCGTTTCCGATCGACGACATCGACGATATCCTCCCGGGTCTGCTCGAGAACCGAGAGAAGGTGTTCTACAGTATGGGTCGCTACACCGATTTCGATCAGCGCCTGATCAACTGGGTCAACGAGGTGCGCGGGAAAAGCCGGAACGGCGTGCATGCGCCGGGCGAGTTCGTGGCGCTCGATCACATTTTGCATGAGATGCGCCTGTTCAAGGGGCCAGAGGAGATCAAGCTGATGAAGCGCGCGGCCAAGATCTCAGCCCAGGCGCACCGGCGCGCGATGCAGGCCTGCCGACCCGGAATGAGGGAATACGAAATCGAAGCCGAGCTGCTGCACGAGTTCAGAAAGGGCGGCAGCCCGTTTCCCGCCTATCCGCCGATCGTCGGCAGCGGCGCCAACAGCTGCATCCTGCATTACAACGACAATGATGCGGAGCTCAAGCCCGGTGACGTGCTGTTGATCGACGCCGCGGCCGAGATCGACGGCTACGCCGCCGACATCACCCGCACCTTTCCGGTGACCGGCCGCTTCAGCGGCGAGCAGCGCGCGGTCTACGAACTGGTGCTGGCGGCCCAGCTCGCCGCGATCGAACAGGTCAAGGCCGGCAAGCACTGGAACGATCCGCATGAGACCGCCGTGCGCGTCCTGACGCAGGGTTTGAAGGACTTGGGTCTGCTCAATGGCACTGTCGACGGCCACATCGAAAGCGGGGACTACAAACGTTTCTACATGCACCGCACCGGCCACTGGCTCGGCATGGACGTGCACGACGTGGGCGACTACAAGCTCGACGATACCTGGCGGTTGCTGGAACCGGGGATGGTTTTGACGGTCGAGCCCGGCTTGTACTTCGCCGAAGGCAATGACGTCCCCCCGGGGTTCTGGAACATCGGCGTGCGAATCGAGGACGACGTGCTGGTGACGCGCGAGGGCAACGAGGTGTTGTCCCGCGACGCTCCCAAGTCGGTCGGCGACATCGAAGCGCTGATGCGGCACTGATGGCCGGCCGCGCTGATTACGATGTTCTGATCGTCGGCGGCGGCATGGTTGGCGCGAGCCTCGCCTGCGTTCTGCGCGGGAGCAGCCTGCGCATCGGCGTGATCGAAGCGGTGCCGCTGGCCGCCGCGGACCAACCGAGCTACGACGATCGAACCATCGCCCTTGCCTACGGCTCCAGGCGTATTTTTGAAGGCCTCGATTTGTGGAGAGACATCGCGCCGGACGCCACGCCGATCGAGCGGATCCACATCTCCGACCGCGGTCATTTCGGCGTCACGCGCCTGGCGGCGAGCGACGCCGGCCTGCCCGCGCTGGGTTACGTGGTGGCGAACCGCGTACTCGGCGCGGGGCTGCTCAAGCGGCTGGAGGTTTCGAAAAACATCGACTGGTTGTGCCCGGCGGAGATGCGTGACATCCGCCTCCAGCCGGCGTACGCGCAGGTCGACGTGCGTCACCTTGATGCGGACCAGACGCTGACGGCCACGCTGGTGGTGGCCGCCGACGGCGCGCATTCGGCGGTGCGCGCGGCGGTCGGCATCGAGGCGGCGCGCACCGAATACCGGCAGACCGCGGTCGTCACCAACGTGACCGCCGGTGTGCCGCACCACAACACCGCCTACGAGCGTTTCACCGATACCGGCCCCCTGGCGCTGTTGCCGCTGTCGGGCGACCGTTGCGCGGTCGTGTGGAGCGCACGCGAAGAAGAAGTGCCGACCATTCTCGGCTGGAGCGATGGGGAATTCCTGCAGCACTTGCAGGATCGCTTCGGCGACCGGCTCGGGAACTTCACCCGCGTCGGCACGCGTGCCGCCTATCCGCTGGCGCTGACGCGTGTGCGCGAGCACGTGCGCGGGCACCTGGCCCTGATCGGCAACGCCGCGCATACAGTGCATCCGGTGGCCGGGCAGGGATTCAATCTGGGCCTGCGCGACGTAGCGGCGATTTCGGAAATTCTCATGGACGCGGTACGCACGGACGCGGACATTGGCGATGTGCGCACGCTGCGCCGTTACGCCGACTGGCGCCGGCGCGACAACCAGGTGATCGCGGCATTCACCAACGGACTGATCCGGATTTTCTCGAATGATTTCCCGCCGCTCGCGCTGGCGCGCAACGCCGGGCTCATCGCCGTGGACCTGTTGCCGGGCATTAAGCGCGGCTTCATCCGCATGACCAGCGGCCTCGCCGGGCGCCTGCCGCGTCTGGCGCGTGGCCTGCCGTTATGAGCCATGAACGGCGTGAAACCTAGATCGCAAGCGGCCTATGACGTGGTGATCATAGGTGGCGGCATGGTCGGCGCGGCGCTCGCGTGCGCCCTCGGGGACACCGCGCTCAAGGTGGCCGTGCTCGATCACGTCCCGGCTGCCGCGCCTGCGGACCATTCCTACGATCAGCGCGTGAGCGCGATCACGCTCGCCTCCCAGGCATTTTTTGAAAACGTCGGCGCCTGGGACGGCATGGCCCGGCGGCGGGTTTCACCGGTGCGGAAAATGCACGTCTGGAGCGAGGGCGGGGATGGCGCGATCCATTTCGACGCCGCCGAAATCGGCGAAGCCTGCCTCGCCTGGATCATCGAGAACAGCGTGATCCGCAACGCCCTTCTGGAACGGCTGCAGCATTTCACCAACGTGCATTACCTATGCCCGGTGCAGGTGCAGGACATTCATCTGACTGGGGAAGCGGCGACGCTGACGCTGAATGACGGGCGCCGCCTGCGCACGCGCCTGCTGGTGGGCGCTGACGGCGCCGATTCCGCGGTGCGGCATGCCGCCGGGATTGAGACCCAATCGTTCAACCTCGATCAAAAAAGCATCGTGGCGACGGTGGTCACGGGGAAGCCGCACGAGCAGGTCGCGCGCCAGCGATTCCTCGCGACCGGCCCGCTGGCGTTTCTGCCGCTGGACGACCCCCGCACCTGCTCGATCGTGTGGTCGGCCGACAGCGCGCGCGCCCAACAATTGCTGGCGCTCGATGGCGTCTCCTTCATCGGGGAATTGCAACACGCCTTCGGTGATACTTTGGGCAAGATCGAAACCATCGGTCCGCGCGCGGCGTTCCCGCTGGCGTTGTCGCACGCCAAGACCTACACCGCCGCGCGCGTGGCGCTCATCGGCGATGCCGCGCACACGGTGCATCCGCTCGCCGGCCAGGGCGTGAACCTCGGCTTTCTCGATGCTGCCGCGCTCGCCGAGGTGCTGCTCGACGCCGCCGCCGGCGAGAAGGACATCGGCGCGCATCTCTTGTTGCGCCGTTACGAGCGCTGGCGCAAGGGTGGTAACCTGTCCATGGTCGCCGTCACCGGCGGATTCAGATATCTTTTCGGCAATGATCTGCCGCTGGTCACTCAACTGCGCAACGTCGGACTGGAACTCACAAACTCCGTCACGCCGATGAAGAATTTTATCATGCGGAGAGCGAGCGGTTTGGAGGGTGATCTGCCGAAGCTTGCACGGCGGGCTCCGCACTAAATATTTTTTCTAAGGTGTCGCCTTCGGCCACCCACAAGTACACGCGGCCGCAGGCCGCTCGACAGAAAACGGGTGCAGGGGCGAAGCGGAGGCGGCACAATGATAGCCCTATGAAAGATTACAAATACCTCGCTTCACGCAGCTCCGAACCGCCTCCCGGCGAGTCGTCCGAAGAGGCGGATATCACCAGTTACGCGGCGCGTCCGGCGTGGCGCAATCAGTGGTGGCGCATCGCCTTCGCCGCGCTGCTGCCTGCTTTGTTGGTCCTGGCGCTGCTCTCGGGTGAACGTTATTTTTCCGCGCCCAATCTGCGCGCAGTGCAGGTTGTGATCGTTGCGGTCTTCGTTTATCTGACAGTCGCGATCCAGTATCGCCATTACGTCTGGCGATTCCGCATGGACGTCAACAACGTTGAGAGCCAGGAAGGACTGATCGCGCGCAAGGTGCGTTCGATTCGCGTGCGCGACCTGCGCAACATCAACGTCAACCAGACGCTGGCGCAGCGTCTCCTCGGCATCGGCAACGTCGAATTCAGCAGCTCCGCGGGCAGCGGCGTGGAAGTGGTGTTTTTCGGGGTGAGCCGGCCGATGCGGGTCAAGGCGCTGGCGCAGCGGCTGCAGGGACGCTAGACATCCCACAAAAATATGACGAGCGAGTTCTGGAATCAACGGTTTGCCTTTCCCGAATACGTTTACGGGACCGAGCCCAATGCCTTTCTGGTATCGCAGAAAAAATACCTCGCACCGGGCATGCGGGCGCTCGCCGTGGCAGACGGCGAAGGGCGCAACGGGGTGTGGCTGGCGCAGCAGGGGCTGGACGTCCTGTCTGTGGATGGTTCGGAAGTCGGTCTGCGCAAGGCGCGCGAACTGGCGGCGCAACGCGGTGTCTCGATCCGCACGACGCTGGCCGATCTCACGACTTGGACCTGGCCCGAGGCCGAGTACGATATCGCCGCGGCGTTGTTTATCCATTTCCCTTCGGAACAGCGAACGCGGATGCACCGGAAGATGTTGGAAGCGCTCAAACCCGGCGGTGTACTGATCGTGGAAGCGTTCACGCCCGAACAGCTTCGCCACAAGACCGGCGGGCCGCCTATGGAAGAAATGCTTTATACCGCGGAAATGCTGCGGCGGGATTTCAGCGAGGCTGACATCCTGCTACTGCAGGAAACGCTGACGGATCTTCAGGAAGGTTCCGGCCACCGAGGCACCGCCTCGGTGGCCAGGCTGGTTTTGAGGCGCGCATCGTCGCGTTAGCGGGAATAGCCCCAGGTGTTCTTGAGGTAGACATCGAGCCCCGTGTACTCCGTCTTGGTCGCGTAGGCCAGACCCTTTTCGCCGCCGTAGGCGGCTCGCATGCGCGCGGTCACATCGGCGCCTTCCTGCGAAATCAGCGCGGCGGCGATTGCCGCCCGGTCTTCCGGCGAGATGCGCGGGCCGGCGGAGAACGCCTGGTTCGGCAGCGCCTTGGTCTTGAACAGGATGCGCACCAGGCTTTCGCTATTCGCGAATTTCTCCAGGTTGGCCATGGGCAGGATGGCGGCGGCGCATTTTTTCTCGAACGCCAAGCCTTCATACACTCTGGTCCAGCCCAGGTTGTTGACGATGAACGGCTGGCGCAATGGATTGTTGAACTGACCGAGCACGGCGAGCGTGCCCAGGTTCGGCGGATCCATGCCGCAAACCTTCTGTCCCACGAGTTGTTTGACGTCGGTGAAACGGCTGTCATCCTTGCGTACCACCACCGCGAACGAATTCTCGCCGACGACCTTGACCAGCATGTGGTGCTGCAGGTTCGACAGTCGCCAACTGTTGAAATGCGGACCGTCGAACACCAAGTCGTAGCTACCGCGCTGCATTGCCGTCTGGTAGGTGAGCCAGTCGTTCGGATGCTTGTACACGATCTTCTTGCCGATGATGCGCGACAGATATTCGGCGACCGGCTGATAGGTGCGGATGCCTTCCGCTTCGGTCTCGCGCGGCGGCGCGCCGAAGACCAGCACGTCAGCGGTTCCGGCTCGGATGCCGTGGTCAACGCCTTCGAGCGGCGGTTTGTTGCCGCTGGCGTCGGGTGGCGTAAACGCGGTTTTGTGGACGGCTGATACTTTTACCGGCGTGTTCGGAACCGCGGCAGTTGCAACCGTCACCACCGTCAGAGCCAGTGCACCCAGGGACATCATACCGACGCTGGCGTGCGTCATTGTTCTTGTGCGCATGGACACGAGACCTCCTTGTGGCTGAATTCGCTGAATTCCGGATGCGGCACGCGGCGTGCGAATGGATCAGTAGTAGCCCCATTCGTTGCGCAAATACTCAGCCAGTCCCCGATATTCCTGGTTGTTGGCCAGCGCGAAACTGTCGCCCACGCGATACGCGGAACGCAGTTTGGCGGTCGGAGCCGTCGCGTCCGGCGAAGTGAGCGCCTGCGCGATTTTGGCCTGATCTTGCAGCGAAATGCGCGGGCCGGCAGAGAACGCCTGGTTCGGCATGGCCTAAGTCTTGAAGACCATCCGGGTGACGCCGCTACGGTCATACTTCTTCAGATTGGCAAACGGCAGGACACCGCCGACGCATTTGCCGCTAACTACGCCGTCGTAGATGTTTTCCCAGCCCTTGGTGTTGACGATTACCGGCTGCCGCGCCGGGTTGTCGAACTGGGAGAGCAGCACCAGTGTGCCCAGGTTGGGCGGGGCATGCGTGCAGAAAGTGTAGCCCGCCATCTGGGAGAGCGCGGAGAATTTCTGTTCCTTCCGGACGATGACGGCGAACTCGTGACGCTCCGGAATTTTCACCAGGATATTGTGGTTGAGCTTTTCCATGCGGTAGCTGTTGAAGTGCGGACCGTCAAAAATGAGGTCATAGCTGCCCTTGAGCATCTCCGTGCGGTACACGCCCCAGGTGCCTGGGTACGTGTAAACGATCTTCTTGCCGATCACCTTGCTCAGGTACTCGGCGATCGGCTGGTATATCTCATTTCCCTGTTTCGACGTTTCACGCGGTGGTGCGGCGAAGACCAACGCTCCCTCGTCGCTCGCGATACGTTCCGGCAGACTCTCCTTCGCGGACGTTGTCGGGGAGGGCGAGAAGGCGACTTTTTTGATCGCCGTGGCAATGGCCTGCAGCGGTGAGTCCGATGAATCGGCGTGGAGCGTCGGTGTGGACAAGAGCGCGAACAGGCCCAGAATGCAAGACAGTTTGGAATTGATGTGCACGGCGACTCTCCTTGTTACACCGGCGTCCCCGGACGGTTAATCGTAGTTTTGGAAAAGCCGCGGATCCCTTGTCACTGACTTCAAGGGAACGGCCGTGTTTTCGGTAAGGGAAGAGCCTAGCCAAGGTTTTCTTCAAATCCAGCGGCACGAAATTTCCCGTGAGGAGAACCGACGATCGGCCTGTTGCAACCAGATGGCCGGCGCAACGGCGTGCCGCCAGCGGGCAGATTGGGTTGCCTGTCGACGAAGAATAACGCGCCGCTTCCGTCCACCGAAAAACGGACGGAAGCGGCGACTGTTACACGAAGGTAATAAACAAGGCCGACGTCCAAATCTTGGCGTCGTCCACCTGACGTGCCAGCAGGTAGACGGGTCGGTGGCCATGCGGGCCATTCCGGGGTTCCAGCTCGATTTTACCTGCAACATCGCGCGGCGCGGAGTTGTCGCTCATACGCTCGAAGGCGAGGAACATGTCGATACCGGGTAGATTTTTTTTCAGCCGTCCCTGCGCCAGCAGCTCGGCACCGGTGATTTCCCATTCGAACGTTGGACAGTGCACGAACGGATTGCCCTTGAGCGGATCGCCGACCTTCACGTAGCCGTCAATCGTGCCCTCGACGCGGATCTTGGCGGTGGCGAGATGCGAAATGTCCAGCTCGATCGCATCCACGTCGCCGTAGGTGTCGCTCTTGAAACCGATGCTGGTCGTCGACTCGCGCCAGCAGGTCTCTTCGATGTGCTCGAAGCCGCGGCCGGCAAAGTCATTGATAACGGCGTTGGTGATGGTGATCTTTCCCTTCCACGCCGCCCACCGATAACGGTCCTTGACGCGCGCCCCGCCCCAGCGGAAACGCACCTTGCGCGATGAGTAACCGAGCTCTTCCTGCAGGTTACGGCGCCAGAATGCACCATCGTGGTCGTAGGCCACGATCTCGTCCCAGCCGGCGTCGCCGAGGAATCGGTAATCAAGCGTGGCTTCGCCCTTGTGCGTCAACTCGTCTCCCATGATGTGCTGGCCGCAGCGCAGAATGCCGAAGGTGCGCTCGCCGGTCGAGGCGAAGGTATGGCGCGCACGCAGGGCCTTGGCGATGTCCTTGCGCGTGAGACTAGGCGCGATCACGCCCGCCACGCCGCCCTTGGTGCCGAAAACCGCCGTGCCCGGCACGCCGCCACCACAGCGACCGCGGTGCTCGTCGCCGGCCATCGAGGCGCCAATCTTGTAGCCGCGTTCCATGGCCTCCTGATAAAGCCAACCGAAGTGGCCCCAAGAGGAACCGATTTCGATCAGACGTTCAAGTTTGGGGTAGTGCCAGTCGAGGATACAGCGCCGTCCGCCGACGTGCGGGATCAGCAGGTGGCCCTCCGGGTCCTTGGCGTACGCTGCCCACAGCTCTTCCAACGGCCAGGCACCCGGTTCGACCTGCGATCCTTTCGTTTCCTCGTTCCAGTCCACCGAGCGCACATGCTCGCCGGTCTTCAGAAACGGGAACTCGGGCTCGCCGTCGTGCAGGAACACGACGTTGTGGTCGCCGCCGGCGCACGAGGAACCGCACCATTCGGTGCCGGGATAGGCAACGAAGCCGCCGTCCTTCGTGATTTCGCGGATCAGCTCGACGGTCTTCTTCCAGCGCTCGGTGGTGATGTTGAAATCATTGTGAGCGAACGCGAGCACGTCCAGACCCGTGACGTCGCGACCATAGGTAAGGTTGTAGCGAGTCGAGTTGGTGCCAATGGTGTCGTCGGAATGCACGTGCAGATCGCAATAGTAGACGCGCGGTGCCTCGAGGTTCTTCTCGATGGTGGCGTAGAACGTCTGCGGTTTGACCCAAGGATGCTCCGGCAGGCGCGCCGTGACCGCGATCTCGCCAGGCGTATCGGCCGGGAGATCTTCCAGCAACAGCACGGCCCAACCTTTGGCCGCTAATGTGGCGTTCTTCTCGTACACCGTTTTACCATTGAGCGTCGCGGTGATCTCGACCTTTTCATCACGGTCCCAACAGGTGTTGCCCCACTCATCCTCGGCGCGCACACGCAGCGGGAATTTTTCGCCGAGCCTGACGATGCGCGAGCCGGCCCACTGGAGTTGCGCCGGTACGCCCGGTACGATCTGGATCACGAGGTCGGGGTTCACGGCGGCGAAGCGTGAGGTACCGAGCGGGTCGACGTAGCAGCGAATCTTGAAGTTCTCCTCGACGAAGGTCTGCACGCGCGTGCCCGGACCACCGAAACGGCGGTCGCCGAGACGGATGACAATGTGGTCGCCTGCCTTGAGATAACCGTCGAAGGTGTCGACAATCACCGCCTTCTGGAATGGGCGCTCATGGCCCTTTTGATCGAAGCGCACGCTCAACTTCTGCACTGTGGCGGGGCTTTGGCCCGGCAGCGTGGGTGCGGCGTGATATTCGGCGCTGATGTAGTTCGCGCCCTCGGGGTCGGTGGTCTGGAACAGCGCCCAGTCGGAATAGAAGCGGAAGGTGGCCTTGAACCAGGAGCCGTCAGCCATGCCGGAGGCGCCGAGCTCGTAGTCGATCACGATCTCCTGCCATGACCCGGCGACGATTTTTTCCACATTGCAGCTGACCTTGCCGAGAAACGACATGTTCTTGGTCTGCTGATACAACCCCGGCGGGGCGATGTAGTCTCCGAGACGCTGTTTGAGCTCGGCGGCGCTGAACGGCCGCTTGCCGATGACGCCGCCCGCGCCGGACGCCGCCTCCGCCTTTTCCCTCAGATCGGTCTCTGGTGTCTTACCCATATCGATGTACCTCTCATTGTTGCCAATGCGTTGATGAGTTCGTTTTTCCGCTCCGAGACTCACCCTATTTGAACGGCCACGGCGCGCTCGGATCCCAGAGCGGCATTCCAAGGAAGGCATACCACAACGCCATCACGCCAATGCCGTAGGCGATCGCGATCAGGATCGACAACCACCCGACCTTGGCGTAGTCCGCGGTGCTGAAGGTGTCGGTGCCATAGGCGATCACCGCCGCGGTGATCTGCGTCGGCAGCAGGTACGCAAACGTGTCGGTATCGGCGACCAGCATGGTAAAGGCGACCGGGTGCAAGCCCAGCTGCTTTCCGAGCTCGAACAGGATCGGGCCGAGCATCGCGATGGCGGCGACATTGGAGAGCATCCCGATTCTCATGATGTGGGTGCCGAGCATCATGATAAGGAGCACGATCGGCCAGGAATGCCCGGTGACGAGGCCGTGCACCTCGTTCGCCAGCCAGGCGGCCAGCCCCGACTTGCTCATGGCCCCCGTCAGGGTAATGGCCCCGCCGAGCAGCAGGAACGTCCCCCACATCGTGCGGTCCTGGACCTCCTTCCAGGTAAAGGGAAACAGGCCCGGGATGAACAGGATCAAAATGCCGATGAGGCCGATGATACCGAGCTGAAACGAATGCAGCTGGTAGATCGGGCTGCCCTTGCCCATCATGAACAGCAGGCCGATGCCCGCGAATACCAACAGCAATACCCACTCGCCCTTGGACATCCTGCCCAGGTCCTTGTGCATCTTGTGAATTGCGGAGTGCCCGCCGGCGATTTGGACCCGTTTGGTGCGGAAATGATGGCGCACCCACCACTGGGTCAGGGCGAACATGCCGAGATAGGGGAACTGCAGCAGCATCCAGTCGAGATAGCCGATCGAGTAGCCGTTCTTTCCGAAGATGTCGACCAGGATCATGTTGGGCAGGTGCGCGGTCATGATGAACATGCCGGTGATCATGCTGCCGTAGACCAATGTCTGGATCACGATCGCCTTCTTCGATTCGCGCTCCTCCGGAGTGTCGCCGAGCAGGTTGGTGACGCCTTTGATGATCGGGAGCAGGGTGGCGGCGCGCGCGACCGCCGCCGGGATCAAGAACGACAGGATCACGTTGACGAAGAAGAAACCCCAGATGACGCGCCCCACGTTCGAGGCGCGGATCTTGTCGAGGATCGCGAGCGCGATGCGCCGGTCGAGCTTGAGCAGCTGCATGAGCGCGCCCACCATGAGCGCGAACAGCAGCAGCCATACGACATGGCGCGTGAAGCCGACGAACACCGCCTCGAGCGGGGGCTGGTTCTTCACCCACGGGAGCGCGTGGGTGAGAATGAGCAGCGTCGGAATACAGATGCCGGTGATGCCGACCGGCATGGCTTCCGCCACCCACATCAGGCTGGCCCAGGCCACGATCGCCAGCACGGTCATGCCCTCTTCGGACAGTCCTTCCGGGCGGGGAAACACCCACATGATCAGGGCGAACATGATCCACGCGGCGAGGAAGCCGAACAGTACGCGATTCGGATTGCGGCCGCTTGTTTTGATGTTATCGGTGAGATAACCGATTATTCCGTTGCCACCGCTTCGTTCCACTACAGTCGCCATATCGGGTCACCTCGTGTCGTGTTAACGGCGTTGCCGGACATCGTCAGGTTGCTCTCTGGCCGGACCGCGATAACGGATGGTAATGCCCGGGATATTCCCGATCCGTATGCCTGAATTCCCCCTCAGATCCGGCGGACGATAAACGTTTTTTTGACGTCCCCAAAATTTAATGCGCAGAATATGGTCGAGGTGTAACCCCATTTCTGTCGGCCAGCCGACAATCAGCGGGTTTATTGCCAGGGAAAGCAATACATTGATCAATTACGGGATTGAACGACCAGGCGGGGTTGAATCAAAGATGCAGCCGGAGCAGTTTGAGCGGTTTTCGGATTTCATGGCGCGTCTATCCGCGCATGACCGGGATGATCTGTTGCACATCGCCGCGCAACGCAATGCGGCCAAGGGCGAATTGATCTTTCAGGCTGGCAGTCCCGGCAATAACGTTTATTTTCTGGAATCCGGCCGGGTCAAGATCTATCACCTGAGTCTCACCGGCAAGGAAATTCTCCTGTGGTTCTGTGTCCCGGGCGAGGTCTTCGGGCTTGCCGAGGCATGTCACAGCGGGGGCGGGCGCCAGGTATATGCCGAAACCTGCGAGTCGTCGCGGGTGCTGAGCGTTCGACAGGAGGACTTCAAGACCTATCTGGCGGCGCATCCGGCCGCCGCGTTGCTTGTCAATGACGTACTCGCTTGCCGTCTGCGCAGTCTCGGCAATGTCATTCAGAGTCTGGTTGCGAGCGACGTCAACGAGCGTGTTGCCCAGCTCCTTGTCCGCCTCGCCGCGAATCACGGGCGACGCGTACCGAACGGAGATGTCTATCTCGATATTCGCCTCACGCACCAGGAGATGGCCAACATGATCGGCACCACGCGCCAGAGCGTCACAAGCGCGCTCAATGCGCTGCGTCGCCTTGGTGTGCTCGATTTCGACGACCGTCACCGCCTCTATATTCATAGCGAACGCCTTTTGGATAAAACCGCCCTGCACGGAGCCGCAGCGACTAAGCGACACACCGCCTGAAGTCACACTTGACCGACAAGCGGCGGATTTTTCCATCCAATCGGTTTTACAGTCGTATATTCAGTCACCAATACTTTTTGGTTGTGTCCGGTATGTTCGCCGCATGAAATTGGGCGCGCCGGGAAAAAGGACGTAACGAGCAAAGGATCGCCGGATGGCACAGCCCGTTTCCTTGTGGACTCTGTTCTGGATCTTTTTCCGCATCGCCTGCACGAGCTTCGGCGGTTTCATGGCCATGATCTCGGTGGTTGAGAACGTGGTGGTGGAGCGAAAGAAGCTCATGGCGCATCACGACATACTCGACGGAATCTCGCTCGCTTCATTGTTGCCCGGACCGGTGGCGGTCAATCTGGTGGTGTACGTCGGCTACCGCCTGCGCGCCGGCGCCGGCGCACTGGTCAGCGCGCTCGGTGCGGTGCTGCCATCGTTCGCATTCATTGTCATATTGAGCGTCGCCTATTTTCGCTGGGGTCAGGTGCCCGCGGTCAACAAACTATTTATGGGATTCATTCCAGCGGTGACGGCGATCATCGTAAGCGCTGCCTGGAACATGAGCCGCAAATCCGTCGCTGGTGTTCGTGAAGGGGCCATTTCCCTGGCCGCCTTCGCGGCGCTCCTCGAAATCGGCGGGTTTTACAGCACGCTCGGCATAATCGTCGCTGCCGGTACTGTCGGCTGGTTGTTGTTCCGCGAGGCGCCCGGCGCGCCCTCCAAGCCGGATGAAAAGCCAACCAAGCCTCGGCCGGAATTCAATATCAATGCGCTCGCGCTGAGTACCGTGCCGTTGGCCGGTGTACCGCTGTGGAGCTTGGATCCATCGCTTGTTTCGAAACTTTTCGCCGTATTCGCCGGCATGAGCGTCATGCTTTTCGGAGGCGGTTACGTCTTTATTCCGCTCATTCAGGAAATCGTGGTCAGCCACCACAAGTGGGTTACGACGCAAGAGTTCGTGGATGCAATCGCTATGGGCCAGGTCACGCCAGGACCGATCCTGGTTAGCGCAGCCTTTATTGGTCTCAAGGTCGCTGGCTTCGCCGGCGCGGTGGCGGCGACCGCAGGCATTTATCTGCCCCCGGCGCTGCTGATGGTTACCAGTACCCATGCCTTGGAGCGTATCAAGCGTTCGGTTGCCATCCAGGCGGCACTGCGCGGTGTGCGTCCGGCTGTAATCGGCATGATCTTCGCCGCGGCAGTGGTCGTGGGCAGAACGTCTGTGCCCGTGTGGTACTCGGTGCTGATCTTTGTCGTCGCGCTTTATGTGCTGGTGCGTTGGCGCCTGGATGCCGTATGGATCATACCCGCCGCCGGCGCGGTGGGTTGGTGGCTGTATTAAGGAAGCCCTCACATGAATCCCTACTTCGCGGCGCTCGTTCGTACTGCCAGAAGATTTTTTGCTCGTTCGTCTTGCCATACGACGAGGAAGCGCGCCGCCGATGGCGCGTATTACGCATCGTAATTATTAATACAGGGAGTCATTGCCATTCCTATCTTCATGATCGGAACCCAACGTTCGGGCTCGAACCTGCTGCGCCTGATGCTGAACGAACTGCCCCGCATCGCCGCGCCGCATCCACCGCATATACTGAGCCGCATGCTGCCGCTGGTGTCCAACTATGGCGACCTCGAAAAGCCCGGCAATTTCACCCATCTGGTGGACGATGTCTGTCGACTGGTTGAGCTCAATCCGGTTCCGTGGGAGGGAGTTTCGCTGCTGCGCAAGGATATCCAGCAGCGCTGCCGGCGTCACACGCTCATGGCCGTGTACGAGGCGGTATACGACACCATCTCCGAGGCGTGGCAGGCGCGCACCTGGTGCTGCAAGAGTCTCGCCAATATTCAATACCTCCCCCAGATCGAGGAGCATTTCCGCAGCCCGCGTTACATCTACCTGTACCGCGACGGGCGTGACGTGGCTGTATCGTTCCGTAAGGCCGTGGTCGGCGAAAAACACTTCTATCACGTCGCCAAGGAATGGGCCGTGACGCAACAGCTCGCGCTCGGGATGCGCGATCGCATCGGACCGAGCCGTTTCTTCAGCATCAGCTATGAGTCGCTCACGAGCGAGCCGGAAATGTCCATGCGGCTGCTGTGTAAATTTCTGGGTGTGCGCTTCAACAAAGCGATGCTCGAGTTCTACAAGTCGGACGAGGCCAGGCGCGCGGCCGAGTCGAGCGAACTGTGGGGCAACGTGGTCAAACCGATCATCGCGGACAACACCCGGAAGTTCCTGCGCGAGGCTTCGAAAGAGGACATCCGTATTTTCGAGTCAGTGGCGGGCGACGTGTTGGGTGCCCTGGGTTATGACCGCGTATACGTTCCGCGCGGCGCCGAGATGACATTCAGCGCGGAGGACGTCCAACGCTTCGACGAGGAAAACCTGCGGCTCAAGGAAGAGGTGCTCGATCGCACGAACGCCGCTGACCGTAGGCGACGCGACCGGCAGGCGGCTCTGATTCAGGAGATCCGTGAGCGCGGCCAAATGCCGCCCCCGGGGATGCGCGCGATCGCCTGAAACCATACCCGCTACTGCAACCCCAGGTCCTTGAGCTTGCGAGTGAGAGTATTGCGGCCCCAGCCGAGCTTCTTGGCCGCGTCGAGTTTGCGACCGCCGGTGTGCTTGAGCGCGGCCTCGATCAGGATGCGCTCGAAGCTGTCGTTGATGTCCTTGAAGATCTCGCCCTCGCCGCGCGCCAGCCGCTGTTCGACGATATTCTTGAGCCGTGCCTCCCAGTCGGCGCCGCGCTCACCGTCGGCGCCGGCGGTGAGCAGTTCCGGCGGCAGGTCTTCGACCCGCACGATCTGTCCGGGTGCCATGACCGTCAGCCAGCGGCAGGTATTCTCGAGCTGGCGCACGTTCCCGGGCCAGGGCAGCCGGGACAGATATTCCTCGGCCGGCGGCGCAAGTTGCTTGGCTTCCACGCCCAGTTCGACAGCGGATTTCAGGAGGAAATAGCGGGCCAACGCCGGGACGTCCTCACGCCGCTCACGCAACGGCGGCAGGTGGATGCGTATCACGTTCAGGCGGTGGAACAGGTCTTCGCGGAATTTGCCATGTTGCACCCTGTTCTCCAGGTCTTGATTGGTGGCGGCGATGATGCGCACGTTGGTTTCCACCTGCTCGTGACCACCCACGCGGTAGAACTTGCCGTCCTGCAGCACGCGCAGCAGGCGGGTCTGTAGAGCCGATGGCATGTCGCCGATTTCGTCTAGGAACAGCGTTCCTCCGTTGGCCTGCTCGAAACGACCCCGGCGCTGATGCGTGGCGCCGGTGAAGGCGCCCTTTTCGTGACCGAAAAGTTCGGATTCCAGCAGCTCGCTCGGAATCGCGGCGATGTTGATGGCGATAAAAGGCTTGTCGGCGCGCGGACTGTGGTTGTGAAGCGCGCGCGCCACCAGTTCTTTGCCGGTGCCCGACTCGCCGTTGATAAGCACGTTGAGATGCGAACCGGAAAGCCGGCCGATGGCGCGGAACACTTCCTGCATCGAGGCTGCCGAGCCGATGATGTCCGGGGCACGGTCATGGCCCGGAGCTTCCACCTTTTGGCGCCGGCGGTGCTCGATGGCGCGGCGCGTGAGGCGTACGGCCTCGTCCACGTCGAACGGCTTCGGGAGGTATTCGAACGCGCCTCCGCGGTAGGAGGCAACCGCGCTTTCCAGATCGGTATGGGCGGTTATGATGATGACCGGAATCTCCGGCGCCTTGGCGTGGATGGTCTCGAGCAGTTCGAGTCCGCTAATGCCGGGCATGCGGATATCCGAGATCACGACGTCCGGCCGTTGACGTTCCAGCAAGTCGGCAATCTCATTCGCGGAGTCGAAGGTCTTGACGGTCATATCCGCCTGGGTCAGGGCTTTTTCCAGCACCCAGCGGATGGAGCGGTCGTCGTCGATGACCCACACGATATCCTGTCTAGCCATGGCCGTTCTCCAGGGGCAGGTAAATGCTGAACACGGTATGTCCTGGACGGCTGTGGCACTCGATCAGGCCACCGTGCTTGGCGATGATGTCCTGCGCAATGGAAAGCCCGAGGCCGGTGCCGCCGGCCTTTCCAGTCACCATCGGATAGAAAATATATTCCTGGATTTCCTCCGGTATTCCCGGGCCGTTGTCCTCGATATCAGCGCGCAAAACCAGGCGATGGCGTTTGTGACCGATGGTAAATTGGCGCTCGGCGCGCGTATGCAGGCGGATCACGCCTTGATTGTGCATTGCTTCGGACGCGTTACGAACGATGTTGAGTACGGCCTGGATCAGTTGTTCCGGTTCGGCATCCAGGTCCGGCAGGCTGGGATCGTACTCGCAGGCAATGCTCAGGCCCACCGGGACTTCCACCAGCATAAGTCGGCGCACATGTTCCAGGACCTCGTGTATGTTCACCCGCCGCTTTTTGAGCGGCTGGTGCGGACCGATCATGCGATCCACCAGATTACGCAGACGATCGGCTTCGTGAATGATGATGCGCGTATATTCGCGCAGCGATTTGTCCGGCAGCTCGCGTTCCAGCAACTGTGCCGCTCCGCGCAGGCCTCCGAGCGGATTCTTGATCTCGTGCGCCAACCCGCGCATCACCGCACGGTTGGCGGTCTGGCGGTCGTGAATGTTTTCATCGCGCGCCAGACGCAGCAATCGGTCGATTTGTGTGAGCTCCACGAGCAGAGCCGCTTGCAGGTCACTGTCGGTAAGCGGCGAGACAGTGCAATCAACCGTGATGGTTTTCTCCCCGGGCAGCTTGAGCTGCACCCCGCGCGCGGTGAAAGGGTGGCTGCTTTCCATCGCGTCTTTCAGCGCTTTGACCAATCGTCGCGAATGCGGCAACAGGTCAGAAAGCCTTTGTCCGATTATTTTCTTGGCACTGACTTCGAACAGCATTTCGCCGGCCGGATTGATGCTGGTCAGACGCAGGTCTGCGTCGAACGTCAGTACCGAGGTCGTCAGATATTCGAATAGCCGTTGGGAGAAGCCAATCGACATAAATCGTCCGTTCGGGGTCGTCATAGCTGTAAATGCGTGTTTCATCTCGGTCAGATTCCGCTTAATAATAAATGACTTAAGAATATTCGCATTTATCAGGCGCTATCATGCACCATATTGGTGCACCGCGCGAATTCCCACTTTCGTGAAAAAAACAAACGCCCCCTTAAGGGGGCGTTTGGGATCTGCGAGCAACCACCCCTTTTCAAACGCTGTAATACATGTCGAACTCGATCGGGTGCGTGGTCATACGTAGGCGTGTGACCTCCTGCATCTTCAGATCGATGTAGGCATTGATTACGTCGTCGGTGAACACGCCGCCGGCTTTGAGAAAGGCGCGATCCTTGTCGAGAGCCTCCAGTGCCATGTCGAGCGAGTGACATACGGTCGGGATTTTCTTTGCTTCTTCCGGTTCCAGGTCGTACAAATCCTTATCCATCGCTTCGCCCGGATGGATCTTGTGCATGATACCGTCGAGGCCGGCCATCATCATCGCAGTGAACGCAAGATAAGGATTGCTGCCGGCGTCCGGGAAGCGCACTTCGATGCGCCGACCCTTCGGGTTCGCCACGTAGGGGATACGGATCGAGGCCGAGCGGTTGCGCGCCGAGTAGGCGAGCATCACCGGTGCTTCGAAACCGGGTACCAGACGCTTATACGAGTTTGTCAATGAGTTCGTGATGGCATTGAGCGCACGTGCGTGTTTGATGATGCCTCCGATGTAGTAAAGCGCGATGTCGGACAGCCCGCCATAACCGTTGCCGCTGAACAGGTTCTTGCCGTCTTTGGCCAGAGACTGATGTACGTGCATGCCGGAGCCGTTGTCGCCGACGATGGGCTTGGGCATGAAAGTCGCGGTCTTGCCGTAGCTGTGGGCCACGTTATGCACGCAGTATTTGTAGATCTGGAGCTCGTCGGCCTTTTTCACCAGTGTGTTGAACAGCATGCCAATCTCGTTCTGGCCGGCAGTCGCCACTTCGTGGTGATGGGTTTCGATCTTGAGGCCCATCTCTTCCATCGCCAGACACATGGCCGAACGGATGTCCTGCTGCGAATCCACCGGCGGGACCGGGAAGTAGCCGCCCTTCACGGTCGGGCGATGACCCAGATTGCCACCTTCATATACTTTTTCGGTGTTCCACGAGGCTTCTTCGGAATCGATCTTGACGAATGAGCCGGAGATGTCGGCGCCCCAGCGAACATCATCGAAAATGAAAAACTCAGCCTCGGGGCCAAAGAATGCGGTGTCGGCCACGCCGGTGCTCTTGAGGTAAGCCTCGGCGCGCTTGGCGAGCGAGCGCGGGCAACGCTCGTAGCCCTGCATGGTGTTGGGCTCGATCACGTCGCAACGCAAAACCAGCGTCGGTTCCTCCATGAACGGGTCTATCACCGCGGTGGCGGCTTCCGGCATCAGGATCATGTCGGACTCCTGAATGCCCTTCCAGCCGGAGATTGAGGAACCGTCGAACATCTTTCCGTGTTCAAAGGAATCGGCCTCAATCGTGCTGGCCGGGACAGAGACGTGCTGTTCCTTGCCTTTGGTGTCGGTAAAGCGAAAGTCAACGAATTTGACCTTCTGATCTTTGATCATCTTGAGAACATCGGTACCGGACGACATCGGAGTTCCTCCTCGGATACGATTAATTGCTGCGGCCGCAGCGGAAAATAAGCCAGTTAATTAGCACGAAACATGCCACGAAAAAAAATTTATTAAATCAAAATGTTATAATTGGTTCGGTCATCTAGATTGATTAAAATGCACTAACATAGTGCAGAAAATTTAGCATGAGCACCTTTTTAGTGCGTCAAACGAAAAGCACTTCGAGGCGACCGATATCTTGATCCTTTTTCACGGCATCTGCAAACCGGCGCGCCAGTTGCTCCGCCTCCGTGGAGTTGGCGACCATGGCCAGGGGGAGCCGCAGTTCGATGTCAATCCGCCCCATGAGGTAATGCAGGGTCATGTGCCGGATCTGACCCGCTTCGGGAATGCCATGAAAATAGCGGGCCAGACGTATTTCGACTTCATCACGCAACGGCAAGTCGACGCAGCTGGGACGGTCCACGTCCTCCTCGGAGTCGATGTGCACCATCACGTCCGCCACCGGTGTGATCTCGCGGATGAGTTTCTGACGCACCGCTTCGCTGATCTGGTGCCCTTCGGAGACACTCAGGTGATCGTCCACGATAATGTGCACGTCGGCGAGCGCCTGCCCGCCGACGCGCCGGGTACGCAGCAGATGCAGCGTCTTGACGCCGCTGACTGCGAGTATGGTCCTGCGGATGGAATCGAGGTCCTCCTGGGCCAGGCCAGTATCCACGAGCTCGCGCAATGACTGCCAAGCGAGGTCAACGCCGACCTTGGCGACCATGAGCGCCACGATCAGGGCCGCGACCGCGTCGAAGTTGCCGAGCCCGAGCAGGCTGCCGCCGATGCCAGCGGCCACGATCACCGAAGCGAGTGCATCGGAGCGGTGATGCCAGGCGTTGGCCCGCAACATATTCGAGTCATAGCGATTGGCGACGACCATGGTGTAGCGATACAGGCTCTCCTTGGCGAAGAGGGTGATGACCGCGATCCATAAGGTTGCGGCCGACGGAATCACGAAGGCTTGGGCGGAATAAAGGCGCATGCCGGCGCTGGCGGCGATGCCGATGCCGACGGCCAGCAACATGATGCCGAGAATCATAGTGACGGCGGTTTCGAAGCGCGCATGGCCGTAGGGGTGATCCTCGTCCGCGCCCTTGCGGGAATGTTTCAGCGCGAACAGCACCATGAAATCGGTGATGAAATCGGAAAGTGTGTGCATGCCGTCGGCCACCAATGCCTGGGAATGGCCGATCACACCGAAGACTATTTGCGCAACCGTAAGCAGCAGGTTCCAGACCACGCTCACCAGCGTTACGCGACGGCTGGCCCGGTAACGCAGATCGTCCGAGATGTCGAGGTCGTGCTGACCGGCGGCGCTGCTCACGTCGCCTCTACCCGCAGGGTGATTGTCACTTCGCCGTCCTTGAGCGAGCTGGAGATGACGACATGTCCATGTACGCGGCACCAGGCGGGGATGTCGTGCAACGCGCCCGGATCGGTAGCGTGCACCTCCAGCGTGTCGCCGGGGGTAAGCTCGGCGATGCGGTCCTGGGTACGGATCACCGGCATGGGACAAAGGAGGTAACGCGCATCCAGAACGGAATGACTCATAACTGTTTTCCTGCTCGCTACGCTCGCTCGTCCTGACATAGGACAGGTAGCCTTACGGCGTTGATCCTGTCATAAGATTTCACCCCGACGCCGTTTCGCTCCGTTCGTCTTGTCATTATAAATACCACTCCGAAGGGATGGCGTCCGCCGGCAAGGGCGCAACCTCCAGGATATGGGTGTAACCGTCGCGGCCGGAGATTTCCACGCGGACGCTCCGCGCGTCGCGCCCCTTGCTGAATCGCGCCGTCAGGCGCGCGGCGAGCTCGACATCCTCCTCGCCGGCATCACCGTCCAGCAGTACCAGCGGACCCGGATGGCTGACGGGCCAGAGGTGGACGAAACGCTTGCGGTAGCCGTTGAGAAAGTTGTTCTCGCCTTCGTCGCGCCCGACGATGAGCTTGAAGTGCGGGCGTGGACGCAGGTGGCGGCCGACTTTGAGCAGCATGATGTCGTCGAGCTCGTACTGCTTGGTGCCGCGCGTGGTCCAGAGGTCCGCGAGCTTGTGCGAATACTGCTCGTTGGTCAGGAAACAGCAGCCGCCGGCAGGTTGAGCGTAGTCCTTGAAGCCGAATTGCGCCGCCAGCCGGATCTGCGGCTTGCGGTTGCGGCCGTTGAAATCGAGTAGCTTTTCCCGGTCGACCCAGCCCTCGCGTTCGGGCAATGTGGGCGACAGCAGCTTGGCGCACAAGGGCCGCAGCAGCCGGTCGAAGGCGCCGGACTCGCGCGCCACCACTGGCATGGTGTCGCGGCGTTGCGACATCGGCCGCTGCCCCAGCACCTCACCGGTGATGATGAAATCGAAGCCGTTTTTTTCCATCCACTCGCGCGCTTTGCGCACCATGAAGCCCTTGCAGTCGAGGCAGGGGTTGAGATTGGCGCCGTATCCGTGCTTGGGATTGATTACGACGTCCTTGTATTCCTCGATCACGTCGATGATGTGCAGCTTGATGCCGAGTTGTTCCGCGGTCCACAGCGCGTTGTTGCGTTTCGGTTTGGCGCGCTCGTGGTTGCGGATCGCGTGCGTGTGCCCCTCGACGCAAAAGCCGGTGTAGAAATTGATGCCTTCCACGTGAATGCCCTGCTCGAGAATCAGCCTGGCCGCGAGCATGGAATCGAGTCCGCCCGAAATCAGGGCGACCGCCTTGCGCGGGGTGCCGGAAACCGCGGCCGCGCGTGGCGGAACGAATGGCGATGCCGGAAACGGCGATTGCAATGACATTGGGGTACCGTCGGAAAATTGGGGATGGAGATACTAGCCGAAATGCGGATTGGCGGCACGTTTCGGGGCCGAGGGCTTACCTCTTTTCCATGCAAAAACGGGCCTTGCGGCCCGTTTTTGTTGCCGGCTTTGAATGGGCCGGTTCTCTCCTCCAGGGTGATTCAGGCGAGACCCGAAACACGGACCGTGACATTAACCAAAACCGCCATGCCTGTCCATATGTCTTCCCTGCTTGGCTGCCGGTTCCCGAGCCGGGGGTAGCGCGGGTGCCGGTTCCGGCACCAGGCGCTTTTCTTTCCAGTTGTAGGCGCGCAGATGCGATGGCTCGCCGGGGACGAATTCGCCCGTATCGATCACCGTGTAGACCAGCGGCTCATCGCAGCTGAAGGCATAACGTTCAGGGCGGAAATTGAGCCGGAGCGCGGCTATGTTGCCAACTTCGCAGGGGTTGCCGCCGATTTTGATCTGGCGCGCCAGGGCGAGTTCACCCAGTTGCCGCAGGTCCTGGTCGAGTCGGGCGTAGGCATTTCCCGCGGCGTCCACGGGCGCCGGCGCTTCGTGTGCCGACGGCGTGGCGGTGACTGCGGGGGCGTGTGAAAAAAACATGACCGTGTTTTCGAATTCGCTCTCGATCGCCGCGAGCACGCCGTGGTGCACCATCCACTGGTACGCCGTATTGCCCAAGTAGCCGAGCACCAGCACCCAGAGGAGCGCAAAAAGGACGCGCATGACTCCGCCGCGCGCGCGTGGCGCGAGGTAGGGCACGAACAACGCCGCCAGGTAGGCCAGCGGATGGCGCCGCGACGACAACGGTTTTTCCTGTGTGACTTGAGCGCGCAGCCGCGCCAGACGCGTTGTGAGCCAGGGCGTCGCGGACGCCAGCTCGAACAGCGACTCGGTGAAACCGCGGGCCAAGGCGTCTTGGGCCAACAGCGATCCGGCGTGCACCGACTTCCAGCGTCGTCCGCGGTGCGTCAGCAGCGTGAGCGCAAGCACGGCGTCGCCCGGACTCTTGCACGCCGCCAATCCGTAGCCGTCGGCGCCATAGACGCGCAGGCGTTCGCAGGCCGGGCCGAGCAGCGGCAGGGGCATGACGGGAACCAGAAACGCAGCCCAGCGCGACTTGATTCCGCGACCGATGGCGTGACCAACGAAAAATTCGAACGTTCCGGGATGATCGGACGCCGCGTCGAAAATCTCGGTACTGAGCGCGATCACATGTGTGCGTCCGCGCTGCTGACAGACCAGATCGCCAAGCCGGGAGCGATGAAAAACATACGCTGTGGGCGGCTCCAGGCCAAGCCGCTGGCAGGCGGTCTTGAGATGCGCGTGCATTTCCGGAAACTGCCGCGTGCCGATCTCCACCGCCTGACCGCGCAGCCAGGCCACCTGACCGGCGCGGCGCAGCCACAACGCCGCCTGAGTTACAATTAAAGCGGCGACGATCAACCCGATGTAGTATGCCGGCGTCAGTCCAGAAAATTGACGTGACATGAACGTGAACAACCAGAGCGCCAACCCCGCCCAGAATAGCGCCGCGAAACACATCGCGGCCGCGAGTAATGTTTTTTCTTGCGCAGAGGAGATGGCCATGCGAGCGCGATTGTTGGGCCGGCGGCGATGCCGGTCAAGAACGGAATTCACGGTCGTGTATGTTCGGTAAGCGGCGCCGCGGTCAGCGCGGTTTCAGGGGTTTTCTGCGGCGGTTCGGACGCTGGTTGCGCTGGGGCGTGCGGATTTTTCTGTTGCTCCTGATCGTCGACCTGTTTTACCTGGCAGTGACGTGGCCGGATTGGAAAAAGCTTGCCACTGGACCGGTACCGAAGTCGGCTTTCATGCACGAGTACGAAAGGCAACGTGCGGCCGACAAAAAACTGCCGCCGCTGCGCTGGCAGCCGGTGCCGTTCGCATCCATTCCCAAGCCGATCATCCGCGCGGTGATTCTTGCCGAAGACAGCCGGTTCTACGAACACAGCGGCTTCGACCTGATCGCCTTCAAGGAAGCGATGGATTACAACTGGAACGAGGGTCGCCTGGTGCTCGGCGCGAGCACGATCTCGCAGCAGACGGTGAAGAATCTGTTTCTGAGTCCCTCGCGCAACCCGTTGCGCAAGTGGCACGAGCTGATCCTGACCTGGGGCATGGAGCATCACCTGACCAAGCGGCGCATCCTCGACTTGTATCTGAACGTCGCCCAGTTCGGGCAGGGCATCTACGGCGTGCAGGCGGCGGCGCAGGCGTACTGGGGAATCCCGGCCGACCAGCTGTCGCCGGCGCAGGCGGCCGACCTCGCGGCCGCCCTGCCGTCGCCGGTGAAAAACAACCCGGCCACGCAGACGCGTTATTTCGAAAAACGGGCCAATAAAATCTTGAGCCTGCTGGAACGCTATCCGGGCGAGGCGGCCGAGGCAGTGCGTGAACGTCCGATCGAGCTGTATGCGCCACCGCCGGAAGGCACCAATGAACCGCCTCCCGAGGAGCCGCCGGCCGCGCCATCGGACAACAATTCCCCGCCGCCGGCTCGCGACGCTGACCAATCACCGCCGAGCCAAACCGAACCATTGCCGCCGGTGGAAGAGCGCTCGATCCGCCGCGAATCTCTCTGATCCAGGCGTGTATACCCGGCGCCGGGGCAGGGTATAATCCCGGCAAACAAGCCGGTTGTCCCGCTCAAACCACCCTATTATGGCCAGACGAACGAAGTAGGACGACTGCTAGTATGGCCAGACGAACGAAGTAGGGCGACATTTGTGACCTTCCAGGAACTGATCATCACGCTGTCCCAGTACTGGGCCCGCCAGGGCTGCGTGATCCTGCAACCGTATGACATGGAGATGGGCGCGGGCACCTTCCACACTGCGACCTTCCTGCGCGCCCTCGGCCCCGAGCCGTGGAAAGCGGCCTATGTGCAGCCGTCGCGCCGTCCCAAGGACGGGCGTTACGGCGAGAACCCAAACCGGCTGCAGCATTACTATCAGTTTCAGGTCGTGCTCAAACCCTCGCCCGATGACATCCAGGATCTTTACCTCGACTCGCTGCGCGCAATCGGTATCGACACGAAAAAGCACGATATCCGTTTCGTCGAGGACGACTGGGAGTCGCCCACGCTCGGGGCCTGGGGCCTCGGCTGGGAGGTGTGGCTCGACGGCATGGAGGTGACGCAGTTCACCTACTTCCAGGAAGTCGGTTCGCTGCCCTGCAAGCCGGTGCTGGGCGAGATCACCTACGGTCTCGAGCGCCTCGCCATGTACCTGCAGGGCGTGGAGAACGTCTTCGACCTGGTATGGACCAAGGGCGTGAGTTACGGCGACGTGTATCACCAGAACGAGGTCGAGCAGTCGAAATACAACTTCGAGCACTCGAACGTGCAGTGGCTGTTCCAACAGTTCAACGACTACGAGTCCGAAGCCAAGCGTCTGATGGAACTGAACCTGCCGCTGCCCGGATTCGAGATGGTGATGAAGTGCTCGCAC
>DASPRK010000226.1:0-2189 GCA_035624495.1 Methylomirabilis sp. (SeqCode) | reverse complement strand
AGCTGCGGGCTGCCGGCAAACTGGCGGAAAGGTTCGGGCTGGTTCTTCCAGTCCAGCCCGCCGGGGCCAGCGGCGTAACGATGCAGATGGTGTTTGGTGCGCTGGTGATAGGCGAGGACGACGTCGAGCGAGTCGGTCATGCCGCCGTTATACCATTTAAACCAGCCAGGGGAATTGTTTCGTAGGCGGTCACGCTTTAGTAAGCTAGCTGCACCTTACAATTCTGACCGGACAATGTCATGACCCAACACCTCTTCTTCCGCGGCGGTTGCCTATGCGGTTCCGTGCAATACGAAATCAGCGGCGAGCCGAAGCGGTTTTATCACTGCCACTGCAGTCGCTGCCGCAAGGCCTCGGGCACCGGGCATGCCTCGAACCTGCTCATCAAACCCGGCGCCATCAAATGGATCAAGGGCGAAGAACTAGTCCGGGTTTACAAAGTCCCCGAAGCGAAGCGCTTCAGCAGACATTTCTGCGCGATGTGCGGCAGCTCGTTGCCGCGTTACGTGAAGGAGACGGATTCCATTGTCATCCCGGCCGGATCGCTGGACAGCGAGCCAACGATTCAACCGCAGGCGCGCATCTTCTGGGACTCAAGAGCCAGTTGGTCCTGCGGCGCCGCCGGCCTGCCGGTGTATTCGGAATACCCGCCCGGGACTTAAAGGCGTTTGCGTAATATTTCGAATACCCGCCAGGCAACTTGAGGCGGTCACCATTTTTTCCGATAACAGAAGGTGAATTCATGCATCTCGGTTTTATCGGCCTCGGCAACATGGGCAGCGAGATGGCGCGGCATCTGCTCGCCGCCGGCCACACGATTACCACGTTCACGCGCGGCGAACGCTCGCGCGCCCACGCCAGCCGCCTGGGGCTGAGCCTGGCGGCCTCGCCCGCCGAGGTCGCGCGCGCGAGCGAGGTGGTGTTTACCATGGTCACCGCCGGGAGCGACGTCGAGTCGGTCGCATTGGGTCCTGACGGAATTGTTCAGGGCGCATCGCCCGGATTGATCCTCGTCGAGATGAGCACGATTTCGCCTGCGATCGCGCGTGACGTTGCTGGGCGCCTGAGCGAGCGCGGCATCGCGATGCTGGATGCGCCGGTTTCGGGTGGCGTGGCGGGCGCCAAGGCGGCGTCGCTTACTTTCTTTGTCGGCGGAGAAAAGACCGTCTTCGAGCGTGCGAAGCCGCTGCTAGAATGCCTGGGCAAAACGATCTTCCACATGGGTCCGCAGGGAACGGGGCAGGTGACCAAGCTCGCCAACCAGATCTGCCAGCTCGCCTGCCTGCAGGGCGCGGCCGAGGCTTTGCTATTCGCGCGCGAGCAGGGCGCGGACGCGGGCCTGGTGCGTGAGGCGGTCATGACCGGGCTGGGCGCCAGCCGCATGCTCGATGTGCTCGGCAAGAAGATGGTCGAGCGTGATTTTGCCGCCGGCATCGTCGCCGCGTTGCACCACAAGGACATCGATGTCGCGCTCGAACTCGCGCACGAAGCCGGCTTGCCGTTGCCGGTGACTGCGCAGGTGATGCAGCAGCTCAACGCGCTCATGGGTAGCGGCTTCGGCGAACAGGATACGAGCTCGCTGCTGCTGGTGCTGGAGCAGATGCGGGGGCGGAAAACCGGTTAAACGGATTTCCCGGCCGGCTCAGTCGCTGCCCAGCAACTCCTGCTTGAGGCCGCCATCAGCCGGTTCCTGGCCGAGCCAGATGCGCAGCCACGCGTGCATGAAGTCCTCGCCTTCGATCACGCCGCGTTTTTCGTTGTTGATCGACACCGTGGTGCCGGCGCCGGGCAGGTAGTCGAGCCGCATGACGTCGCCTTTGTGCACGGTCGGAAACAGCGCGTTGAAGCGCTCGATGCGGGGTGCAAGCCGGGAATGCTCGGCGGCGTCGAGATTGGCGTCGAACCTGTCGTTCCAGGCGTCCACCAGTTTTTCCTTCGAGATCTCGCTGTGCACGATACACATGTGCATCGCCACCGGCCCAGTGTTGCGCAATATCGCTGCGGCGTCGCGCGTGCGGGCCGGCAGATACAAGGCGCCGACGTACACCTTGATGAAGAACTTGCTGCGGACGCCGGCGCCGTTGAGCACCAGCGGCTTGGCGCCGAGCGTGACAGTTTCCTGCAGCTCGACGCCGGCCACTTCCTTGCCGAACGCCATGGCCGATGACAGCATCAGCGCGAACGCGATG
>DASPRK010000225.1:0-16696 GCA_035624495.1 Methylomirabilis sp. (SeqCode) | reverse complement strand
AGCTGCGGGCTGCCGGCAAACTGGCGGAAAGGTTCGGGCTGGTTCTTCCAGTCCAGCCCGCCGGGGCCAGCGGCGTAACGATGCAGATGGTGTTTGGTGCGCTGGTGATAGGCGAGGACGACGTCGAGCGAGTCGGTCATGGCGCCGTTATACCATTTAAACCAGCCAGGGGAATTGTTTCGCAGGCGGTCACGCTTTAGTAAGCTAGCTGCACCTTAAAATTCTGACCGGACAATGTCATGACCCAACACATCTTCCGCGGCGGTTGCCTATGCGGTTCCGTGCAATACGAAATCAGCGGCGAGCCCAAGCGGTTTTATCACTGCCACTGCAGTCGCTGCCGCAAGGCCTCGGGCACCGGGCATGCCTCGAACCTGCTCATCAAACCCGGCGCCATCAAATGGATCAAGGGCGAAGAACTGGTCCGGGTTTACAAAGTCCCCGAAGCGAAGCGCTTCAGCAGACATTTCTGCGCCATATGCGGCAGCTCGTTGCCGCGTTACGTCAAGGAGACGGATTCCATTGTCATCCCGGCCGGATCGCTGGACAGCGAGCCAACGATTCAACCGCAGGCGCGCATCTTCTGGGACTCGAGAGCCAGTTGGTCCTGCGGCGGCGCCGGCCTGCCGGTGTATTCGGAATACCCGCCCGGGACTTAAAGAAGGCGTTTGCGTATTTTTTCGAATACCCGCCAGACAACTTGAGGTAGTCACCATTTTCTCCGATAACAGAAGGTGAACCCATGCATCTCGGTTTTATCGGCCTCGGCAACATGGGCAGCGAGATGGCGCGGCATCTGCTCGCCGCCGGCCACACGATTACCACGTTCACGCGCGGCGAACGCTCGCGCGCCCACGCCAGCCGCCTGGGGCTGAGCGTGGCGGCCTCGCCCGCCGAGGTCGCGCGCGCGAGCGAGGTGATGTTCACCATGGTCACCGCCGGCAGCGACGTCGAGTCGGTCGCATTGGGTCCTGACGGGATTGTTCAGAGCGCCTCGCCCGGATTGATCCTCGTCGAAATGAGCACGATTTCGCCTGCGATCGCGCGTGACGTTGCTGGGCGCCTGAGCGAGCGCGGCATCGCGATGCTGGATGCGCCGGTTTCGGGTGGCGTGGCGGGCGCCAAGGCGGCGTCGCTCACCTTCTTTGTCGGCGGAGAAAAGCCCATTTTCGAGCGCGCGAAACCGCTGTTGGAATGCATGGGCAAAACGATCTTCCACATTGGCCCGCTGGGAACCGGGCAGGCGACCAAGCTCGCCAATCAGATCTGCCAGCTCGCCTGCTTGCAAGGCGCCGCGGAGGCACTGTTATTTGCGCGCGAGCAGGGCGCGGACGCGGGCCTGGTGCGCGAGGCGGTCATGACCGGTCTCGGCGCCAGCCGCATGCTCGATGTGCTGGGCAAGAAAATGGTTGAGCGCGATTTCGCCGCCGGCATCGTCGCCGCGCTGCATCACAAGGACATCGGTGTCGCGCTCGAAATCGCGCACGAAGCCGGCTTGCCGTTGCCGGTGACCGCGCAGGTAATGCAGCAGTTGAACGCGCTCATGGGCAGCGGCCTCGGCGACCAGGACACGAGCTCGCTGCTGCTCGTACTCGAGCAGATGATGGGGCGGAAAGTCAGTTAATGGGATTCGCCGGCCGGCTTCAGTCGGTGCCCAGCAGGCTTTGTTTGAGGTCCGGATCGGCCGGATGCTGGCCCAGCCAGATGCGCAGCCACGCGTGCATGAAATCCTCGCCTTCGATCACGCCGCGTTTTTCGTTGTCTATCGACACCGTAGTGCCGGCGCCGGGCAGGTAGTCGAGCCGCATGACGTCGCCTTTGTGCATGGTATAAAACAGCGCGTTGAAGCGCTCAATGCGTGGTCCGAGCCGGGCGCGCTCGGCGGCGTCGAGGTTGGCGTCGAATCCCTCGTTCCAGGCGTCCACGAGTTTTTCCTTCGAGACCTCGCTGTGCAGGAAATACATGTGCATCGCCACCGGCCCGTTGCTGTGCAATACCGCTTCGGTGTCGCGTGTGCGGGCCGGCAAGTCCAGCGCGCCGACATATACCTTGACAAAGAATTTGGTGCGAATCCCGGCCCCGTTGAGCATGAGCGGCTTGGCGCCCAGCGTGACAGTCTCCGGCAGCGTCACGCCAGCCACTTCTTTTCCTAATGCGATGGTCGACGTCAACATCAAGCTCAGCGCAACGACGATACGTGAGTACATGAACCACCTCCAGGGCAAGCGTCCATCGTAGCGAATATTTCGCGCCCGCCATAGCGGCTGACGGCTGGCCGCGCCCGCCGTTATGACGATCGGTTTTGTCGGGTTGAATCGATGCTGATAAGCTGTGTCGCGGCTTACGCGCGGAAACCAGCGCCATGAATCCATCGAAAACTTTTCTTGTTGAGATTCTGTTCCTCGGACTCCTGCTCAGCGCCGGCGCGCGCGCGGAGGAGGTCACGCTTAACTATCAGGGTCTGACCCTGAACGCCAACCTGGAACGGGCCCCCGGCAAGACTCTGGCGGATAACGCATTTCTCATCGTCCACGGTACGCAAGCGCACAACGGGATGGAGCTGATCAAGTACCTGCAATCTTTGCTCAAGGAAAAAGGCTACAACTCCCTCGCCATCAATCTGAGCCTCGGTCTCGACAACCGCCACGGTTTCTACGACTGCAACAAGCCGAGCACGCACAGAGACACCGATGCGGTCGGCGAGATCGGCGCCTGGATGAAATGGCTCGGCGATCGCGGCGCCAAGGGCGTCGTGCTGTTGGGGCATTCACGCGGCGGCAACCAGGTCGCGATATACGCGGCCGAGCACGACGACCCGCTGCTCCAGTCGCTGGTGATGATGGCGCCGGGATCGTCCACGCAGGACGAGGACGCGCAGGAATTTCAGGATCACTACGGCAAGCCGCTGGCGCCGCTGCTGGCACGCGCCGAGTCGCTGGTGAAAGCCGGCAAGGGCAGGACACCGCTCGAGCACGTGCCGTTCCTGGCGTTGTGTCGTGACACCACGGTCACGGCGGAATCGTTTGTGTCGTACTACGGCCCGGATTCCCGGCGCTACACACCGTCGCTGATGTCGAAAATCCGGAAGCCGACGCTGCTCCTGGTCGCCGGCAACGACGAGGTCGTGAAAAACCTGGACAAGAAATGCGGGCCCATGGTCGACGGCAAGCGCGTGCAGATGAGAATCATCGAAGGCTCGGACCATTTCTTCAAGGACCTGTACGCCGACGACGCCGTCGACGATGTCGTCGCGTTTCTGGGATCGAAATAGCGTCGAGTTCGACGGAGCGCGATTGGCCCGGAAAGATTTCACGATCCCGCCCGTGAACCAGCGGATTTCGGACAGGAAGCGCTCATGCAGAAGAGGAACGGAAGATAGTTACGGCGGTCGGGGTCGTTCGTTGAAAAGGGCTCCCACCCATTGCGGTCGTTTACGGCGAGGAAGGGTCCGATGAGCAAAACCGTCCAGCAGAAGATGCAGGAGCAGCACCGGCGGTGGCAGTCCGACGGCGAAACCTGGCGCGCTGACATCGAGGAGTGAAACCAGGAACTGCGCGCGGCCCGCAAGGGCATGTAGCCCCCCGAAAGGCGGGTTAGCTCACCCGGGCCCGTTTTGCGGAACGGAAGGCCGGGGCGTTTAAAAAGACCGGCACAAAGATTTTCTGCGAGGCGTAACATAGCGGTCCATGTAAACCGAACGAGGCGCAACATTGGCAAAACCTAACTATCAGTTTCAGAAGCGCCAGAAGGAACTGAAAAAGAAAAAAACGCAGGAAAAAAAACGGCTGCGCAAGCGTGAGAAAGGCGGCAATCCACTCGCCGATCATCCCGAACTGCCCGCGGAACAAGGCGAGACCACCGATAAGGACGGCTAACCCGCGATGAGTCAGGCGACGCCCGATGTGGTGGATGTGTTGACGATGCCGGCTGAACCACGCCGCTCCCATCGGCATGCAACCGGCGCCGTTTCACGACCTGCATTCTTGACTTCGATCCATCCGGGCGCATCATAGGCGCGTCCCCTTTTCTCCTTCTCCACGGACGGCCCTGATGAAATACAAAGACTATTACGCCATTCTGGGCGTTGCGAAAAACGCCGGCACCGACGACATCAAGAAGGCGTATCGCAAGCTCGCGCACAAGTATCACCCGGACGTATCCAAGGAAGCGGGCGCGGAGGAAAAATTCAAGGAAGTCGCGGAAGCCTACGAAACCCTGAAGAACCCGGAAAAGCGCGCCGCCTACGATCAGCTCGGTAGCCATCAACCCGGACAGGATTTCCGCCCGCCGCCGGACTGGCAGAAACAGTACGGCGAGACGCCATTTTCGTTCGAGGACATCGACTTGTCGGACCTGTTCGCCGGCCTGCGCGGCGGCCGTTTTCACGCTCGGGCGGAGCGCGGGAGAATCCCGATCCCCGGCGAAGACTACGAAGTCGCGGTGCACATCACGCTGGAAGAAGCGTATCGCGGCACCGAGGTGGAGCTCGACCTGAGCATGCCGGAGTTCGACGCGAACGGTTTGATGCATCGCGTGCCGCACGTGGTCAAGGCGCGCATTCCCAGGGGCGCCACCGACGGCCAACGCCTGCGCCTGGCGGGCAAGGGCGGCAAGGGCATGAACGGCGGGCGCAACGGCGATTTGTATTTGAACATCGTGCTGCATCCGCATCCGCTGTTCCGCGTCAGCGGTCACGATCTGTATCTCGACCTGCCGCTGGCCCCGTGGGAAGCGGTGCTTGGCACCGCCGTGGATCTGCCGACTCCGGGTGGTCCGGTGCGGTTGAAAGTGCCCCCGGGCACGCATGCGGGACAGAAACTGCGGCTCGCCAAGCGCGGCTTGCCGAAGCCGCGCGACGGCGAGGGCGACCTTTACGCGGTGGTGCAGATCGTCGTCCCGGGCGCGGTCAGCGATCGCGAGCGCGCGCTGTACCAGCAACTCGCGCAAGGCTCGACCTTCAACCCGCGCGGGCATTTCGCACAGGAGTGGAGACATGAAAGTCGAACTCACTGAAGTGCTGTGGCTCGATGAGCCGCAGGAGTTGTCGCTCACGGATCTGGCCGGGCTGTCGGGCCTGTCGGAAGCGGATCTGCGCGAGCTGGCCGACTACGGCGTCATCGCGCCGGTCGATCCGCAGGCGGAGCCGCCGGCGTTTCGCGCGGACTGCATCGTAACCGCGCGCACCGCCTGTCGCCTGCGCACCGACTTCGAGCTGGACGTGCCGGGACTGGCACTGGCGCTGACGCTGCTCGGCCGCATTCACGATCTCGAAGCGCAACTGCGCGATCTCAGCGCGCAGTATCCTTACCGACCGCGAAGAAAATCGTAAGGAGATCGATAATGGAGTTCCACTCCCTCAATATCGGCCGCGCCGCGGATGCCTCCGGTGTCTCGGCCAAGATGATCCGGCACTACGAGGACATCGGCTTGATCCCCAGAGCCAGGCGCACCGAGGCCGGTTACCGGACCTATTCCGGCAACGAGATTCACGAACTGCGCTTCATCAAACAGGCGCGCAACCTCGGCTTCTCCACCAAACAGATCGCGCAACTGCTCAAGCTCTGGCGCGACCGCCGGCGCCCGAGCGGCAAGGTCAAGCAGCTGACGCTGGAACATATCCGCGAGCTGGACGAGAAGATCGGCGAGATGCAGGCGATGAAAGCGACGCTGGAACACCTGGCGCAGCACTGTCATGGCGACGACCGTCCGGATTGCCCGATACTGGAAGAGCTGGCGTCGCCCAGACTGATCGCCCGCGCGCCGTATTGCCACGACGACGGCGCCGAGGCCAGGAGGCCATCGGTGGCGCGTCGCAAGCAACGCTGACGTCGGGCGCGGGGCCGCGACGTTACGCCCCGAACCGCACGGCGTAAATCGGCGGCAGGTGCGCCCCCAGGCTCTGCCAGGAATCGCCCTCGTTTTCTGAAAGCCACAGATTGCCCGTGGTCGAGCCCATCGCCAGCCGGTTGCCCGAAGCGTCCACGTCCAGTCCGTGGCGGTAAACCAGATCGTAGGCGTGATCCTGCGGAAGGCCGAGATACAGCACCTCGAAGCTCTTGCCGCCGTCGCGTGTGCGCGTCACCACCAGTTTTTCATCCACCGGTACGCGGCATTCGTCCTTGACCGCCGGGACGAACCACGCGGTGTCGGGATCGCGCGGGTGGACCGCGACGGCAAAACCGAACGCCGACGGTTTGACGTGCGTCATCTCGTGCCAGCTCGCGGCGCCGTCGGTGGAACGAAAGATGCCGTTGTGATGCTGCACCCAGTAAACGTCGGGGTTGGCCGGGCACTGCACCAGGCGATGCGGGTCCTGGACATTGGGCTCGTAGGCCCGCTCCGGCGGCATGTACGCCGCGCGCATGCCCTGGGCGCGAACTTGCCAGTTGGCGCCCGCGTCGGCCGTGACCCACACGCCGCCGCAGGACAGCGCGATCGCGACGCGTCGGGCGTCGCGCGGGTCGACACAGATCGAGTGGATGCCCGGCTGGTCGTAACCCCCGCCGAACCATTCCTTGCGCTCCGGGCGATCCCACAGCGATTCGATGAGCATCCAGGAATCGCCGCCGTCGCGCGAGCAAAAAAGCGCGCCCGGGATCGTGCCGGCCCACAGCGTGCGCGGTTCGTTGCGCCCGCCCGCCTCGAGCGACCAGATCTGATCCACCGACGCCGCTTTCGGTGCGCCCGCGGCGGCGGGCGCAAAGGTGGGTGTGGCGCATTCCTCCCAGCTCTTTCCATCGTGGGTGCGGCGCAGTTTCGGTCCGAAGTGGCCGAGCCTGAGCGCGGCGTACACGCGGCCGTCGCGCGCGTCCGGCAGCACCATCGTCACCGGATCGCCGAGAAAATCGGTTTGCTCGAAGTGCCAGCGCGCGTCCTTGCCGCGCGCGAGCGTAATCAATCCTTTGCGGGTGGCGACGTAGATTCGATTGCTCATGGATCCTCCTGGCGACCGTGACCCGCCTTCCATGGCGTAACATTTCGGTTTCAATGATCCCCGCCCGGCCAGCGCTTCGCGTCCTGCTTCGCTTGGCCGGTCCAGGGCAAGTCCTCCTGACTTGCCCGCTCAGCGCCGCGAATGTCCACCGGACATTCGCGGCACCGCCGTTTCGCCCATGACCGGGCGTTCGCCGGCGCGTAGGCACGTTAAGTGCGTGCGCGAAATTCCGGCTCACCCTCCGGAAAGCGCCTGCACCACGAAGACTTCGCTTTCTTCGCGCACCGGGTCGGTCAGGTGCGCGCGATCGTAGATCATCTTGCCGTCGATGAAGATCGTCACGTGCCGGCGCAGTTGTCCCTGGTCGTCCAGCACGTAGCCGCGCAGCAGAGGATTGTCGGCAAACACTGCGTGCAGCGCCGCGGCGACGGTGCGACCGGGCACCGCGCGCGGCGGGCAGGCGAGGTGACGCTGGAGATTGGGCGTGAACGTGACTTGGGGCATGTCCCTTACCCTGGCAAGTCGGAAACTACCAGCGTATGCTCGAAATCCTCCCAAGATCAAGCCGTCGCAACAACCGGGAAATCCATATGATTTTTTGTTGTCCCGGCACACCCGGGCGTCGCGGAAATGCGTTAAGGTCTAGTCGAATCGACTTACAATTAAGAACGATCGTGCCCGGTCGATAATCTCATGTTCCAGGCCTACGCCGTCCACAAAGCCAAGGGCCGCTTCAAGCGCATCGAATACGATGCCGGCGCGCTCGGCCCGGATCAGGTCGAGATCGACGTCATCGCCTGCGGGGTGTGCCGCTCCGACTTGGCCATGGTCAGCAATGAGTGGGGCGACAGCGACTATCCGCTGGTGCCCGGGCATGAGATCGTAGGTCAAATCGCGCAGCTCGGCGCGCACGTAAAACATCTGAATCTCGGCGACACCGTCGGGGTCGGCTGGTTCAGCGGAAGCTGCATGATCTGCCGCCAGTGCATGGGCGGGAACCACAACCTGTGCCCGCAAGCCGAGCAGACCATTGTCGGCCGCCACGGCGGCTTTGCCAATAAACTGCGCTGCCAGGCGGCCTGGGCGGTGCCGCTGCCGGCGGGGCTCGAGGCCCGCAAGGCCGGGCCGCTGTTCTGCGCCGGCATCACGGTGTTCAACGCACTGGTGCAGTTCGACGTGAAACCGACGCAGCGCGTCGGCGTGATCGGCATCGGCGGACTCGGTCACTTGGCGCTGCAGTTCCTCAACAAGTGGGGCTGCGACGTGACCGCCTTCACCTCCACCGACGCCAAGCGCGCCGCCGCCCTGCAGATGGGCGCGCACCGCGTGCTGCACTCGCGCCACGGGGCGCTCCTGAAGAAAATCGCCGGCTCGCTCGATTTCATTATCTCCACCGTCGACGCCGATCTCGACTGGGACGCTTACCTCGCCGCGCTCGCACCCGGCGGCCGGCTGCATATCGTCGGCATCGTGCCGTCACCGATTCCAGTGCCGGCGTTTTCGCTGATTGGCGGACAGGCAAGCCTGTCCGGATCGCCGACGGGATCGCCCGCGACGCTGAGCACGATGCTCGACTTCTGCGCGCGCCACCGCATCGAGCCCGTGGTCGAAACCTTCCCGATGAGCCGCGTCAACGAAGCCCTGGCCCACCTCGCCGCCGGCAAGGCGCGCTACCGCGTGGTGCTCGAGAACGATCTGGGGTGAGAAAGCGCATGTTCGGTCCACTGCCGGATTACCGGCATTACCCGGCGCATTCGTGGAAAATCGTGATCCGGTACCGGATTTACGCCCGGCTCCGTGAATGGCGGCCACAAGCGGCGCTATCTATACTCAATTGACGCCGTGGCCAGCTTAGTTTGAGGAGGGTAACCATGATTTTCCAGCCATATTCCCGTAAGGAACCGATGCTTCGTTTCGCGTTCATCATCGCCTGTTCCTGGTTGTTTGGTTTTATCCCGGTGGCGCAGGCCGGTCCGCTGGACGAGTCCAAGGCCAAGGCGCACCTGCAAGCCATCGCCGCCGGAGACCTGAACGCGTTGATGCGCGATTACCCGGAAGACGCCTACATGGACTGGGTCGGCGGTCCGCTCGACGGCCGCTACCGCGGCAAGGCGGCGATCGGCGAGGTGTGGAAGAAATTTATCGCCGCCAACCACGGCAAGCCGCGCCCGGCGAAACTGGGCAAGCTCGAGTCGTATAGCAATCCGAAAGGAACCGCGTTCGAGGTTGCGGCGGAATATGGCGGCGAAAAACCGGTCAAGGCCTGGCACGTGCTGGTCTATCGCGACGGCGAGCTGGCGACCGAGATCTGGCAGATTGCCCCCGCGATCAAAATTGCTCCTTAATGCATTTTCGCGCAGTCTGCTGCACGGCGTTCCTGCTGGCCGGCGCGAGCGCGCACGCCGGTGACGTCGATGCCATGGCCACGACGTCGGCGGGTCAGCCGCTCGAGGACGCGGCGGTAGCGCTCGAACCGGTGGCAGGCTACGCGCGCGGGCCGCTGCCGACGGTCACCATCGCGCAACGTGACCGCGAACTGATTCCCTACATGACGGTAGTGCAGACCGGCACCGCGATCGAGTTCCCCAACCAGGATCCCTTCAAGCATCATTTGTATTCGTTCTCGCCAGCCAAGACTTTCGAGATCAAGCTCTACGCGGGCAAGCCGGAAAAGCCCATTGTGTTCGACAAGCCCGGCGAGGTCGCTCTCGGCTGCAACATCCACGATTGGATGGAGGCCTATGTCCTGGTCGTCGATACGCCGTACTTCGCCAAGACCGACGCCAAGGGGCGCGCGCACATCGCCCATGTCCCGCCGGGATCGTACCGGCTGCGCTGGTGGCACCCGCGCGAGAAACGCGAACTGGCGGCGCGCACCGTGAAGGTCGGCGCGGCACCGCTGCGGCTGACGCAGGCGCTGGACGTATCCCCGCGGGTCGTCAAGCCGAAACCGCCGCTCGACAAAGATCAACATTATTGATCCGGTATCGCATTGAAACGAAAGTAACGCATGCCAATGGCTCTTCTGAAATTTCGCGATGCTCGATCAAAGATGAAACCTTTCACGATGTTTTGTCATCGCAGCGGCAGGGCGTCTTATGCTCAAGGCACGACGCCGGTTATCGGGGTCAGCGCGTCGATCGGATCCACGCCGTCGCACTAACGATGATTTTCCAGTCGCTCCAGCGCCGTATCGTCATCGTCTTCGTCGGCCTGCTCGTGTTGGTGATGGCGCTGGTGCTGGCGCTCGTCACCCGCAGCAATGCGCGCATTGTCGCGGCCGAGATCGAGCGCGAGCTGGCGGCGGGTGCGCAGGTATTCTCGCTGCTGATGGAACAGAACCGGCGCCAGCTCGAGACCGCGGCCACGGTGCTGGCCGCGGACTTTGCGTTCCGCGAGGCCATCGCCACCCAGGACCGGCCCACGATCCAGTCCGTCATCCGCAACCACGGCCTGCGCATCGGCGCCCAGGTGATGATGGTGATTCATCCCGACGGGCACCTGATCGCCGACACCCAGAACATCGGCTCGGCGGACCGCACCGTTCCATTTCCGGACCTGTTGTCCGACGCCGAGTCTGCGGGCAAAAGTTCCGGGTACAAGCAGATGAAGGACGGCCGGATGTATCAGGTCGTTGTGGTTCCGATCCTCGCGCCGCAGCGGATCGCCTGGGTGGCGATGGGTTTCCTGGTCGACGACCGCTGGGCGCACGATCTCTCCGGCATCACCGGCCTCGCGGTCAGCGTGATACGCCGCAACGCCGCCGGCGTGACGGTGCTCGCCTCGTCGCTGGATTCGTCGAAGCGCGCGGCGTTGTCGAACGCCCTGGCTGGCCTCGCGACCGGGATGCCCGAGGAACTGCGCGTGGACGGCGAGCATTATCAGACGGTTTTCATGGCGCTGGGAAAGGATTCCGGCGTGGCGCTGCAGCGCTCGGTCGAACAGGCCAGGGCGCCGTTCCAGTCGCAGCAACACGTGCTGTGGACCATCGTGCTCGCCGGGGTGGGAATTTTCTCCTTCGGCAGCGTCATGCTGGCGCGGCGCATCGTGCGGCCGGTGAACGTGCTCGCCGGCGCCGCGCGCCGCATTGAATCCGGCGACTATGCCGAGCCGGTGCCGCGGCTGACTTCCGATGAAATCGGCCAGCTGGCGACGAGCTTCGATCACATGCGCGAGCGCGTCGCTGACCGCGAACAAAAAATTCTCAAACTCGCGTACGAAGACAGCCTCACTGGCCTGCCCAACCGCACGCGCTTCATCGAGGAGTTCAACCACCTGACGCCGGGGAGCCGCGGCGCGGTGCTGGTCATGAACCTCGACCGCTTCGCGCCGATCAACAGCGCCCTCGGGCACCCGGTCGGTGACCGGCTGCTGAACGAGATTGCCTTGCGGATAGGTTCCTTCCAGTCCGCAGACAATCTGGTCGGCCGGTTCTGGGGTGACGAATTCGTTTTCCTGTTGCGCAATGCGGACCGTGAGGCCGCCGCCGCTTTCGCCGAATCGCTGATTGCGGCCTTGCGTCATCCGTTCACTCTCGACGGTCACCGGCTCGACGTGGATGCCAGTCTCGGGGTGGCGTTGTTTCCGGACGACGGCCGCGACGCCGTCACGCTGCACCGGCGCGCGGAACTTGCCATGTACGCGGCCAAGCGCCGGCACAGCGGCATTGCTTTCGCCGCCGAGGCCGGCGAGGAGCCCCAGCCGGAACAGCTGTCGTTGATCTGGGAGATGCGCGAGGCCATGGCGCACGGGGAGTTCCTGCTCTACTACCAGCCGAAGCTCGATCTCGCCAGCCGCCAGGTCACGGAAGTCGAGGCGCTGCTGCGTTGGCAGCACCCGCAACGCGGTTTGGTGCCGCCGGGGAGTTTCATTCCGTTCGCGGAAAAGACCGGGTTCATCCGCGAGCTGACGCCCTGGGTGATCGAAGCGGCGGTGGCGCAGGTCGCGCATTGGCGCAAGATCGGGATCGATGTCGTGCCGGCGGTCAACCTTTCCGCGCTTGATCTTCTGAATTCCAAACTCATTGATCGTCTGCGGCAATTGGTCGGCATGCACGGCTTGCCGGCAAACGCTTTGTGTCTCGAGATCACCGAGAGCGCGCTGATGGACGACCCGGAGCTCGCGTTGACCCATCTCAACGCACTGGCGGAACTTGGGCTCAAACTCGCGATCGACGACTACGGCGTCGGCCGCGCTTCGCTCGCCTACCTCCAGACGCTGCCGGTGCACGAGCTCAAGATCGACCGCAGCTTCATTCGCGCTGTGGCCGAAACGCCGAAGAACGCGGCCATCGTCAAATCGACGATCATGCTGTGTCACGCGCTCGGCCTGCGCGTCGCCGGCGAAGGCGCGGAAACTGCGGACGACCTGGCCTGGCTCCGCGCCAACGATTGCAACATGGCCCAGGGCTTCGGAATCGCCAAGCCGATGCCGGCAGATGAATTGCCGGGGTGGTTGGTGGCCTTCGGCGTGCGCCGGTGGAAGCAGGCGTAAGATGTACCCGGCACCGGACATGGCTCGGCACGTTCCCACGAGCCATGTGAACAAAACTCCGGCCACCTCGTGGCCCGCAAGGCGACATCGCACAGGGTGGCACCGAGGTTGCCAAGAACCCGGCCGATTCCCACGATCGATTGAGAATCAGCCGCGGCGGCAATGAGTCGACGTTCTCTTTCTACGGAGTCACCACGACAGCTCCCGTTCGGATAGAAACTCCCTGCTTTGATTGGCGACGGGGTCATGGAACCGAATCCGCCTCGCAAGGAGCTGGAGCGGCCGGTGGAAATCATCTTCTCGTTCCGGCTGCAGCTCCGGATAAACCCGGTCGTTGACGATCCCGAACCCCAGGCCGCTCATGTGCAGCCGCAGCTGATGGGTCTTGCCGGTCACCGGCTGCAGGCTGAACAGCCCGCGGTTGCCTTTCACTTCCAGGAGCCGGATGCGCGAGCGGGCATTGGCGACACCCGCGACGGTTTTCATCCGGAATCGCGGTTCGCCGCGGACGATCCGGTTTTCGACGGTCCAGTGGATTTCCCGCGGCGGCTGATTCACTTCGGCCAACGCGTGATAGGTCTTCTCCACTTGCCCGTGCATGAAGAGCTCGTGGTAACAGCCGCGAGTGTTCGGGTTGACGGAGAAAATGACGATGCCCGCGGTCTCGCGATCGAGCCGGTGGAGCGGCGCCAGATCGGCAATGCCGGTTCGGGTGCGCAGGCGGTTCAATAGACATTCCTCCACATAACGGCCCCCCGGAGTCACGGGCAGAAAATGCGGCTTGCAAGCCACCAGGATCTCGTCATTTTGGAACAGGATTTGCTCCGCAAAAGGAATCACCGGCTCGTTATCGGATTCGCGGAAATAAAATATCCGCTTGGAAGGGGAATACGGCGTCTCTGACGTGATGGGCCGGCCCTGGTCATCCAGCACCTTGCCTTCGAGCATGCGCTCCGCCCAGCGGTCGCGGGAAACATTCGGGAATTTCTTGAACAGAAATTCCGCTATCGAAGGATAGGGCGGTTCCGTTGCCGGCATGGTCACGACGGACGGATGTTTCGCAATTCCCATTTGCACCTTACTGCGCAAAAAATAAATGGGGACAGAAATCATTCCACGCGACGGAACCGGACGCCAAGTCTCGGTGGTTCAGGCATTCCGGGAAAATCTTTTGTCTTTCGCACGCGCAGTGGCGCGCCGCGCGGGTTATGGCTTGGCCTTGTAAACCACGTCGTGCTCGCGCGCGTGTTCTTTCACGCGCAGGCCGAAGGACTGGCCAGGGCGGGCTTCGTCCACGTGCACGTGGTCGATTTCCAGGGATTCGACCCGCTGCGAGAAGTCGCTGGTGTGTCCCTTGATGTGAATCATGTCACCCACGCGCAGGCTGCCGGTTTCGAGTTGCACGATAGCGACCGAGAGATGATTGTAGTAGTGCGTGACGATGCCGATGCGCTCCATGCCGGGCGGCGCAGCCGGCGCGGACGGTTGTGGCATCGGCGCCGCCTTGCGGGCGACCGCCTTGATTGCCTTACCCGCGGCCTTGGGTTTTGCCGCGGTTTTCTTTTTGGCCGCGCTTATCTTGGGTGCGGCCTTCTTGACACCGGCCTTGCGGGCGGGGGTGGCCTTTTTCTTTTTCTTGGTTTTGGTCTTGGCTTTCTTCTTGATCGCCATCGGTGTGACCTCCACTTTGAAATGAGTAACGGATTGAGAAAATGATGCCAGCTTTGTTGCGCGGCTGCCAGATGGTCAACGGCTGCGGCGCGATTTCTTGGGCCGTCGCCCTCGCATTGAAAAATGCCCGGACTGCTTGGTTTTTTGCCCGGCCGTCGGTTCCGATTCAGGCACCGAAACCGTGCATCGCGGTGCATGCCGGTTCCGTTACAGCGCATTTCTTCCCGGGTGGCCGTCACGCGGGCGCGCTCCGTCGGCACGATGCTGCCGCTAACCGCTTGAAACCACGCGCGTTACCCCTTCGCGTTGCGTCTGGTGCAATCGCCGCCGCGCGCGCACAAAAATTGCAAACACGTTTTGCCAATTTCAACGATCCGGAGGGGGGAGGCAAGCCTGTGGAGGCTTCATCGCACATTGCGCCCGCCGACGCGCCGGCCGAGAACGATCGCACCGCGCTGACCACGGAATCGCTCAAGCGCGCGTTCCTCGACAACCTGTTTTACATGCAGGGCAAGTTCCCGGCGCTGGCCACGCGCAACGATTACTACATGGCGCTCGCGTATGTGGTGCGCGACCGCCTGTTGCAGCGCTGGGTCAGCACCGCCAACGCCTATACTCGCCAGGGCTCGCGCACGGTCGCGTATCTATCGGCCGAGTTCCTGATGGGCCCGCATCTCGGTAACAACCTGATCAACCTCGGCATCTACGAACAAGTGAAACTGGCCGTCGCCGAGCTCGGCCTCGATTTCGACGAGCTGCTGCAGCAGGAGGAGGAACCCGGGTTGGGCAACGGCGGCCTGGGGCGGCTGGCCGCGTGTTTTCTCGACTCGCTCGCGACACTGGAGATCCCGACGCTTGGTTACGGCATCCGCTACGAGTTCGGCATCTTCCACCAGGACATCGTTAACGGCTGGCAAGTGGAAAAGACCGACAAGTGGCTGTGCCACGGCAACCCCTGGGAACTGATCCGTCCCGAGTGGGCGGTGCAGGTCGGCTTCGGCGGCCACACCGAGCGCTACACCGACGAGCGCGGACGCGCGCGCGTGCGCTGGATGCCGAACAAGATCGTCAACGGCATTCCGTATGACACGCCGATCCTTGGCTATCGCACCCATACCGCCAACACCTTGCGCCTGTGGCGCGCCGAGGCGCCGGAGTCCTTCGACTTCGCGGTGTTCAACCGCGGCGACTATTACGGCGCGGTCAACAAGAAGATCGTTTCGGAAAACCTGAGCAAGGTGCTGTACCCGAACGACGAGCCGACACAAGGCAAGGAGCTGCGGCTGGAGCAGCAGTTTTTCTTCGTGTCGTGCTCGCTCCAGGACATGCTGCGCGTCCTGCGAACGCAGCGGATACCGCTCGAGCGGTTCCACGAAAAGTTCGCGGTGCAGTTGAACGACACCCACCCGGCCATCGCCGTCGCCGAGTTCATGCGGCTGCTGGTGGACGAGCACGGCATGGACTGGGAGCCGGCCTGGTCGATCACGCGCCGCACTTTCGCCTACACCAACCACACGCTGCTGCCGGAGGCGCTGGAGCGCTGGCCGTTGCCGATGTTCCGCAAGGTATTGCCACGGCACCTGGAGATCATCCTGGAGATCAACGCGCGTTTTCTCGACGAGGTGCGCATGCGTTTTCTCGGCGACGAGGCGCGCCTTGCGCGCCTGTCGCTGGTGGACGAAAGCGGCGAGCGCTACGTGCGCATGGCGCACCTGGCCTGCGTCGGCAGCCACTCGATCAACGGCGTGGCCGATCTGCATTCGCAGCTCCTGCGGCAGGACGTGCTCAAGGACTTCCACGAGCTGTGGCCGGAAAAGTTTCGCAACATGACCAACGGCGTAACGCCCCGGCGCTGGCTGTTGCTGAGCAACCCGCGCCTGTCGGGCCTGGTTCGCAAGACCATCGGCGACGGCTGGATCAAGGACCTGGCGCAGCTGCGCCGGCTCGAGCCGTATGCCGAAGACGCGGGGTTCCGCTGGAAATGGCGCGAGATCAAGCGCGCCAACAAGCGCGACTTCGCTACGTTCGTGCACCGGCAGATCGGCGTCGCGATCGACCCGGATTCCATATTCGACGTGCAGGTCAAACGCATCCACGAGTACAAGCGCCAGCACCTCAACATCCTGCATGTCATCGCGCTGTATCGCCGCCTCAAATCCGATCCCGGTGCGGACATCCCGCCGCGCAGTTTCATCTTCGGCGGCAAGGCCGCCCCCGGTTATCGCATGGCCAAACTGATGATCAAGCTCATCAACTCGGTGGGTGACGTGGTGAACCGCGATCCGGCGGTGCGCGACCGGTTGAAAGTGGTGTACCTACCGAATTACAACGTGACCAACGGCCAGCGGGTATATCCGGCGGCCGACCTGTCGGAGCAGATCTCGACCGCCGGCAAGGAGGCCTCCGGCACCGGCAACATGAAGTTCGCCATGAACGGCGCGCTCACCATTGGCACCTTCGACGGAGCCAACATCGAACTGCGCGACGAAGTCGGGGCGGAGAATTTCTTCCTGTTCGGGCTGACGGCGCAGGAGGTCGCAGCGCTCACGGCCGGGGGCATTCGCCCGGCTGACTATTACCACGCCAATGACGAGCTGC